>CAVESN010000032.1:12167-18792 GCA_963618365.1 Bacteroides uniformis
GAGTATGCCGCGCGTGCGGTGAACATGGTGATTCGCAATCAGGGAGGAATCGCCATGGTCGATTCGGAAATGGAGGATTTCGTTCCCCTCCCCTATGGCGGAATTGTCAGCCTCGAGCCGATGGAGAAGCTCGGTCCCTCCATTGCCAGGGTGCGGAAATGGCTGGGCGGCCATGGGTACGAGGCTGATGAAGAGGTGATGAGCTTCGCCGTGCTCGCCCTTCCTGTCAGCATGGAGGTGAAAGTGAGCGACAAGGGGATGGTCGATGTGAAGCAGGGGAAGCTGATTGACTGGAGGGATGCATGATGAAGGTGCTGACGCATGCACATATCGTGACTTTCGATGAAACGTATGCAGAATACCCTGATGGTGCGATTGCCTTCGACGAGAAGGGTATCGCGTTTGTGGGGCCATCGCTTCCCAAGTCGTATGCATCCCTTCCCCGGGAGGATATGCATGGAGCCCTTGTCGTTCCTGGATTCTGCAACACCCACACCCATATGGGGATGGTTCCCTTCCGCTCCTTGGCTGATGACTTTCGAGATCGGCTTCACAAGTTCCTGATGCCATTGGAGCGTAGCGCCATGGATAGGCGACTGGTGGGTGTGGCAAGCAAAGTAGCCATGGCGGAGATGCTGCTTTCGGGCACCACAAGCGCTGTGGACATGTACTACTATGAGGATGAGGTGGCCAGAGCCGCATGCGAGATGGGATTCCGCCTTTGGGCGGGACAGACAATCCTCGACGGGGAAAGTCCGGATGCCAATGGGTTTGAAGATGGCCTTGAGAAGGTGCAAGCCCTCATCGACGCATGCACTTCCTCTCCTCTCCTTACTCCGGTTGTCGCTCCCCATGCTCCCTACTCCCTGACTATAGGACACCTAGGGAAGGTGGTCGAATTCGCAAGGAAAAGGAATCTCCTTTGGACGATGCATCTTTCGGAGATGCCGTTTGAGGTGGAGGCGATCCGCAAGGAATACGGACAGACTCCCGTTGGGTGGATGGAGAGCCATGGGCTGCTCGGTTCCGATCTGCTTGCTGCGCACCTGATCACCTTGACCGAGCAGGACAAGGATCTTCTTGCGAGAAGGGGCGTCTTTGCCAGCCATTGCCCCGGCTCGAACCTGAAGGCGGGCAAGGGCACATCTCCGATATGGGATTTGATGGAGAGGAATGTGGTGGTGACACTCGGAACCGACGGACCTGCCAGCGGTAACACGCTTGACCATTTCACCCAGATGAAGATTGCCGCCATCATGCAGAAGACGATGGGCCATGACCGGTCGCTGATGAGCGCCAGGGAATGCGCCTCGCTGGCATGCCGCAATGCAGGCATCGCGCTTTCCGCCCCGATAGGCATGCTCAAGGTCGGCTACCAGGCAGACATAACCGTCCTTTCCCTGGAAAACCCGCGCATGCATCCGCTTTACGATCCCTATTCCGTGCTTTGCTACAGTGCCACGAGCGGTGATGTGAAGGATGTCTATGTGGCGGGAATCCGAAAAGTACAGGACGGAAAGCTGACGGGAGTGGACCTGCCCGCCCTCTACTCCCAGTTCGATGAAGCCTCCTTTGCGTTCAGGAAGGAGGCGCTTGCTCGGCTTGGGAAGTGAAGAGCGCGGTGAACTTGGCCACCAGGCGGTGGATTTTCCAATCCTCCTCATCGTTTCCGTGCAGCGTCTCCTCCTCGATGTACACTAGGAGCGTGTGGGAGAAGAGGGTGCTTGCCAGATCCGGCTCCGCGATATCCATCCTTCCGCTCTCGCTTAACGCCTCGAGGATCGCCTGGCATTGGGATGAGACCATTCCTCTTAGTCGCTTGTAGCGTACAAACGCATCCTCCTCGGTATATTTCTGCTGGCTGATAATCCGCCATGCTTCGCGCATGGGGCTTGTGGTGAAGAACGAGAGCCAGTGGATGACCGCTCTCTCCAGCACATCCCTGGCACTTCCTGCAAGGTCGAGGTTGATGCTCTTCCCGTAGGAGTCAAACGAAGTGTACATGGCTTTCACCATCTCCTCCCTCCCCTTGAAATGGGAGAAGAGTGTCGCCTTCGAGATGCCCGCTTCTTTTGCAACATCCCCCATGGAGACGCGGTCCAATCCCTTTTGGGAAGCAAGGTCACGCAGCCTTGCGATGAGTTTTTCTTTGGTGTGGGTGGTACGCATGCCATTACTATACCGACCGTTCGGTAGGTTTTCAATTGATATTTCTTGGTGCAAATGGGATTTTTCGGAAAAAGATGATTGCAGTTTTTGGGGAAAACAGATACAAGATTCCTATCTTTTGAAAAGGAACGTAACGACATGTACGCACTTGTAGAGATTCTCGGAAAGCAGTACAAAGCCGTCGAGGGCCAGACTATCCAGGTTGATCATATCAACGACAAAGTGGCCGGAGACCAGCTTGAGTACGCTTCTGTGCTCGCCGTAATCGACGAGAAGAGCGCCAAGTTCGGTACGCCGTATGTGGAGGGCGCCAAGGTGGAGGCCTCCTATGTGGGCGACAAGAAGGGCGAGAAGGTTCGTGTGTTCAAGTATGAGCGCCGTAAGGGATATCGCAGGACCCAGGGTCACCGCGAGCAATATTCGCTGATCAAGATTGATCACGTAATCGCGTAAGGAGGGAGAGAAATGGCACATAAGAAAGGTGGCGGAAGCTCCCGCAACGGTCGCGACTCCAACGCGCAGCGCCTGGGCGTGAAGCGCTATGGTGGCCAGTTCGTCAAGGCAGGCGAGATTATCGTCCGCCAGCATGGCACCAAGTTTCATCCTGGTGAGAATGTCGGTCTTGGTACCGACTATACCATCTTCTCCAAGGTTGCCGGCAATGTGGTTTTCGGCATGCGCCGCGGCCGCAAGGTCATCAGCGTCAGCCCGGTAGCAGTGGAAGAGCAGAACTGACAAAGCATGTTCGGATTCTCTGACGAGACCTATATCGATGTTGCCTCCGGAAACGGGGGCAACGGTTGTGTTTCCTTTCGGCGAGAGCTTTTTGTCCCGAAAGGGGGACCCGACGGAGGTGACGGCGGAAGGGGCGGAGACGTTGTTTTCGTCGTCAAGCCGAACCTCAGGACGCTAGACCGCCTGAAGATGCGGCGCTCCTTCAAGGCCGAGAACGGCCAGAACGGAGGAGGAGCGCGCTGTTTCGGACGTGACGGGAAGGATGTCATCATCGAAGTCCCCGCAGGAACGGTGATCAAGAACGCGCAGACCGGGGAGATCATCCAGGACCTCACCGGGATGGATAGGTTCGTCTTTCTCAAGGGAGGGAAGGGAGGCCTGGGCAACTGGCACTTCCGCTCCTCCACCCGCCAGACACCGCGCTTCGCCCAAAAGGGGCAGGAAGGGGTCGCCATGCGGGTGGGAGTCGAGCTGCTCATCCTTGCCGACATAGGCTTTGTGGGCTATCCCAATGCGGGAAAGTCATCCCTGCTCAACGCGCTCACCAATGCACGCGCAAAGGTGGCCGGCTATCCGTTCACCACGAAGATTCCCCAGTTGGGGATGATGCGCTACGGCGACCAGGATGTGGTGCTTGCCGACATACCCGGCCTGATTGACGGGGCGTCACAGGGAGCCGGCATGGGCATCAAGTTCCTTCGCCACATCTCTCGGACCAAGGGTCTCGCATTCCTCATCGACGTGACCGATGAGCGCTACCTGAACGCATACGATGCGCTTTGCTCGGAGCTTGCGGCCTTCAGCCCGGCGATGATGGAGAAACCGTCGATAATCGTTGCCACCCACATGGATGGAACAGATGCCGAGGATCACCTCTCCGAGTTGAAGGCGAAATACCCCGGCAAGGAGATTGTTCCCATCTGTGTCTTCCTTGACCAAGGAGTGGAGGAGGTCAAGCAGGCCTTCATCCGCCTTGCGAATCTGGTTGAGGGTGATGGTCCCCAAGGCGGGTTTACCTCCCATCCCGATCTTGATGCGCACTATGAGGAGTGACATACCGACTGCCACTGCGATGGTGGGAGGAAGCTTCGACCCCGTCCATCTCGGACACCTTAACCTCATCCATTCCGTCTTGACATTGACCGGGTATCGCAGGATTATCCTCGTTCCTGTTTCCACGAACAATTTCAAGCAGGAGATTAGGCTTGCAAGTTCCAGGGACAGATGGGAGATGCTGCTTCTGGCAGTCAAGGCGTATGGTACAATCTTTCCCGATGATCCGCCGCACTCCCTCAATGTCGATTCCCTGGAGCTTGAGAGGGGAGGAATCTCCTATACCAGCGACACCGTCACGGAGCTTTACCGCACCTATTCGATAGAGGGCAAGCTCGGGGTGGTGATGGGGGACGATCTCCTGCAAGGACTTGCAAGGTGGCACAATTTCGAGGTTCTTCGTAAGGAGGTGACCTTCGTGGTTGCAAGAAGGGAGGAAGATCCGCCCGCATGGAACGGCCCCGAAGTCGACTTGAGATACATTCCGAGCCTCCTGTATCCCGATAGCTCCACACGGATTAGGGATGCAATACGGAATCTGAAGAAGCATGAGCCCCTTCCCCTTCAAGTGAGGAACCTTATGCCGAAGGAGGTGGCAGAATATGTCGAAGAGCATCGACTCTACCGCGATTGAGGCAAGGATACGCCTAGGCGAGAGCGCCTTACGCTTCACCCACAGCGTCAGCGTGGCGCTTACCAACATCCGCCTCTCCCATATGTTCGGGGAGACGCTTGATGACACAAAGCTCTATGCATGCGGCCTCTTGCATGACATCTGCCGCGAGTGGAGCGACGACCAGCTTTACGGATATCTCCAGACACACAAGGAAATCTCCCTGGAGCGGGAGGAAGAGCGGCTTTCCTGCCTGCTCCATGCTCCGGTTGCCGCGTCGATTCTGCATGAAGAGGGGTATGAGGAAGAGATCACCCTTGCCATAAGGTGGCACACCCTCGGATCGGTGGAGATGGGGAGAATGGGCCTGGTCCTTTTTGTCAGCGACTACCTTGAGCCGCTACGCAAGCATATCACCGACAGGGAGCGGGGAGACCTTCTCAACCACAAGAGCCTGGAGGAAGTGGCGCTCGCAATCCTTGCCATGCAGGATGCCTACTTCAAAAAGAAGGGGAAGGAGAGTGCAAAAAGCACCAATGCACTGGAGAGCTGGCTGAGGGGAGGAAAGCGGATTCGATGAAGGGAATCTTTCTTCCCATGGCGGTTTCCTTCCTGCTTCTTGCAAGTTGCATGCCCCAAAGGGAGGCGATAGCAATAAGGAAAGAGGAGGGAGTGACACTTATGGTCTGGCAAGGCGATGTGCTGAATATCATCGACATACCCCAAAGGGTGGAAGAGAATCACTTGCTTCCTGTGAAGCCGAAAAGTGTTTATAATGCCACAAAGTCAGGCACCCGCAAGCTGGAGCTTCTCCTCTCGGCATTACGGAGAGAGTGTGGGGTTGAGGATGGATGGGAGGCATTGGGAAGGATCCGAAGTGAAGCAAAGGGAAGCGACTTGCCGAAAACACTTGGAGAGCTTGTCGGATATCCCGGACTTTGGAAGAAAATGACAAAAGCCAAGCGATGGAACCACTTTGACCTGGGGAAGATTCTTCCCGACACCATCGATTGGCAGAAGACGGATCAATGGCTCAGCGCCTGGTTCGAAGAAGCCCTCTCGCTAGGGCAAAGGAGAGAATGAGATGTTGACAAAAGAGATTCTTGAAGAGGCGACAAGCCTGAAGACCTTCCTCGAGGACAACCGCTGCAAGGAGGTGGAAATCCTTGACGTGAACCCCGAGTGCAGCTGGGCCGATTGCTTCCTCATCGCCACGGTCTCCAGCACCGGACACCTGAACGGTGTCGTGCATGAGCTGTGGGGAGAGCTTGAGAAGCTCGGATTGAAAGTGAACAACCGCCATAAGAGCCCCGCCGGCGACGGCTGGACCCTCGTGGACTGCGGCACCATTGTGATTCACCTCATGAGCAGCGAGCTGAGGGAGTTCTATTCCCTTGAGAAGCTCTGGGCGAAGAAGGTGGAACAGTAAGCATCCAAACAGTGCGTTGCGACAGCCTTTGCAAGTTGAAGCGGTCTCCTCTTTCGGGACCGCATTTCCTTTTTATGGCAAGAGGCACCACTTAACAGGCCGCCAACTGAGTATGCACCTTCCCCTTAGAGGTCGTAGCGTATGGCAGAGCCTACAAGAAACGGATGATATGGTTCAATGAAACAGAAACCAGGGAACAACCATATTTGCATTGTCTCTCAGATCGATCTATAGGGAAGCCGGTAGGAGCTGAAAATGGCGATGTACCGATTTACCCATTCAATTGCAGACAACCAGGAATACTTCGTGGAAGCCAAAACCACGGAAGATGCACTCGAGAAAGAAAAAACGTTTGTATCAATCAGACCTTGAGAAGGGAACGAGAAACAGGGAAAAAGGTTGGAACAACAGCGAACAATGGTTCGGCAGGAACCTTCAGATTGATGCTGAAGGAAGGGGAAATGGGTTGTCGTCTACGAGTGGATGGCCATTGACTAGAGAATTCTAGGAGGCAAAGAACAATCCCATAGAGTCCCCAGGCAATGCTATTGAGATCCATGGCAAATGGATTATCCCAGGAACGTCGGCTCCTTCTTCTTGTCCACAAGCTCTTCCTTCCACTCTTC
>CAVESN010000033.1:0-18727 GCA_963618365.1 Bacteroides uniformis
CTTCTGCAACGGCCGCTTCGTGGGCTACAGCATCGACAGCTTCTCCCCCAAGGAGTTCGACCTCTCCCCCTTCTTCCATCAAGGAATCAACAGGATTGCCGTCTGGGTCTTCCGCTTCTCCCTCGGCAGCTGGTTTGAGGACCAGGATTATTGGCGTCTTTCCGGCTTGTTCCGCAGCGTATACCTGATCCCCCAAAAGAGAAAGCGTATCCAGAACTGGTTTGTCCATGCGGATCTTGATGAGACACTTAGGCATGGAAATCTCTCGGTGGAGGCGGAGATTGCCGGCATAGAGAAGGGGATGGAAATTGTCCTCTCCTATGAAGGAAAGCAGGTAAAATGCGACGCCGGCGAGATGAAGCTTTCCCTTGCAGTCGAGAACCCGCCTCTTTGGAGTGCGGAGCAACCCGCTCTCGTGCAAGGAACCCTCTCACTACGCAAGGGGGCGGAGGTGCTTGACACGATCCCTCTCTCCATCGGCTGGAGAAGAATCGAAATCAAGAATGGAATCATCCTGCTGAACGGGAAACGAATTGTCTTCAAGGGAGTCAACCGCCATGAGTGGAGTCCCCTGCGCGCCCGCTCCATCACCAAGGAAGAGATGCTTTGGGACATCAAAACGATGAAACGGATGGGCATCAACGCGGTGCGCACCAGCCACTATCCCGACCAAGAGCTCTGGTACGACCTCTGCGACCAATACGGACTGTATGTCATCGACGAGACCAACATGGAAACGCATGGCACATGGCAGATGAGGCACACCACCAGGGCAAACGAGGATACCATCCCGCGCGATGATCCGAAATACCTTCCCCTGGTGCTTGACCGGCTGGACAGCCTGATTGAGCGGGACAAGAACCATCCCTCCATCATCTTCTGGAGTCTTGGAAACGAAAGCTATGGAGGGCTTGACCTTTGGAAGATGCACCAATATGCGAAAAGGAAGGACCCCAGTCGCCTCGTACACTATGAGGGGGTCACCCGGGACCGCTCATACCCAAAGACCAGTGATGTGGAGAGCAGGATGTACACCCCTGTGGCACGCATAAGACAGTTGCTTAAGGACAGGCCGGAAAAACCGGTGATTATGTGCGAGTACAGCCATGCCATGGGAACTTCTCTGGGAGGAATGATTGAATACCAGAACCTCCACAGGAAGGAGCCTCGGTTCCAGGGAGGTTTTGTTTGGGACTGGATCGACCAAGGACTTTTCAATGGAGAGGATTACACCTATGGCGGAGACTGGGGGGATCGACCTACCGACTACGCATTCTGCTCCAATGGCATTGTCACCGCGGATCGCAAGCTCACCCCGAAAGTTCAGGAAGTCAAAGGTTGCTACCAGCCTTTCTCCTTCCAAGAGAAGGAAGGAGTGCTTTGGGTGACCAACGAACTGCTCTTCACCAATCTGGATGCGTTCCAGATAATCTGTGAAAAACAGGGAAAGAGCTGCGAGGTTTCTCTCTCCTTGCAACCGGGGAAGAGTTGCAAGCTCGAAGGGGTCAGAACCTGCTCGGTACGGCTATTGCAATCCACCCTTTGGGCGGAAAAAGGATATGAGGTGGCCTATGGAGAGCTGTCCCAGAAGAATGAGCCAAAGGATTTCATCCCGAAAACGATGCTTCCTTTTATAAAAGGGAACACGAATTACGGCTTTCACGGAAAGAGCCTCTCCTCGCTCATCAGCAGGGAAAGCGGCATGCTCGTCTCTCTCCGCACAAGAGAAGCGGAGATGCTCACACGCCCCTGCCGTCTCTCCTTCTCGCGAGCGACAACGGACAACGACAGGGGATGCAACATGATGGCGACCTATGCGCCGTTCTTCGTGGCCGGCTCCTGCCCGAAGTGCATAGATGTCACAGATGACGGGAAAAGCGTCTTCTCCCAGCTATCCCTTCCCATCCTGCAAAGCGAAGTGCGCTTGCAATATCAGGCAGACGAAGATGGCTCTCTCACCGTCACCATGACCTGGCTCGGAGAGGATATGCGCATGCCTCTTTTCGGCATGGAGTTCTGCCTTCCCAAAGGAGCGCACCAGGTGACCTACACGGGAAGAGGGCCTGAGGCGACCTATCCGGACAGGAAGACAGGCTCCCGAAATGGCACTTTCTCATTCGATGCAAGAACGAACCTCCCCCATTATGTCAGACCGCAGGAGGAGGGAGGAAGAAGTGACACCACACGCATCTCCCTCGGGGATATATGTGTGGAATCAAATCCCTGCTTCTGCAACGTGCTGCCATGGACGGCTGAGGAGCTGGAAGCCGCCACCCATCCGAGCGAACTTGCGCCCATGACCAAGAATGTGCTTGTAGTCTCGAAAGGCACACTGGGAATCGGAGGAGACGACAGCTGGGGATCAACACCCCATGATGATGCGCTCTTTATGATGAAGAGGGGAGAATCGTTCACCTTCCGCATTTCGGCTCGATAGTCCAGGAAAAAGGGCCTCCCGAGACAAGAAGCCGCCAAAGGGAGCCCTTCCAAGCCTTGGAGAGACGATGGTCTGTGACGGGAATCTCCTCCAAGGTCCATTGTCCCATCCCACCAAAAAGGATTCTGCCAAGTCCTGGATAGAACACCACACCTTCTTCCACGCTGGGCTTTGTCTGGCTCAACAAGGTCAACGTGGAAAGAGGAGGGCATTCATCCTCAACCTCGATTTGCGCACCCAGCCGGACCGTGCGTTTCCAATGCAGCCGCGAGAGTGACACTACCGCACCTTGCTCATCCGCACGAATCATCTCAGCGGTGTCGGATGAAGTCTGCTCGTCCCCTTTCGGATTGACTGTGTTGTGCCAGGGGCTGCGCATCGTCCAGATGGTGTAGCGCTCCTCGTTGAAGGTCTTTTTGGTATAAGTCTCCACCCCCGCATCGATCAGCCACGGATCTCCATCCCTATAGATTGTCAAGGAGCCGAGGTCGTTGTGCTGGTGGCTGAAACCATTCTTCCCTGCCCGTATTCCCATGTCCCACCCATCCTTATGCCAGACAGCAAGGCAAGCCGACGGATAGTATCGGAAGGAAGGGAGCGGAAGAGGGTGGATATTTTGCCTTGCACAAGAGAGGGAGAGGTAACGAACTAGGCCATCATGCGCCGAATCCTCTCCCCCTTTCCCCTGCCACAAAAACGGATGTTCCATCAACAGCATCCTCGCATCTCCCACCTCCGCCTTGGCGGAGCAATCCCCCCAGTTCAAAAACCATGAGCCGCAGCGCATTGCATTCGGGAAAGAGAACAACGCTTTGACCTTGGGATGGTTATGCATTTTCTCCGCCGCAGCGCATCCCATTTGCCTCAGCAAGAAAAGCGAGACGAGAAGAGGGAGCGCGGCATGGTTCCAATACTCCACTCCCTCCTTGTAAGCGCCATCCTCTCCCACGTCCTTGAGAAAGCAGCGAAGGGAGGAGATTGCTTTCTCCTTTACCTCTTCTTCCCGTGAAGAGGCAGACAAGAAGAAGGTCAAGAGCACGTTGCTGGTGCACCAGGGAGTCCAGTTGCACATGGGCTCGTCTCCCTCCCCCATCCACCAGAAATGGGAAGTGAGGTAGAGTTTCCTGATCCGCTTCTCAAGCGCCTTTTCCAGAGACTCATGCAAATCCGAAGAGAGGGGAACCAGGCTTTGGACAATGGAAAGCGTCGCTCCCGTCTCAGCGGCGAAAAGGTCGATGACAGGCCGCTCGGGATCAGGCTGTGGCAAAGGAGGAGCATCACGCACATAGGTGTTGTGAGCAGGAAGGCACCAACTGGGCTCCTGGAGCAAAAGGGATACTCCCTCCTCCACCTTCTTGAGGAATGTTTCATCTTTCTTTATCCAATATGCGAGAGCAAAAGTAAGGAGCATGCTTCTCCTCTGGAAATAGGGTCGCTCATAGGCAACTCGATCCCCGGTGCGAAAGAAGAGCGCATACATACGGGAATCAAGATGCGGATAAGAAGAGGCCAACTTTCTATGAGCCATCTCCAAGGTCTCTTCCGCCCTCGCCGGATCTACCACTATCGGAAAAAGAGTCCTAGGATTCATCCACCAAGCCTCCCCTGCTTTGCGCATACTCCCTGGGACTCATCCCCTCATGCTGCTTGAATACCTTGGAGAAATAAGAGCTGTCCTCATAGCCGAGCTGGCGGGCAAGCTCGTAGATTTTCCAGCTGCCGGTCGCCATCAGCGCTTTCGCCTTCTCCATCTTCCTGTCTGTCGTATACTCCACATAGCCGATGTTGGCATAGCGGGAAAAAAGCGTGGAAAGATAATTCTGGCTGAAACCGAAAAGCGAAGCAACCTCGGAGAGGGAGAGCCGCTTGTCCAAGTTCGCCTTGATGTAGGATTGAACTCTTTGGACGACTGTCGCCCGCCAATCCTGCCTTCTCGTGGAAAGCCCCTCCTCCATCCCATCGCCGAAGCAGCGCAGGTATTGGGCGCAGGCATGGGCGCTGTGCATCCGATAGAGGTTCTGATACCGCTCACCTTTCTTATGAAAGATTTCCTCGACCAACGCTTGTCCGTCCGGAACCATGGTGAAGACCATGGAGACCAATAGGCTTGTGGCGCTGATGGTCGAGAGCAAACCGGGCCCCTTCTCGTCATAGGCGTCAGCGATTTCATGGAAGAGCTCGTTGAGCTTTGCCCCATCCACCTCCCCCAACGCCTCGGAAAGCCTGCTTTGGTAGGGAGCAAGGAGAAACGAGTGCTCCACTTGCTCCTTTGCGAAGAGGATTCGGCTCTCCATGCCATCGCCTTGCATCGCTTCCTGCAAAGCAGCATAGGAGGAACTCACCTCATACAGTCCATCCACGCTAGGCCCTACCACCGCCTGAGCGCGAATGGAGAAGGATTTCTCAAGCATATTGAAAGCGCGGCTGATGGAACCATACAATAACTGGTGGCTATCCTTCTCCTTGAGGAAGCAAACGACCAGAACACGCTCAAAGTCGATGGGAATCACCTGGCAATCCAGTTGCCGGGAGAGAAAGTCCCTGAGTAGTTCGGTTGATGCGGCAAGCAGCTTGGCTCTCTCCGCCTCCTCCCCTGCCTCAAGGAGGAAAAGCACCGCACAGGAGTAAGGGGCGAGAGCCTTGATTCCCAAAGAGTCGCACTGTTTCTGGAACTGCGAAGCATCCGATATCAATCCGTTGACCAATCTCACGAAAAACTTGCCGCGAAGGTTTTGCAGCATGGCATACTCTCCCCCCTGCGCATGGCCCATTGCTCGGATGCGGGAAATCGCCTTGTCCAACGAACAGGAGAGCATCTCCCCGGTGAGATCCAGCTTTACAAGGTACTCGACTGCATTCAGGCTGATAGCCTGCCGGACATACTCGAACTCCTCGTACCCCGAGAGAAGGATGAAAAGAGGAAGAAGCTGGCCCCGCTCGTTCAGCGTCCGCATCACCTCCAATCCCGTCAAAAGCGGCATCCGTACGTCGGTGATGACGATATCCGGCCTTTTCTCATCTATTTGCTCGAGCAGTTGCCTGCCGCTGCGGGCCGTCCCCACGATTTCCAGTCCTTTCGCCTGCCAATCAATCAACGAGCGCAAACTGGCAAGAACCAGCGGCTCGTCATCCGCAAGCACCACGCTATAGGTTTCCATCAACCCTACCCCTCCTGGGAAGCAGCACCTCCACGATGGTTCCCTTTCCCGACTCGCTTTCCACACGCAGCCCGTATTCCGGCCCGAACATTCTTACAATCCTTTGATGCACGTTGTACATGCCGATAGACTTGAACATGCCGCTTCTGTTCTCTTGCGGCAGGGAGAGAAGCTTCCTCACCTGCTCTCTCGACATCCCCACTCCGTCATCTTGGATCACGAACACCACATCTTCCCCCCGGTCCCGGACCCCGATGGTGATATTCCCCGTTCCGTTGGGCTCGATGCCATGGAAGATTGCATTCTCGACCACAGGCTGGAAAGTAAAGCGCGGGATAAGGACATCCATATATTCGAGAGGGACATTTCTTTGCATCTCGATTGACCCGCCATAGCGGTAACTCTGGATCACAAAATAATCGTCAAGCAGCGACAGTTCCTCCCCGATGGTACACCAGCTCGTGCTTCCCTTGGAGACATGCTCGAAAAGCCGAGCGAGGGCGGTGACCATCTGGCTGATGCCATCAGCATGCTTCAGGTCCGCCATGCACTTAATCGAATGCAACGTATTGTTCAGGAAATGAGGGTTGATCTGGCTCTGCAGCATCCGGTATTCCAAATCCTTACGGTCAGCCTCATCCTGGATGCGCCACTTGATGAGCGCATCAATCTTTTTCGCCATCTCATTGACACCACGGCCGATATCCCCGAGCTCGGAGTCATAAACGATTGAGGGGTCGGCACTGAAATCTCCGCCGGCAATCCTAGCGATCCTGCCACGGATGCGGATGACAGGGATTCCCACCATCTTGTTCAACCACCAGGCAAGCATGGCGCCTATGGCGAGGAGGGCACACAACACGCAAAGGAAGAGCAAGAGGAAACCTCTTGCCACAGGAAGAGGAAAAGAGGGAAGGCGCTGCAAAAGGAAGAGTCCGTCCTCCTCCAAAGGCAGGGAGACGACGCCCTTCATCCCGTCAGAAGGAACATAAGGGACGAAATGCCCGCCCTCCCACTTCCAAGTGTTCTCTCCGATGGAAAATGCAAGCCTGGCATCGGGAGCGAGAAACTTGTCCGAGAGTATCCTCGTGGAGATCTCGACACACAGATACCCCCTTACCGAAGAATCATTCCAACTGGAGAGAGGGATGCATAGCGGAATCATTTGCGGGGAAGAGGCGGGAAGAAGGGGGTCTGTGATTACCCCTTGGAACCTGCCGTAATCCTCCATGGGAAAAAGCATGCCGATCGTGTACACGGTAAGCGGCCTGCTGACCGAGACATCGGCACCTGTTTGCAGGAGAGTCCTCTTTTGGGCATCCACAATTGCAAGACGGGAGATATAGCGGCTGGAAGGATTGCGGATGAATTCGTTCACCAGCACTTCATGGGCTTCCAGAAGCCTTATGGTGTCATCCGGCTTTGCCAGCCATGCGTCAATGGTGGAGTCATATTGAATCCACCTGCTGAGCTCCCGTACCGAACGCAATTCACCATCAACCAGAGTGGCTATGATGCTGAGGTTGTATTCAGCTCCCGCCTTTTGTGAGGCATCGCTATAGGAGCGGTATTGCCAATAAGCGAGCAAGAACACCAAAGCGGAGACCATGACCATGACCATGCCGGTCAGAATCACTATTTGGCGTTTCAACGTACGACGGACCATGGTTTCAGTATAGCCGACAAATACAAAAAGCAAGAGGAACTTCTTCATGGAAGAGTTTCTTCAAGAGGAAAATTCTTCTGAAAAACCACCTTCCGGTGAAAATTTTGCTTATTTTCCGAAAAATTTTACCTGTACGACCGACAAAAGCCATGAGGAAATGGACTCACACGGCATGAAAAGGAGGTTTTCCATGCGCTATATGAAACATGTTGTCGCCGCCACGCTTCTGGCTACGGCGACCTTATCCGGAATTTTTGCAAACGGAGCAAAAGAGAGCACCTCTTCCGCTTCCAGTAGCAAACAGACCACCTTGAACTGGGCTGTCTGGGACATCAACTCCACAGCCTACTACAAGCCAATAATTGATGCCTATGAGGCGAAGAACCCGAATGTGAAGATCAACATGGTGGATCTCGGCTCTGCCGACTTCATGACCGCTTTGCAGACCCAGCTGGCCTCCGGCTCCAGCGAGTTCGACGTGGTAACGATCAAGGATATCCCGGGATACAACAACCTGGTGAAAAAGAACATGATCGTCAACCTCAACGACTACATCAAGAAAGACGGGGTCGACACCAAGCAATATGGCGGAACCGCCGAGCAGATCAGTGTTGACGGAAAGCTCTATGCACTGCCTTTCCGCTCGGACTTCTGGGTACTCTTCTACAACAAGGCGCTGTTCGACAAGGCCGGTGTCGCCTATCCGACCAACGACATGACCTTCGCCCAATATGACGCGCTTGCACGCAAGGTGACCAATGGAAGCGGAGCGAACAAGGTCTATGGCGCCCACTACCACACCTGGAGAAGCACGGTGCAGCTGTTCGGCATCCTGGACGGCAAGCACACCATCACACAGCCACCGTACGATTATCTCAAGCCGTACTACGAGATGGTGCTTGGTCAGCAGAATGATGGCATCTGCCAGAACTATGCCACATTGAAGGCCTCCAGCCTCCACTACTCCGGCCAGTTCCAGAACGGCACGGTGGCCATGATGAACATGGGCTCCTGGTACATCGCCACCCTGATTCAGAAGGTGAAGAGCGGCGAAGCGGATGCCGCCAAGGATTGGGGCATCGTGAAGTATCCCCACGCTGAGGGAGTTGAGCCGGGAACCACGCTTGGCACAATCACCAGCCTTTCCATCAGCCAGGGCTCAAAGCAGAAGGATGCCGCATGGGATTTCGTCAAGTTCGTAACCAGCCCCGAGTGCGCCGCCGTCATCGCCGAGACCGGCACCATCCCCGCGATCATGAACGACACTGTCGTGAACGAGATCGCCTCGATGCCAGGATTCCCGACCGATGCCGCTTCCAAGGAGGCGCTGCACATTGCGAAGGCGTACCTGGAGATGCCGCTGCATGACAAAGCCGGTCAGATTGAGACTGTGCTGAACCAGTACCATGACGCAATCATCACCAACAACATCAGCATTGACGAAGGTCTGAAGAAAATGGCGGAAGAGGTCACCAAAGTCCTCAACCAGTAACTCTTTCTCCTACAGCTGGCCGGGAGAAATCCCGGCTGGCGCTTCCTTACAAAGGATTACTCCATGTCACCGAAAAAGAGATCGGAAATCAAGCGGCATCTTGTCGCATACTCATTCATAGCCCCGAACTTCATCGGTTTTGCTGTTTTCACCCTTGCTCCGATGATCTTCGCTTTCATTCTCGCCTTCCTTGAATGGGACGGCTCACCTTACAATCCGATGCACTTTGTCGGATTGAAGAACTTCCTCCGCCTGGGAGGAGACTCCCAATTCGCGGCAGCGTTCAAGAACACCATCATCTACACCATCGCGACGGTCCCCCTGACCTTGGTCATGGCGCTCGTTCTTGCCCTGCTGCTCAACCAGAAAATAAAGGGAAGGGACTTCTTCCGCACGGTCAGCTTCTTTCCCTATGTCGCAAGCATGGTCGCCGTCACTGCGGTATGGAACATGCTCTTCAACCCGGGCATGGGTCCGATCAACCAGTTTCTGATGAGCATCGGCATCCAGAATCCTCCGGGGTGGTCCACCGACAAGGATTGGGCCATGACCACCATCGTCCTCTTCTCCGTATGGAAGCTCATGGGCTACTACATGATCATCTACCTTGCCGGATTGCAGGGAGTGAACACCGAGCTGTACGAGGCCGCAAATCTTGATGGATGCAACGGCTGGCAAACATTCTGGAACGTCACGCTCCCACAGCTCTCCCCGACGACCTTCTTCATCCTGATCATGCTGATCGTCCAATGCTTCAAGGTCTATGACATCGTCTACATGATCACCCAGGGCGGGCCCGGAACGGCGACGCTGGTCATGGTGTACGACATCTACAACAAGGCGTTCGTCAACTCCACTTTCGGCCTTGCCAGCGCGGAAGCGATGGTGCTTTTCCTGCTGGTATTGATTGTCACTCTTGTCCAATTCGGCGTGCAGAAAAAGAGGGAGGTGTGATATGCAAGTCGTTGCCACCACTACCAAAATCCGCAGGACCATCATCTATTTGCTGCTCATCATCTGTTCGGCGTTGATGGTGCTCCCCTTCCTCTGGATGCTCTCGGCGAGCCTCAAGCTGGACAAGGATGTCTTCACCTTCCCCATCGACTGGATTCCCGCGCACCCACGCTGGGCAAACTACAAGGATATCTGGACCGCGATCCCCTTGGCCACCTTCATCAAAAACACAGTCAAGCTCACCGTGATTGTCACCCTGCTGCAGCTGTTCACCAGTAGCTTCGCCGCCTATGCGTTCAGCAAGCTGGAGTTCAAGGGAAGGGATTTCCTCTTCCTGGGATATGTGGCCACCATCGCCATGCCCTGGCAGGTCTACATGGTTCCCCAGTTTGTCATGATGAGCAAGATGGGGCTCAACAACACCCACCTCTCCATCATCCTCCTGCAGGCATTCAGCGCATTTGGCGTGTTCATGATGAAGCAATTCTACACCAGCATCCCCACAGAGCTGTGCGAAGCAGCCCGCGTAGACGGGATGACCGAGTACGGCATCTACTTCAAGATCATGCTGCCGCTGGCGAAACCTGCGCTTTCGACACTCACCATCTTCACCTTCGTCAACACCTGGAATGACTTTTTGGGACCCTACATCTACCTTACCCGCGAGAAGCTGAAGACGATTGCGATAGGACTACGCATGTTCATCGGACAGTATTCCCAGGAATACGGTCTGATCATGGCCAGCAGTGTCATCACCCTCATCCCTGTCGTGGTGGTCTTCCTCTCACTGCAGAAATACTTCGTGCAGGGTATCGCCAACACGGGCCTGAAAGGATAAGAGATGGAAATCTTGACCGCAAAGGAGCTGAAAGAAGCCATAGACGACGCCCTCACGATCATACGTGCCAACATACCCATCTATCGGGGTTGGTGCCAGAACCACTCATCGGTCCACGGCGTCTATCCGCGGTGCCCGAACGACCAATGGACATGCGGCTTCTGGCCGGGAGAGCTCTGGCTCTCCTGGGAGCTCACGCAGGATGAAGCCTTCCGACTGGCAGGACTACAGCTGGTAGATTCCTTTCTGAAGCGCATAGAGGAGAAGATCAATGTCGACCATCACGACATGGGCTTCCTCTATACGCCAAGTTGCATCAGCGCCTACAAGCTTACAGGAAGCGAAAAGGCAAAAGAAGCAGCCATCAAAGCCGCGAACCAATTGCTTACCCGCTGGCAACCGAAAGGAGAGTTCCTGCAAGCATGGGGTGCGATGGGAGAAAAGGGGAACTACCGCTATATCATCGACTGCCTGCTCAACCTCCCCTTGCTCTACCAGGCAAGCGAGTTGACGGGAGACGGGACGTATGCCGAGATTGCAAAAAAGCACACGCGCACCTGCATCGCCCATTCCTTCCGTCCCGATTACTCCACCTACCATACCTACTTCCTTGACCCGGTCACCGGAAAGGGTGTGAGAGGAGAGACCTGTCAGGGATTCAAGGCCGACTCCGCTTGGGCACGTGGCCAGGCATGGGCGATTTATGGAACAGCCCTTGCCTACCGCTACACCCATAGTCCGGATTTGCCCGACCTGTTTGAAGGAGCGCTCTCTTTCTTCCTTTCCCGACTTCCCGATGACATGGTCCCCTATTGGGACCTGATTTTCCAGGAAGGAGACGAGCCGAGAGACAGCTCCAGCGCCTCCATCGTCGCTTGCGGACTGTTGGAGATGGCGCAGCTGGTCAAGGAGAAAAAGGATATCTATGAAGAGAAGGCAAGAATGCTGATGGGAAGCCTGGTGCGTTCCTACCGTGTGCGGCCACAGGGAAAGGAGAACGGACTGGTCTTGCATGGAACCTATTCCAAGAAGTCTCCCTACAACACTTGCACCCAGGAAGGAGTGGATGAGTGCGTCTCCTGGGGGGATTACTTCTATCTGGAAGCAATGATGCGGCTGCAAAACCCCTCATGGAAATCCTATTGGTAACCCTATGAACTGGTACGATCATGTGAGAAATTGTTTCTTCGGTGACGGCCCATCCACTGCAAAGTGGGTGGCAGAGCACCATCCGGAAGACGCGAAGGCGACCATCAAGGACGCGGACATGGTCGCTTCTGACAGCTTCGTGTTCAACCGGCGATGGGATATGGAGAGAACCTCCACACCCGTCACGTTTTCCCATGGCATCGATTGGCTTTTCCAGAATGGAGATGACAACGAGTTTGTCTATGCATTCAACCGCATGGAGTTCTGGAAAACGCTCGGAGAGGCTTGGCTTCTTACCGGAGAGGAGAAATATCCCGAGGCTTTCGCACGACAATTGCATAGCTGGGTGGAAACAGTCCCCCACGACAAGGATCATGCCAAAGCCTGGCGCACCATCGAGTGCGGCATCCGCATGGAAGTGTGGATGAAAGCGCTGAAGATGATGGAGGGAAGCAAGGCTGTGGACGACAACCTCCTTGACCTTGCCTTCCGAAGCCTCAAGGAGCATGCCCGCTTTATCGCCGAAGTGTGGGACAGCTACCAATTGCTCTCCAACTGGGGAATCATGGCCAACCATGGGCTGTTTGTCACCAGCGTCATGCTTGCCGAGGACGAACAGACAACAAGATGGCGAAAAACCGCCCTCGAGCGGCTTAGCCAGGAATTGGCGATACAAGTGTATGACGACGGAGTGCAATGGGAGCAAAGCGCGATGTACCACAACGACGTGCTCTCACAAATGCTTGACGTACTCTCTCTTGCAAAAGACTTTTCAATCCCCCTCCCTGAAGGGATGGAGGAGAAAATCCACCAGATGGCCCGCTTTGCCAGAGCCATGGTGAAACCCGACGGGAACGAGCCATCCTTTGGAGACAGCGACGTAATCGACATGCGCGACATCCTTGAAAGGGCGTGCGTCCTGTTCCAAGACCCCGACCTCAAGATGGGAAACGAGACAGTTTCCAGCGATGCGGCATGGGAGATCGGCATCAAAGGAATCTCTCTCCATCGCAGCCTAGCCATAGGAAAACCCGTAAAGCATGTATCTCTCTTTGCCGATGGCGGGCACGCCTATTGGAATGACGGGACACTCTATGTGCATGCGAAGGCAGGAACTCTTGGCGCCGGGCACGGCCATGCGGATCAGCTTGCGTTCGACCTTTTTTATGGGGGAGAGGATGTGCTTGTCGACCCGGGAAGATACACCTATGTGCCGGGACCGGAGCGCTATTGGTTCAAAAGCTCCGAAGCGCACAACACGGTACTGGTCGACGCAACAGACACCTACGAGGCAAAAGACAGCTGGGAATACCGCAGGATGAGCAAGACAAGTGGCATCGCCGCCAAAGAGAAACACGGATACGCCATGATCAAGATGGGCCTTCTCGGCTACATGGACAAGGGTGTGTTTGTCTGTCGCAAGATCATTATCCTCTCGAGCGACCTTGTCCTGATACTTGACGAGCTGTATGGAACAGGAAGCCATACACTGGAAAGCTACCTCCACTTCGCTCCCTGCGGAAAATTATCCCTCTCGGGAACCTCCGCATTATGGGAAAGCGACAGACAGAAACTCTTTGTACAGAGCCCTGGCATCGATTCTGTACAAAGGAAAGAGGGGTGGTATTCTCCCCATTACAACCAAAGAATTCCCAGCGAGAGGCTCTCCTTCGTAAAGAACACGCAGGAATTCTCCTCCTCTCTCCTTGTCCTCTCGTTCGGGCACAAACCAAAAGTAACGAAGCTTCCCGTAACAAGCAATTTCAAGCATATCACCTTTCCTGAATCGCTTATCGAAGCATGGAAGGTGGATGATTACACCGTGGTGGCAAGCCATAAGGAATGGGGCTCTCCCACGGACAGCTTCCATGTTGATGGTCACACCGGCTGGGGCCAGTGTGTCGTGTTCGGTCCTAAGGATCGGGATATCGGATGGGTATTGGAGTATTAGATGAAAAGCGAAAATTTCACTGCGAACATCCATGAACGGAACTTTCGTGCTCCCTTTGAGCGCGTCAAGGCGACAAGCACCTCGCTGCTGGCGATAGACGGGAGAAAGCTTTCCAGTCTCAACGGGAAGTGGCACTTCATAGAGGACTGGTACGAGACATCGCTACGTTCCAGCTGGTGCTTCGAGGACAGCCATGGGGAACCCGCCGATTTTGACTGGGACGCCTGGCCTCTTATGGATGTCCCCTCCGTATGGAACCTCGCCAAACCGGAGCTGAAGTATTTCGAGGGAATCGGCTGCTACATGCGCACCTTCGACTACAAGAAAAAGAACGACCGGCTTTTCCTGCAATTCGAGGGAGCGAGCTACCGCACATACGTCTTTCTCAACCACCACTATGTAGGGATGCATGATGGTGGGTCCACCCCTTTTTCCATGGAAATCACCGAATATGTCCAGGAGAAGGGAAACCGGCTGATGGTGTGCGTGGATGGAAGACGGCTTCCTGAAAGGGTGCCAATGGACAACACGGACTGGTTCATCTTCAGCGGACTTTACCGGGATGTCTCGCTCTTTGAGACCCCCAAGACCTTCATCTCCGATTGGTTTGTCCGCCTCGGAAAAGACCGAAAGCATATCCTGGTCGACTTTTCCATCGAAGGAGAGAAAGAGGGAAACGCGACCTTCCAGATTCCCGAACTGGGCATCAAGACCATGATTCCCCTCCACGACGGGAAAGGTTGTGCCGCTCTCCCCGCAGAACCCGAGCTTTGGGACATCGCCAACCCCCGCTTGTACCAGGTCTCCCTGAGCTATCAAGAAGATACGCTTTCCGATGAGATCGGCTTCCGCACCATAGAGGTGCAGCACGGGGATGTCCTGCTCAATGGCAGGAAACTGTTTCTCAAAGGGATTTGCTGCCATGAGACCTATCCCGGAAATGGCAAGCATTCCACCCAGAGCGACCGGATAAAATCAATCCAAGATGCGAAGGAACTAGGGGCTGTCTTCATGCGACTTGCCCACTACCCGCACAGCAGGGAGATGGCGAAGCTTGCAGACAGGATGGGAATGCTGCTCTGGGAGGAGATTCCCGTCTATTGGGCCATTGACTTCGAAAGGGAGGAGACCTTTCAGGACGCCAAAAACCAATTGGAGGAACTGATTCTGCGTGACCGCAACCGTGCAAGCGTAATCATCTGGTCTGTCGGCAACGAAAACGAGGATACGGATGCCAGGCTCTCCTTCATGTCCCGGCTCGCCAAACGGGCGAAGGAGCTCGATTTTTCGAGGCTTGTCAGCGCCGCATGTCTGGTGAACCAAAAGAAGCTCGCCATCGAGGACAGGCTCATGCCACTTTTGGACATCATCGGCAACAACGAGTACTACGGGTGGTACGACCAGGATTTCACCAAGCTTCCAAGAATCCTTGCGAACTCCCACATCTCCAAACCGGTGGTGATCACCGAGTTCGGAGGAGGAGCGCGCCTTGGCAGCCATGGAGCAAGCGACCAGCTCTGGACCGAGGAGTACCAGAAGGCGCTCTACGAGAAACAATTCGCCATGCAGAGAACGTGCCCTTTCATCAAGGGATGCACGCCATGGATCCTCTACGACTTCCCCTCCCCGAGGAGGATGAACCGCCATCAGGAAGGATTCAACCGCAAGGGATTGATTGACAGCGACCACCGAAGCAAGAAGCTTGCCTGGCAGGTCGTCCATGATTTCTACCACAGTTTCTGACCCTTCCTTTCCCTTGGAGGTGCTCCTATGGTATATTGGATGCCAAGGAGCACCGCATGGCATATGAAGTAACGGCGACACGCAAGAGACCCCAGTCGTTTGACACGATGGCGGGACAGGAGTTCGTCGTCTCCACCATCACCCATGCCATCGAACAAGGAAGAATCGCGCACGCCTATCTCTTCTCCGGTCCAAGGGGAGTCGGAAAAACCACCAGTGCGCGCATCCTTGCGAAAGCGCTCAATTGCGAGCACGGGCCTACCGCCCATCCCTGCGGAGAGTGCGCATCATGCAAAGAAATCACCCAAGGCTGCAGCCTGGACGTGATTGAGATTGACGGAGCATCCAACACCAGTGTCTCCGACATCCGCAAGATCAAGGAGGAGGTGCTCTTCCCTCCCCAATCAAGCCGTTATAAAATCTATATCATCGACGAGGTCCACATGCTCTCCACCAGTGCTTTCAATGCGCTTCTGAAGACCATCGAGGAACCTCCTGATTACATCATCTTCATCTTTGCGACCACCGAATTGCAAAAAGTTCCCGCCACCATACGCAGCCGCTGCCAGCAATTCCACTTCCAGCTGATTGACATCGAAAAGGTGAAGGAGAAACTGAAGGAGGCGGCAAAGGACCTCGGGGTGGAGGCCGATGATGATGCGCTTTTATGGATTGCCAAGGAATCCACAGGCTCCATGCGCGACGCCTACACGTTGTTCGACCAAGTGGTCTCCTTCAGTGAAGGCCATATCACGCTTTCCTGCATCAAGGACAAGCTTGGCATCGTTGATGTAGACCAACTGAACCAGATGGTGCGCTCCTTGATACACGGAGAGATGCAATCAGCATACTCCTTGTTCCAGACCATGCTGCACAGCGGTATTTCCGTCGAGCAAACCATCAAGAACCTCACCCAGTATTACCGAAACTTGCTGCTGCTCTCCTACGGAATATCCGATGAGGATATCCTGGGGATGCAAAGTGATGAAATCGACAAGGAAGTACGGGAAGCATATGCCAGCGAGCAACTCGAGGCCGCCGTGGAGATGCTGCTCAAGCTCTACCGGGACATCCGCTATTCCCTCAATCCCCGCTTCGAGGTGGAAATCCTGCTCTCCCGCCTGGGGCAACTCCCCTACCTTGTCAGTCCGACCTCATTGGTCAAACGGCTAGAGAAGCTCCAAGAGGCGATAAGCACGGGGAGAACCATACCGGCATTCCCGCCCAAGCCTTCATTCCAGAATGTGCCAGTCCACCACTTCCAGAGCTTTCAGCAGCCTGTGAAGGCTACCGAACCTCCAAAAGCGGAACCAGCCTCACGAGCGCAGGTAAGGACTATGACAAAAGAGGACCTGGGCACAGTGGGAGTCGCACTAGGACAACCGATGCTATCTGCCATGCTCAGCCATGCGACAAAAATCGAACAGGACGAAAAAACGCTTTCCCTCACTTTTGCCCGCACATACGACAAGGACACGCTGCAAGGCTCCCTCGACTCCATCAAGAAGGCGATAACCTCCGTGACCGGCTTTGAGGGGAACGTGCAATTGCTTGTGGAAGAACAAAAGAAGGTCGAAAACTCCACTCCAATCGACCCTCAGATCAATCTTGTCGCAAGAATGTTTGACGGCAAGGTCATGCCATAAGAGAGGAACGTACATCCATGAACAACCCATTCGAACTTTTGAAAAACATGGGGCAGCTGCAAAGTCAGATGCAGCAGCTCCAAAGCCAGATGGAAAGCACCACCGCGGTCGGGGAATCCGGTGCGGGCATGGTGAAAGTCACAGTCAACGGGCTGTGCAATGTGCAATCCGTCTCGATTGATGCGCAATTGATGACACCCGAAAACCAGCACACCGTGGAGGTTTTGGTGGCCTCAGCGACCAACGAGGCCATCAAGAAAGTCCAGGATCACCTCAAGAAGATGGGAATGGGAATGCTGGGCGGCCTCTCGTCATGACATCGCTGGAGACATTGATCTCGCTCCTTGCGAAATTGCCAGGAGTGGGCCCGAAAAGCGCACAGCGCATCGCCTACCATCTGATTGGAAGCAAGAGCGACCAAGCCTTCAACAAGATGCTGGGGGAGCATATCTCCATCATCAAGGAGAAGGTCTTTCCCTGCCCCGTGTGCGGAGGTTTCACCGAGACTTCCCCATGCGAGATCTGCTGTGACCCGAGCAGGGACCAAAGCCAATTGTGCATTGTCGAACAGCCTCAGGATGTGGCCACCATCATCCACAGCGGGGCAGGCTACCACGGGCTCTTCTTTGTGCTTGGAGGAGCGATCAGCCCACTGGATGGCATCGGACCGGATGATCTCCATTTCGGGAAGCTGATGAAGCGTATCGCTGAAGGAAAGATAAAGGAAGTGATTCTTGCCACCAACCCCACCGACGAGGGAGAGACCACCGCTCTCTATATCGGACGGCTCTTGAAAGACCATCCCGAGATTGCCGTGACCAGGCTCGCAAGGGGTCTTCCCTACGGAGGAGACCTAGAGTATGTGGACCACCAGACGCTCGCACGATCTTTGGAGAAGAGAGTCAGGCTCAACTAAAAGCAAGCGTAATTCCGCACCTTCCATCATTCTTTGACCGACGGTGGCCAGAGTATGCCAAAAGGCCTCCGGAACCCCGAAGACCTTGGCGGAGATAACACTCTGAGGGAACCACATACTCCCGTTCTGTATCCTGATTCAGTTCAGCTTATACCAGAAAGCAGGGCGAAGACCATATGTAGTACTATTACTGGTTACGCCGCTGGGTTGAGCAGTTCCACTTTTATCAACATAATAAGCAGTATGTGATTCCATACTGGCATTGGCAGGGGAGCGCAACCACCAAATTTCGCTATTACCAGCTTTTGCAATAGCCTCCTTATCATTGTTGTATTCCGTTTGCGAGAGAAGGAAGACATAGTCTGAGCCTGTGTTTTTCGTTGTTGTCTCGATAACACTAGTGACATCAACCTGAACCATGTGGTCTTTCTCTTTGTTGAGATTATAGTTCACGAAGAATGTTTCGACATTTTCAGATTGTTTAAGGTAATCATGGATGTCTGAATTAGCATACACATCGGAATCAGAATCGAACACTCTATTTTCCAAAATATCCTTGCTTATGAGTAAGGCTGTATTGTCTTCTGTATCAATGTCGAGTATAAGCCAGGATATTGCTTTACCCCCTTTTGAGCCGAGTTCGATAGTGTTGCCTTTGGTGTAGGTGTTTTTCCCAGAGTCATCTGAGCTGTCATCGCAAGAAATAATGAGTGTTGTAGCAAGGTAAGCGTCAAATCGTCGACCATAGCCGAGTGATGAAGGCTTGAAGATAATGGT
>CAVESN010000034.1:0-7923 GCA_963618365.1 Bacteroides uniformis
TGCAAGGTGCCCGACAATTATTCCCTGCTCGTTGATGGTTTTGGGTGCATCAACGACGCTAAGAGCGGGGGCTGCTCCGCCAAAGATGGTTGCGGTTGCGAGCGTCTGGATAATCAAGTCGCTCGACACAAAGCATCTCGCACCATCATGGATTGCCACATAATCGACGGGGATTCCGATTTTCCTGATGAGCTCGAGCGCTTTCTTCACGCTCTTCTGCCGGGTTTCGTCTCCTTCGCAAATCATGGTCGGAACTCTTTGGTGGTCGAACAAGTCGCCTAGGGCCACGGCGCACTCATCTTTTCCATGCCGCGGGCAGGTGACGATGACGAGCTTGATGCCGGGAAGAGAAACAAAAGGAGAAAGTGCTTTGAGCAGCACAGTTTCCCCCTCTATCGAGAGATACTCTTTTTTCACTTGTCCATTGGAAAAGCGTTCACTCTTTCCGGCTGCGGTGATGATGGCGGCAAAGGAGGGGAATCCCATCAGATTTCCTCATCGTCCTGGTCAGCATCGCTCTCTTGCAGTGCTTTGGCATCTTCCCTGAAGGTTTCCATTTCTCCGCTTTCATCCTCCAGGGAGACCATCACCGGGGAGGGGCTTGCCTGTTTGGCGGGAAGCTCCGGTTCAAGCTTGGCGAAGATCATCTTCTTGATTTCTTTCGGCTCCTTGCCCGTGGCGAAAGAGGTCTCGTCAATCAGCAGTACAAGTGCATTTTCATAGAGCCTGCGCTCTTGCACGGGAAGTTCCTTGATTTTGCTTCGCACATAGAGGGAATGGACGACTTTGGCAAAGGCGGCGATGGTGCCTTCCTTGAGCAGGTCCATGTTCATCTTGTATCTGTCTTTCCAATCGGATGGGGGAATCGGGTCTCCCTTCGCATTGATCCCCTCAATCGCATCCAATGCCTCTTTCGCGCCTACGATGGGGCGGATACCTATCTCTGCAGCTTTCTTTACGGGAATCCTGACAGTCATGTCAGAGGATTTCAGGTAGATATTATAGTAGGAAGTGGGGACTCCGCCAAAGAGACGTTCCTCTATTGTTTTCACGATACCGACACCTTGCAGCGGGTAGACAATGTGCTGTCCAATCTTGAATTCCGTTTGTTTCTCGGTTGCACTCATACCATTCATATTACAAGAAAAATCGGGAAAACTCAATTACGCCACCATTGGCAAAAGAGGGGCAAGAGGGTATAAGAAATACCGTTATGAAACATTTGGTTCGTCGTTGTGGGGTGCTGCTTCATCCAACTTCGCTTCCCGGCAGGGAAGGCATCGGAACATTGGGAGAAGAGGCCTATCAGTTTGTCGATTTGCTTGCCGGTACGCATGTGACGCTCTGGCAAATGTTGCCGCTTGGGCCTACAGGGTATGGGGACAGTCCGTACGCGGCCCGTTCAACATTTGCGGGCAACGAGCTGTTAATCGATTTGAAAACCCTTGCGGCGCAGGGGTATCTGGAGCTTGATGATGTGCTGGATGCTCCCCGTTTCAATGCGGATCGAGTCGATTATGGCTACGTTCGCAGATGGAAGACCCCTTTGCTGGAAAAAGCCGCGAGGAAATACCTTGAGGGGGAGCATCCCTCTTTCACCACCTTCTGCAAGGAAAACGGATGGTGGTTGGACGACTACGCGCTCTATGTGGTGCTTGCCCGCGTCTATGGGGATTCCCGCTGGTTCCTTTCCTGGCCGAAAGAGGTCAAGATGCGTGATGCAAAGGCACTGGCAAAGGTGAAGGCCCTTTATGCAGAGCAGATTCTTGTGCAGAAGGTCATACAGTTCTTTTTCGACGAGCAATTTTTGAGGTTGAAGCGCTATGCGAACAGCAAGGGTGTGCTCATCGTGGGAGACATACCTATTTTTGTCGCAGGGGATTCCGTCGACGTATGGAGCAACCGAAGGCTGTTCAAGCTGGACGCACAGGGCTTCCAAAAGGTTTCCAGCGGTGTCCCTCCGGATGCCTTCTCTGCTGACGGACAGATGTGGGGCAATCCCATTTACGACTGGAAGGAGCACGAAAGGGAGGGATGGACGTGGTGGACACGCCGCATCCAGGGAGCGTTACGCTACAGCGACATCGTCAGAATCGATCATTTCCGTGGATTTGCGGCTTGCTGGGAGATCCCCAAAGGGGATGCTACCGCCCGAGGCGGGAAGTGGGTCAAAGCGGAGGGAGTCTCGTTCTTCCACCATCTCAAGGAAATATATGGGGAGGAACTGCCCTTTATCGCGGAGGACCTCGGGGTGATAACACCTGATGTCGAGCAACTACGCCTCTCCAATGGGCTGCCCGGGATGAAGATCCTGCAGTTCGCTTTCGGATATGGTGAGAACGGAAGCCTGGATGCGAGTAGCGCCTATCTTCCCCACAATTGCGAGTGGCAGAGCGTGATATATACCGGCACCCACGACAACAATACGACCAAGGGATGGTATGACTCGCTTGAGGAGGGTTTGAAGGACAAGGTTCGCCGGTACCTAGAGTGCCCTGACGAGCAGGTGGTCGGACAGCTTGTGCGAGCCATGCTGATGAGCGCCTCTCGCTATGCAGTGCTTCCCATGCAGGATTGGCTGGAGCTTGGAGGGGAGGCGCGCATGAACGTCCCCGCGACTTGCGGCACATCCAATTGGTCCTGGCGTTTGAAAAGTCTTGCTGTCGAACCTTGGAGGGTCAACCACCTGCGTGAGATGATTGACCTGTATGGAAGGGACGGAAAATGAACATCATCCTTTTCGACTCCATGACGGATACCCTTTCAAGCGAAGATGCACGCTTTACGCATGTGCGCGATGTGCTTGGCCTTAAGGAGGGAGATACCTTTCAGATGGGCATCGTGGGAGGTGCGAAGGGGGAGGCTACCATTCTGGAGATGGGAAAGGAGGGGATGCGTTTCTCTTTTGTCCCTACCGAGAAGGATGCCTTTCGGATGTATCCGCTTTCCCTGATTGTCGGACAAGTGCGCCCGATTTGCATGCGCAGGATTCTCCGTGAGTGCGTAGACCTGGGTGTGGAGACTCTTGTGCTCACCACCTGCGACCTTACCGAGAAATCCTACCAGTACGCTCGGCTTTATACGGCAGGAGAGTACCGGTCTATTCTGCTTGATGGCGCCATGCAAAGCGGCAAGACGGGAATAAGCGAAGTACGGTTCGCTTCCAGTGTGGAGGAAAGCCTTTCCAAGGTTCCCTCCGGGGCACGGAAGATTTTGCTGGATAATGTCATCGGCAAGGAGTCTCTCAGCTCTCTTTCCATAGCGCAGGAAGAACGGGTGGTCATGGCCATTGGCCCCGAAAGGGGTTTTTCCGACCGGGAGCGCGGCATCTTCCTTGAGGCGGGGTACCAGCCCGTCCTGGTGGGGAGCAGGATACTTCGCACCGAGACTGTCTGCTCTGCGGCCACCGCCATCATGCTGGGGAGAATGGGACTTATCTGATCTGGATGTCGGAGACGAACGTCTTGAGCCTCTGGGCAAGGGATGCGAGCTCCTCAGCCGTGTAGGATGCATAGGTGCGCAGCGCGGGATCGAGTGTGTGCTGTGGGCAAAATTGCTGCAGCACATATCTTCTCGCTTCCGAGATCCATTCTCCGATGAGGAGGAAATCGCTCGGCTCAATCAGCTTTTTGACGCAGGTGGTCCTGAACTCATAGGGAACGTTCTTTTGCCCGAGCAGAATCTTTACGGATTGGCGCACCTCGTCCGCCCCATGGAGGGCGACTTTCGGATAATTCTGGATGCTTGTCTTGATATCCATGGCGACATAATCCAACAGTCCTTCCTCCAGCAATGATGCAAGCATCTTGGGGTTGCTCCCGTTGGTGTCCAGCTTGACTTTGACACCCAGCTTTTTCGCCTGTCTGATGAAGGAGGGAAGATCTTCGTACAAGGTCGGTTCTCCTCCGCTTATGACGAGACCTTTCACCATCCCGCTGCGCAAAGCGAGATATTCCCAAACCGCCCCACAGGGAATTTCTTCCGCTTTGCTGGTGACCAATGTTCCGTTATGGCAATAGGGGCAGCGGAAATTGCATCCGTTGACAAAAACTGTGGCTGCGACAAGTTCGGGAAAGTTGACGAGATCAAGCTTGTCAAATCCACCAATACGCATGTGTTGCTCCTTCTTTTGAAAAACGGCGGAAGTCGCCTCCCGCCGTCGTGGTGATTCGAAGATATCAGTGCTTGCTTCCCACCCATCCCAGGATGGCGCTTGCCCCGACAAGGGATTTTCCTTCGGTGAACAATACCGGCACGGACTGAATTCCCAGAGCCTTCGCTTGGTCGACGTGATCCTCGGCATCAACCACCTCGTAGTCGATTCCCTTGCGGTCGAGCATGCTCTTGACCATCTTGCAATTGGGGCAGCTCTTGGTGGTGAAGAGGGTTGGTTTCGTCATTCCTGCCTCTTGCGCTTCTTGCCTCTTATCCTCGCAAGCCTTCACTCCGTGCGGCTTTCCTGCATGGCCCATCTCATATTCCTTGCGCTCCTTGAACTCTTCGGTCTTGCCGGTGTTCCAGTTCTGCACGGGGCGGTAATAGCCGGTGATGCGGCTGTACACCTCGGTCTTCTGGTGGCAGACGGGGCACTCCCATTGTTCTCCCGCCAGATATCCATGGTTCTTGCACACGGAGTAGGTGGGGCTGAGCGTATAGTAGGGAAGCCGATAGTTCTCCGCAATGGTGCGCACGAGGGATGCGGTGCTCTTCCAGTCGGAAAGCTTTTCCCCCAGGAAGACATGGAAGACTGTCCCGCTGGTGTATTTGACCTGGAACCTGTCCTGAATGTCCATCGCCTTGAAGACGTCATTGGTAAAGTCCACGGGAAGGTTGCTGCTGTTGGTGTAAAACGGCGCCTCCTTGGTTCCGCTACAGATGATGTTGGGATAGCGCTCCTTGTCATGCTTCGCCAAGCGGTATGCGGTGCTTTCTGCCGGAGTGGCCTCAAGGTTGTAGAGGTCCCCGTAAAGTTCCTGGTAGTCGGAGAGCTTCTCCCGCATGTGGTCGAGCACGTTTGCGGTGAAGTCCTGGGATTTTGCATCAGTCAGGTCTTTCTTGATCCATCTGGCATTCAGGCATGCCTCGTTCATTCCTACCAGACCGATGGTGGAGAAGTGGTTGTCGAAGGTCCCTAGGTATCGCTTCGTGTAGGGATAAAGGCCGTTCTCCAGGAACTTGGTGATGGTGTTTCTCTTGATTTTCAAAGAGCGGGCGGCGATGTCCATCAAATGGTCGAGCCTCTGGTAGAAATCCTGCTCGTCCTTGGACAGATACGCGAGGCGTGGCATGTTCAGCGTGACGACACCAACCGATCCTGTTGACTCGCCGCTTCCAAAGAAACCTCCGCTTTTCTTGCGGAGCTCCCTGAGGTCGAGCCGGAGCCTGCAGCACATGGAGCGCACATCGCTCGGCTCCATGTCGCTGTTGATGTAGTTGCTGAAATAGGGCGTGCCATACTTCATGGTCATCTCAAACAGCAGCTTGTTGTTCTCGGTCTCGGACCAATCGAATCCACGGGTAATCGAGTAGGTGGGAATCGGATACTGGAATCCGCGGCCATTCGCGTCTCCAGCTATGATGGTCTCCAGAAAGGCCTTGTTCACCATGTCCATCTCGGCCTTGCATTCCCCATAGGTGAAATCCTGTTCCTTTCCTCCGACGATGGCAGGGAGGTTCTTCAAATCCTCGGGGACGCTCCAGTCAAGGGTGATGTTGCTGAAAGGGGCCTGCGTTCCCCAGCGCGAAGGTGTGTTGACACCGAAGATGAAGGACTCGATGCATTGCTTGACCTCGGCGTAGGAGAGGTTGTCCGCCTTTACGAATGCGGAAAGGTAGGTGTCGAAGGAGCTGAAGGCCTGGGCTCCTGCCCATTCGTTCTGCATGATGCCGATGAAGTTCACCATCTGGTTGCAGAGTGTGGACAGGTGCTTGGCCGGCGCACTGGATATTTTGCCATCCACGCCTCCAAGACCCTCCTTGATCAATTGCTTCAGGGACCATCCCGCGCAATAGCCGCACAGCATGGAGAGGTCATGCAGGTGCAAGTCGGCGTCTCTGTGGGCGTCGGCGATTTCCTTGTCATAGATTTCGCTCAGCCAATAGTTGGCGGTGATGGCGCCGCTGTTGGAAAGGATCAAGCCTCCGATGGAGTAGTTGACGGTGGAGTTCTCCTTTACCCGCCAATCATCGGCCTTGAGATATTGGTTGACCAGATTTTTGTAGTCAAGCAATGTCTTTTGCGCTTCACGCACATTCTCATGCTGCTTGCGATAGAGGATATACGCCTTTGCCACGGTGCTGTATCCCGCCAGTGCAAGGGTAGTCTCGACGCTGTCCTGGATCTCTTCGACGGAGATTTTCCCATCTTTGATCTTGTCCTGGTAGTCACTGGTGGATTTGAGCGCAATCAGACTGATGATGTCATTGTTGTATTGGATGTCGGTGGCGTCGAACGCCCGCTGGATCGCATGTTCGATTTTTGAAAGGTTGAAATCAACTACTTCACCGTTTCTTTTGACGACCTGGTACATGTCATGCTCCTTCCCTGCGTTTGGGCAGGTCTTTCCATTATAGGAGGCAAAATGGGGGTTGTCCACTAGTGTTAGGATTGTTTAATTTGTGTTACGCTACATGTAGTGTGATATTGGTTTTGTATCAGGAATGATAATTCATGCAACGGGCAAGGGTTGCTTCTTGAGAGACGCATCTCTTTCGTGCGCCATCGTAGGGTGGCATAGTGCTTTTCATCCTCGTGCCCCATTGGGAAAAAACCTCCCCGTGGATGGGGAGGACACTAGCGTTCAGGGAACCAGGAACTTGGCCACCATGCCGAATCTGGCGTAGCCGTTTTCCTCGATTGATGCGGGTCCGATGTTGATGGTGCTGCTCTCCAGTGGGATGATATTCTTGTTCAGCAGGTAGTCGGTCCGTTCGGAGATGCCATTAAGATGAATGGTGTTTCCTGCATCGCTTTCCACACTGTAGTGTGTCTGTCGGTAGGTGTCATTCCATCCTTGGGCGGTGGCGCTTTCCATGAGGGGCCAACAGTAGGAGCTTTCCCTCCAGCGGTATGCGGTAAGCCCTTGCCAGTCGGCGGTAGAGGGCTCATAGGTGCTGGCGGCGAGGAGAGAGCGTTGCCCGTCATTCTCCGCAAGGAGGCTCTGCATCGTCTCATTCCGCTCCTTTGCCTTTTGGTCGACCAGACTTTTCCACTCTTCCCCTTTCCCCATTGCGGTCAGCACATCAAGGTTGGGCATGTTGATGAGCCCCACATCCAGGGTGCGTGTCTCATCGAGCTTCAATGTCGCGCAGCAGCTTCTGGGATCTCCCTCAAATCCGTAGTTGGTGATGATGGCGCCCTCTTCGGAAAGGATTGCGCTCTTGCCACTGGCTGCAACCAGCTTGTAGCAATTCTCCTTGTTGCCTGTGGCCAGGATGATTTGGGCTTCCAGATCTTGTCCGGAAGCGAGGATCTCCTCGATTTGGGCATCGCTAAAGGAGCTTTCCCCCAGTGGCAGGAAAAGCACGGTGACCACTTGGTTCGGGGCGGTGGAGAGCGTTTGTCCGCTTCGGTAGCTTTTCGGGTAGATCATCTCATCCAGTGGCTCGAGGGTGATAAGCGCCTTGGCTTTGACTTCGGCCGCTTGTTGCTCTTGCTGCTGTTTTTCCGTTTCAATGTTGACTTTCGACTGGAGCCCCACCACTTTCCCCGAGAGGTCACTTATCATGGATTCGGTCATGGCAAGCTGCGCCTTCTGTTCCGCGCTCAGGGAGGAGAGCTTTCTGTTCTCATCACTCAGAGAGGCTACCGTGCTGTTCAGCTTTTCGATGGTGGCATCCATGGTCGCTATTTTTGCTTGCTGGTTCTTGATGGTCTTTTCCTGGTTTGCTATCAGAACCTTGTCCGGATTTTCGGGAACCTCG
>CAVESN010000034.1:7933-12153 GCA_963618365.1 Bacteroides uniformis
CCCCTAGGCCGTCTTTCGCAGTATAGTGGGCACAGCCTGAAAACAATGCGAGAACGCACAGTGCGCTTAAGATGGGGTGTTGCTTCATGTCTTAGAAAGTGAACAAGGCTTCAGCCTTGGCCAGCGCGGCTTCTTTCTTCTTCAGATGGGAGTCGCCGCAAGATCCCAGCCGAAACCAATCGCAGAAGTTCGCTTCTTCCTTTTGCGTCACTTCCTCCTCCACGCCCTCATGGCAGTCGTGGTACGCTCCCGGGGCAAGGAAGACGCAATTGACGCAAGAGTGCAGGGGCTTGCCACAACGGGGGCAATAGGAGTGGAAATCCACTTCTCCCTCTATCGCGCATTGGCAATAGTGGCAGGCACCCATGCTCAGAACTCCAGCGCCTTCAGGAGCTCTGCTCCTTCGCCTTCCTCGTAGTGCGTTTTTGAAAAGCCGAAGGTTTGTCCGTCGCCCAAGAACCTGGGGATGACATGAATGTGCAGGTGTGGCACTTCCTGTCCGCTTGCCTTCCCGTTGTTGATCAGGATGTTGGTTCCTTCCGCTCCTAGCTCTTGCCGAAGTTTCCTGTCTACCTTCTTGGCGATCTCCATCATGTGGGAGAGTGTCTTTTCCGGGCATTCGCTGAATGTGGGATAGGGTTGTTTGGCGATGACAAGCGAATGTCCTTTCTCCACGGGGGCTATGTCGAGGATGACGATGCAAAAGTCGTCCTCATGTATCTTGAAGGAGGGAATCTCTCCGTCGATGATTCGCTCGAATAGGGTTTTTTTCATAGGTGTGCACCTCTTGCTATGGGCCATTCTATCTCGTAAAGATGGGAGGGGCAAGACAATATCGGAATCAGTCTTGCATAAATGCGCGCAAATGTTTTATTATCCATGCGGTATGCCTGCCTAGGTCCCAATTCGTTTTGCTTGCATGGCTTATTTGGACTTTGCATAAGGCATGGAATAGCTTATCAATCCTAAAAAGAAGAAGGAAAGTATACTATGGTTGACCTTGATCACATGAGGAACATTGGTATTTCCGCCCATATCGATTCCGGAAAGACCACATTGACCGAACGTCTCCTCTACTACAGCAACAAGATTCATGCCATCCATGACGTCCATGGCAAAGACGGTGTCGGCGCCACGATGGACTCCATGGATCTGGAAAGGGAGAGGGGCATCACCATCCAGAGTGCGGCCACCAATATCCAGTGGGCCGGCGATGAGATCAACATCATCGATACTCCGGGACACGTTGACTTCACCATCGAGGTTGAGAGAGCGCTCCGCGTGCTTGACGGTGCCATTCTGGTTCTTGATTCCGTTGCAGGCGTCCAGTCCCAGTCCATCACTGTTGACCGGCAGATGAAGCGCTACCACGTACCCCGTCTCGCATTTGTGAACAAGTGCGACCGTGCGGGTGCGAATCCCTACCGCGTGAAGCAGCATCTGATTGAGAAGCTCGGCTTGAACGCCGTATTGATGCAGATTCCCATCGGGCTTGAGGATAAGCTTGAGGGTGTGGTCGACCTCATCGAGATGAAGGCATACTACTTCGATGACGGCCCCGACGGCATCCACAAGAGAGTCGCGGAGATTCCCGCGGAGCTGATGGATGAGGCACAGTCCAAGCGGATGGAGATGCTTGATGGTGTCTCCCTTTGCGATGACGACTTGATGGAGGCCATGCTCGAGGAGAATGTCACCACCGAAATCATCAAGAAGGCTGTCCGCAAGGCGACGATTGCGCTTAAGCTCTGCCCGGTCTTCATGGGTTCCGCCTATAAGAACAAGGGTATCGAGCCACTGCTTGATGCGGTCGTCGATTACCTGCCCAACCCGAAAGAGGTTGTCAACAAGGCTCTGGACATCGACCAGAACGAGAAGGAGATTGTGCTGGAGTCCCGCGGAGATCTGCCGTCGGTCGTCCTCGCATTCAAGCTTGATGACGGACAATATGGCCAGCTGACCTACATCCGTGTCTATCAGGGCACCATCAAGAAGGGGGATGAGCTGTACAACACCCGTTCGAAGAAGAAGTTCAGAGTCGGTCGTCTGATCAAGATGCATGCCGACCACATGGAGGACATCACCGAGGCGGGGTGTGGTGAGATTGCCGCGCTTTTCGGTATCGATTGCGCAAGCGGCGATACCTTCTGCGATGCCTCCCTGAACTACTCGATGACCAGCATGTTCGTTCCCGATCCGGTTATCGAGCTTGCCATTGAGCCTGTGGACAAGAAGTCCGCCGACAACATGGGCAAGGCGCTCAACCGCTTCCTCAAGGAGGACCCGACCTTCCACAGCTATGTGGATCCGGAGAGTGGACAGACCATCATCGCAGGGATGGGCGAGCTGCACCTTGATGTCTACATCGAGCGTATGAAGCGGGAGTACAATGCCATCGTGACTACCGGTCAGCCCCAGGTTGCCTACCGTGAGACTATTACCAAGAGGGCCGACTTCAACTACACCCACAAGAAGCAGACTGGTGGTAGCGGACAGTACGCAAGGGTCGCCGGTTACATGGAGCCGGTTCCTGAGCCGGGTCCGGATGAGGAGCGCAAGGATTACGAGTTTGTCGATGAGGTCAAGGGAGGAGCGATTCCCACCGAGTACATCCCTTCCTGCGACAAGGGGTTCCAGTCCGCCATGCACAAAGGTCCCCAGATCGGGTTCCCCGTGCTTGGTATCCGCTGTGTGGTCAATGATGGTGCCTGGCACCCGGTGGACTCCTCCGATATCGCATTCCAGACTGCGGCCATCGGTGCTTTCCGCGAAGGTTTCGCAAAAGCATCCCCCTGCATCATGGAGCCGATCATGAAGGTCGAGATGACTGCTCCGAGCGAATTCCAGGGCAATATGTTCGCCTCCATCAACCAGCGCCGAGGTGTGATTGTCAGCTCCACTGAGGACCACAACCAGTGCACGGTTGACGCGGAAGTGCCGCTTGCCGAGATGTTCGGATTCTCTACTGTCCTAAGATCCCTCACCCAGGGTAAGGGTGAGTTCACCATGGAACTTGCGAAGTACGGTCGCGTGCCTCAGAGCGTCAGTGATGATCTCAAGAAAAAGTATCTCGAAGAGAAGGCGAAAGAGAAGAAATAAGCTTCTCTTGTTATCCCACAGAGGCTGTCAGGGAGACCTGATAGCCTTTTTTTCGTAAAAAATAGCCTATGGCCGATTTGTATGGTATATTGAAACAAACAACGATGCTGGAGGTAAGCAGATATGGAAATCAATGAACTGAACTCCCTTTCTCCCATGAGGGTCTTCGACAATGCCATCGGTGGCGGGCTCGGAAAAGGCAATCTCGGCGTGCTGGTTTCCCGCAGGGGTGTGGGTAAAACTGCATGCATGGTGCAGCTCGCGACAGACAAGATGCTTCATGGGAACCATGTGATTCACGTTTCGTTCAACGGAAACGTCGAGCATGTGCTTGCATGGTACAAAGAGGTGTATGGAAGCATTTCCAAGGGGATGAGCCTTGATGATGCGTCCTCCATCTACGACCAAATCGTGAAACATCGCGTCGTCATGAATTTCAGCCAGGAGGATGTCTCCATCAAGAAGGTGCTTGCCAGCCTTGAGGCGTTGATCAAGAACGGCTCCTTCCAGGCGGATGCGGTATTGTTCGACGGATACAAGCTGACTCTTGCCAGCAAGGATGACATGGAGGCAATCAAGAAGTTCGCAAAGGATCTTCAGCTCGAGGTCTGGTTCAGCGTTTCTCCGACCAAGGATGAGACTGCTACCGACAAGTATGGCGTCCCCTCTTCCATGGACCCCTACCGCTCGGAAGTAGATGTGCTGATCGGCCTCAAGTATGATGATGCGACGGACAAGGTTGTCATGACTTGCGTGCATGCCCATGGAGAAGACTTGCAGAAGCCTATCGGCGTTGCCTTGGATCCGAGAACCATGTTGATTTCTCACTGATAGATATACAAGGAGAAAGAGCGGTCACCATGACCGCTCTTTCTCTATCCCCTGCCGGGATATGCGAGCAATCCGGGAAGGTAGGTTTTTTGCCATGGAATGACGCTTCTGGACCCTTTGTTTCCATCTGATGGTTGAATTTTGACAATTTATGGTCAAAAGTGCTTTGCTTTTGGGATATTTCGTGATATTGTGAATAAACAGATTTAAGTACACGAATATTGTTAATAGTAGAAATGCTAGGAAATATGGATGTTGCACTATAAGATAATTTCTTGTATTGAAAAAAC
>CAVESN010000034.1:12163-15425 GCA_963618365.1 Bacteroides uniformis
CATGCTTGGGGGGGGGTAGCTCTCTCACAGCGTGGCTTTTGTGCAAAATATCAGGGAGACTCTGCAGATCCATGAAGAGATGTGCGCTTGTCGGTCTCCTTTTTTGTTTGCTTCCTCCAGCATTCCCTATTCCGATCACATGGAAATGGACGAGTGGTGGCGATAGTAGCGTCCGGTACTTCAGATACCAGCTGAATGGTGAGAAAGAAGAAGGGTGGACCGTAGTAGAGAATACGGTCGGAGAAGTGCATTTGGATGTGGACACGCATGCCACCATGTATGTCCAGGCATCCTATGACGGGCTTAATTGGTCAAACTCCACATCATCCTCCTACATCGCTGCCTCTCTTGCTTCCTCCCCCGATGCAATCAGCTCCGAGAAGAGTCATCCACTCTCCTTGCGGCTTAGCTTCACTCCCTACTCGTGCGCCATCTACTACTTCTATAACGGCGAGGATGTACAAGGTGCAAAGAACCTTACGGGGTCAGTCTATGGGCTCTCCTCCTCTTTGGAGCTGGACTGGTGTCCCATAAAGGCGCTCAGGCTCTATCCCGAAGCGGGGTACACGTTCTCGTTAAAGCCGGAGACGGTTCTCCCCCAGGAGAATGACGTGCACTACGGATATGCCGGCGTCGGCGCCGACTGGGTGGGAGCGATAACTGAGAAAAACCTTTTGTACGTGGGTCTCCTTGGTGGCGCCATGGCCCACATCAACAACAGCAAAGTCAATATCACTCCCTATTTCGGACTCCGAATGGGGTTTGAGACAAAGCTTACGCAGGGACTCTATCTGGGTGTGATGGCGAAAGGGGCTATGGCATTCCTTGTGACGGACGATCCTCTCTTTGATTCCGTGACCATGCTTATCGATCCGCTTTCCCTCTCTTTGCGGTACGAGTGGTGAGGAGGGGTAGATGAAGCGGTTCTTGCTTGTGTTTGCCATGGTGCTTTCCATCCTCTCATCCTGCTCCCTTGAGATGATGGAGAAGGGGGAGAGCGTCAACGAGTACATATTCCCCTATGTGGAATTCACCCTTAGCGAGGATGGGACATATTACTCTGCCTCCATCCTTCCTGGAGCCAGTGTCCGTAAGGTTTATATTCCCGCTTTTGTCGATGACGGGAAAGGCGGTTCCCTTCCTGTGAAGTATTTCACAGGCTTCCAGCGCGATGGGGATGAGAAGAACCTCTCTTCCACCGTCTTTGACTCCTCCATGACGGAGATCAAGCTTACGTCGCTCGACCAGGCTGCTATCCTTCAGACGCTTTCCTACAATTCGGTTGCAGCAGGGTATTCCGAATGGAAGAACCTTCCCGTCTTGCCCCATACGGAAGACGCAGAGTTCCTTGGATGGTTCCTCAAGGAGAATCCGGATGTGCAGGTGCATAACGGGGACAAGATTGTTTCCGGTTACAGCGCCGTCTATGCGAAGAGGGGAAAGCACGCTCCTTTCACCTATGTGGAGGCACAGGAGCCCACGTGCACCGAAAAAGGGTGGAACGCATACCACTATTGCGAAAATTGTTCCTACACCACATATGCGGAACTTGCTCCTCTCGGACACGGGCTTGAGTATCATGCCAAGGCGGATCCGACTTGCGGGGATGTGGGATATAGCCAGGAGTGCTGGGAATGCATCCGTTGCGGCCTTTTCTTCTCGGATGGAGATGGGAAGAGTCAAATTGCGGAAGGCGATGTGACCATTCCTGCCACAGGCCGGCATGCGAATAGCGGAAGCTATGAGAAGGACGCCTCGTCCCATTGGTTCCTTTGCAATGTGTGCGGGAATGTGTACGACAAGGCAAGTCATTCCTGGAGCAGTTGGACACTCTCCGACGACAAGCAAAGCCAGACGAGGAAATGCACTGTCTGCAGCTATTCGGAAACCACTCCGACCGAACATGTATGGGAGAAGGTCCCTGCCAAAGAAGCCACATGCACCGAGGCGGGAAACAAAGTCTATTGGAAATGTGCAAGCCACAGCGGTGAGTACTCCCTTGATGAGAAGGGGAGTGAAATCGTGAACGAAGAGACAATCCAAAAAGAAACAGAGATTCCGGCGACAGGCCATACGCTGAGCGGCTGGACCAATGACAAGAGCTTCCATTGGAAGTATTGCACTGTCTGCAGGGAAGTGCAGGACAAGGCGGAGCATACCCTTGAGTACACATTCGATGTCGACACAGAAAAGCGGACCATGACGGTGAAAAGGGAGTGTCCGATATGTGGCTATCAGGATGAGGGGGGTTCCTCATCCAACCCGAGCGCATTCGATATCTCTGCGGCCTTCGGTTCGATCAGCGTCACGAGAGTAAGCGGTAACTCCTGGATGCTCCTGTACACGAAAGAGGGGGCGGTGGATTGCTATTGGAGCGGTGATGACGGATCAACGCTGCTAAGCGGAACGGATCCGGTAACCGTATCCTACGCCGGAAAGGGAAGGGTCATGGTCTATTGCCATGAGCTGGATGGATCAGGGAAGGAGGTGGACATCGCGTTTGTCGCGCTGACCGCCTATTAGGAGAAGAAAAATCATCCCGAGGATATGTCGGAAAGATTTTCATGATAAGGAGAGATGTATGAAACGATCGTTTTGGAAATGTGTGACTCTCGCTGTAGCCATATGTGGCATCTTCGCCGCATGTAGCTCAGAAGTGTCGAGCCCGAAGGATGTGGGTGGAGTCGGGTACGTCACTTTCGCTGACTACGCCTCGAAGTCGTTTGGGGTGACCTACACCATTGAGGATTACGATAACCTTTACTGGTTCTATACCGCAACAAAGAATGACAGTTATGGAACCACAGGGCAGACAACAGTAGCTCACCCTGTCACCACAAATCAGAATGATGGCAAGACACCGGCAAAAGGGCTTAGCGGCACCATCGGTCCCTTCTCCGCAGGAGAGTGGGTCTTCACGCTCAGCGCATATGATACGGCAACCATGAACGAATCGGGTGAAAGTATCACCTACACGCTGGGAACCGAAATCTACAAGGGCGAGGGCATCTCTGCCACGCTCCGCTCAGGGGAGACCAAGTCAATCTCCGCGAAAGTCGAGCCCGTCGGAGAGAAGGGAACCCTCCAGTTCGAGAACGCTTATTTCCTCTGGAACGAGGTTGACGCTGACACGACCTATCCCCTTTTCAGGATTGACGCATACGGGACGGAGAAGAAAGCCACTTATATCTTCACGAACGATACGAAGCTGACGACAGAAAATACTGGTGCAAGCGCAGTGTACGGCCTGGTGCTTGCGAAG
>CAVESN010000034.1:15435-16017 GCA_963618365.1 Bacteroides uniformis
CTACTAATGAGGGGAAGCAGTACGACATTGCGTTCCTGAAAGATACAACCGAATCCATCGCCACAATGGCGGGTATGAGCGCAGATTACTATTCCTGCACCATCTCCGCGTACAAATATGACACTGACGGTACTACCGTGAACAAGGTTGCCACCGACCAGACCTTGGCCTTTAAAGTCTTCGGAAACGCAACTACTGTCATCACTGGAAACATGGCTGAGTCAGTTGACGCATACGGGAAATTCGTCGTTCCCAAACAGGACATCCAGTCATTTGTGAAATCGGCAAGCACCGATACGACTATCTCCTCCACTTCTTCGAATAGTGTGAAGGTCGTTTTCAACAACTCGGATTTGGACGATACCGCTTCGTATGTGCTTACCAGAGAGGACTCGGACGCCACGGTAGCAAGCAACTCGTTTGTGGTCACCGTGAAGGACGATACCTCTTCCAACGAGGGACAGGTACCTGTGTACGCAAGCACAAGCCTCACGCTGAACGAAGTGAAGGGCAATACCACTACGGTGGTGAAGAACTTTGCATATAATGTGACTGCCACCATCCAGGGGCCGACCGGGAAGA
>CAVESN010000034.1:16143-18570 GCA_963618365.1 Bacteroides uniformis
AAGACCATGAGTGACCTTGCCGTCTACTATGCGGATGATAATGGGGATGTGGATACCACCAAAAACTATATCTCCAACTATGATTCGACTACTGGCATAGTCACTCTTACGACGACCCACTTCTCGACATTCATCCTCGCAGGAACGAAGCCGGCAGCGGTCTACAACATCACCCAGGAAAGGTATTACACCACCTTGACGGAGGCGATTGAGAACCTTGAAGATACTTCCCAGCTCAAGCTCAATGGGGCAGTAACGCTTGATGGTGACATCTCCATCGAGAAGAGCATCTCCCTTGACTTGAACAGCAGGGTGCTGACTCCGGCTGACTTCTCCCTCACCGTCAAAGGTGATTCCAAGCTTACTGTGAGAAACAGCGCTTCTGATCAGACATCTTTTGTCGTCGGCGTGAACAACTCCTCCACGGGCATCGACGGAACCTATACAGTTGCGAACGTGCAAGTGAAAGATGCGTACTATACGACTCTCGGGTCTGCAATCAACAATGCGGATAAGAATGCGACAATCAAGCTCCTTAACGCAATCACCTTCACCGAGGAGGTGGAACTCTCCAACAGTGTAACGATTGACTTGAACAATCTTGCTCTGACTGTAGACGGAGGACTCATTACTGTCGGTAAAGATGTGACATTGACTGTCACCAATAGTACTGATGGCCAAGCTTCTTTCATCGCTGGTGTCATGGGCGAGGATGGAACGTACACCATTGCCGAGGCGAAGGCTGGCGACACCTACTATGCGACCATCGAGGAAGCGATTACCAAGGCAAATGCCAATGCTACAATCACGTTGGCAAATGATGCCGTGTTTGAGGAAGAAATTACCTTGGATAAGGCACTGACTTTCGACTTGAACGGGAAGACACTGAAGCACTACAACAATGATACAGACGGATTTTTAATCTATGCAGCGGTTACCTTTAAGAATGGTAATGTGACGAGTTTTGGTGGATCTCCGTTCATTGTCTATACTAGTGGTGATTTGACACTTGATTCGATTAAGGTGAATGCTCAGGCGGGAAGCAATGGTGTTCCTGGGGTCGTCTATGTGTACCAGGGCTCGAATCCTGGAAAGTTGACCGTGAAGAATTCCACTTTGGTGATGAATGGTCCGTACGGCATCTCGACGAATGCCTCAAACGGAACTGATAATGTTACCATCACCATCGAGGACAGTACTGTCAAAACGACAAGCGAAAATAATGACAATGCCGCGCTTGTGGTGAACGTTCCTAGCACAGTCACCATCAAGAACTCCACCCTCAGCGGGCAGAGACAGGGCGCCATTTTCCGTGGTGGCAGCTACACCATCGAGAATTCAACCTTCGAGTCGACTTCTACTAAAACTAATTACTACAATAGTGGTGATTATTTAAATGGTACTTGGGGTAATGGCAATGAAGTTCCCGTTGCAGCACTTGTCATCGGCAACAGATTTGATGGCTATAAGTATCCGACAACGGTAACGCTTGATGATGTCACTCTGAAAGTCGCGGAGAGCGAAGTAAGGAAGGGACTCTACATCTACCAGCCAGATAATGCGGGATCGAATAGAAGCGTGAGCGTCAGCGGAACTCTCACCGAAGGATCTGCAGAGGTAAACGATTCTGTCAACGGCGCAAGTGTCAACCTTTCCAAGGGTACGGTGTACTATGTGACAGGACAGGCTAACCTGGCTAAAGCACTCACAAAAGGCACCACCGTGTACCTCTTGGATGATGTGGACCTCAGTACAGCTATGGATGGTGGCAGTTTTGCTGGCATCACCATCGCAAGGAGCCTCACACTGGATGGCAACGGCCATAAGTTGTATAACGAAAGCGACATTACTTCAGGCAATAACCCTTTGGCTTTGATTTATGGCAATGACACCTCCAAAGATATTACTCTTCGAAACCTCGAGGTGCTCAGTACTGGTACCATCAGCCAAAGCAACTTCCGGTTGATGAACATCTATGAAGTGTGGAATGGGACAGTATCTTTGGAAGATGTGAAAGTAAAATCTGAGAAGGCTTGTGGCTATCTTCGGGGAGTTCAGATGAGTGATAACAAAAATTCTGAAATATACATGAAGGAGGTGGAAGTATCGATTCCTACTTATTATGCAATCAATGTATATTCCGATAGTGACAAGTGTGGGCTGACTTTGCACATTGAGGACAGCACCATCAGTGGGTGGGCTGCTATCAACAATTGGGATGAAGGGTTAGTGGTGAACGCTACGGGAAGTACCTTTAATGCGGTGAACCTATATTTAAATTCAGAAGGAGATAATAGCAATAACTTTGCTTCTATTATCTTATCTGATTATTCCAGGGGCTCCTCGACGATGAAGTTTACAGATTGCACATTCAATGCGTATTCTGGAACTCTGGATAGTGGGGAATATTTTTCGGCACTCCAATAT
>CAVESN010000035.1:0-939 GCA_963618365.1 Bacteroides uniformis
CGGGAGATGAAGTAGTAGCTGTTCAACCTGTCCTTGACGAGGCCATAGACGTACCGTGTCTTGTCGACATACAGGTAGTCGCCTCCAAGACGCAAATCCTCAAACGTACTTGTGTTTACGGTAATGAGCTTCTTCATGTTTCCATACTACACGATAATCTTTGTTTCCTCCATGACCCATTATCAGGCTTCTTTTCCCCATGCCTCTATCTGGGTAAGTGCAGGAAATGGGGAGGGGTCGTCGGCCTTGATGAGATGCTCCAGGGAGAGTGTCCTGGTCGCAAGTGGTTCCTTGAAAAGGAATGATTGCCCTTTGTCCGTCTTTGTCAGGTTGACGGTGAGGGTGGCCGTGTCTGTTGTGATGTCGGCAGAGGTCCACCATGCGTCATGGGGAAAATCGGTTCTCAGGTAGAACACAATCGTATCGATGGAGACTTTCCTGCCAAAATCGATGGAGAGTTTTGCGTCCGGGTTCTGGTTGATTCCCCAGCTGGAATATGGCCACATTCCATGGCCATGGTTGGCCTTGAAACCGTCAATGGCATTTCGCGATTCAAAGGCCGCTTCTCCCCGTGTCTCGACATTTGCCCGGGCATGGGGATAGAGAGCGCTGTTTTGGTGGCAATCAAAAGGATTGATGGTCAAGTTGCGGTACCCCTTTATCTCTTTCAAGGTGGCGGTTCGGATGTGGATATAGTGGATGTCACCAGAAAATGTTCCTGGTGCGTAGCAAATCCTCTTCTCTCCGAAAGGGACGGGAAAGAGATATGTTTTATCCAGATAGAGAGGGTAAGGGGAGGTAGTGTTGTCGATGGTAATCAAAACAAAACCACAGGAATCAGAGGCGATGGTGATGACATCACCCTCGACAAAATGGTGAGGGTGGACGAGGCATACCTCATCCATTCCTTGCGCAGAGCCTTTGACTGTTTGTGCATTC
>CAVESN010000035.1:949-18557 GCA_963618365.1 Bacteroides uniformis
GCTCCCAATGCATCCAAGTCATTGATGAACTGTTTCCAATTCTCTCTTGTAAGCGCTCTTTTCCCGGTGAAGAATTCCGCCAATCCTTGCTGGTAGAACGACTGGAGGTCAGTGGAAGGGATGGGCATGGCATCCTGGCCCATGGTGTCCGACCATTTCTTGGATTGCATGGCATACAACGTCTCAAGGGGGCTTATCGTCCTGCCGTTTTTGCTCTTGTATGAGGGATAGCGGCTGAGCAATTCTGCTTCGCTCTTGTAGTTGAAAGCCATGCGCCGAAGCTGTATGTATGTCTGCCCAATGGCTCCGTTAAAACCGTTCGGTCCGTCAATCGAAACGGGATTGCCATCCTTAACCTCATACTCGACGCCTTCCCTTCCGAAGCCGCAAAGCATGTATCCCTCTCCATAACTCATCCATTCGAAAAGATCCGCGATTTTTTCCAGCTTGCCGTTCTCGGCGGCTTTCTGGCTCACACAGTAGATGCGTGGTGCGTCTACCACCGGTCCGACAGAGTACTTGCCTGTAGGCCCTTTGGGAGGCTGGATGACAATCCACTCTCCTTCGGGGAAGTTCGCATCGAAAGGAGCGTAGTTGTTCTGGCTGTGGAGCGCTGAGTTCTGTTCGCGCATGATGCCGAACCGTCCTTGCTTCCATGCTCCACGAAAATCATCCTTCTTATAGGCCATCCAGTTGGGGTCGATGACTCCCTCGTCCATCATCTCCCTTACGAATTTCACGAAATCAAAGTACTCGGGCTTTCGGATTTGCAAGCCGAAATCCGCCTTGGTCATGTTCCAGGTTCCCTCGACTCCGAAGGCGCCCATGATCGGCTCGAAGCGGCGCCCCGGGTACTCCTCGTAGCTATATGTCTCGATGAACGCTCCAAATCCATAGGTGTCTTTCACTCCGTTTCCATCGGGATCCCCGTAGGTGAAGGCCCTTGCCACCTCCATCAATGCATCGGTGGTCGTAGGAACCGGCAGCCCAAGCTTGTCGAGCCAGTCCTTGCGGATCACCAACCCTTCGTTCCGTGCAATCTTGGAGGGGGTGGGAAAACCGTAGAGCTTGCCGTCGATGGTGCAATAGTTCAGGCTTGCCTCGTCGAACATCAACTCCTTGCGGTGCGGCATGCGGTCAATCTGGCTTTCCACGTCGGCAAGCATTCCGTTGTTGGCCAGACGCAGCCAGACGTCACGGCTGAAGATGCACATGAAGTCGGGAAGCTCGTCTGCGGCCGCCGCCGCCTGCAACTTGGTGTTCTGGTCCATCAGCCCGGAGGGAAGCGTGTTCGCTTCCAGCTCGATGCCAAACTTCTCCTTGATGATTTGGTAGCCGACCCAATCCTTGGGTAGCGGTCCGACCTCGGTCTGCGATGGGTCATACCACAAGGTGATATGCACCGGTCCTGATTGTTCCTTCTCTTTCGCCCCTTGGGCAAAAGTCATGGGCGCGGCTAATGCGCATAGCATGGCGAGCGCTCCTATCCTTTTTATTCCTTTCATGATCAATCCTCCTCTTGCTGTTATACGAACCTGCATACATGGTCGATGGCGATATCGCTGAAACCGTAGGCTTCCGCTTTGGTCATTCTTCCCGAGCAGATTTCCAGAATCTCCCCTAAAAGTCGTGTACCTGCCTCTTTGATGGTCTCTTCCCCACGGATGATCGGGGAGAGGTCGGTATCCATGTTGTCCTCCATCATCCTGAACGTCCTCTCGTTGGCGGTGACTTTCAATACCGGGGCAATCGCATTGCCGGTGGGGGTGCCCCTTCCCGTGGTGAAAATCACCAGGTTGCATCCGCCTGCGACCATGCTGGTCACGCTGGCGATGTCATATCCCGGGGTATCCATGAGAATCGCTCCCCTCTTGGTGGGGCGGCAAGCTTCCTTTAGCACCTCGACCACAGGCTCCGTTCCTCCCTTGAGGATGCACCCGAGGCTTTTTTCTTCCAGCGTGGAGATGCCTCCCGCCTTGTTCCCCGGAGTGGGCTGTCCCTCCCTGCAATCCTGGCCGGCAAGGCGCAAATGCTCTTCGTAAGCCTTGCACATGCGGATGATTTGGTTGTGGATGTGGTTGTCTGCCGCACGTCTTGCAAGCACATGCTCCGCTCCTATCCACTCGATGGATTCGCTCATCATGGTGGAGCCACCGTCTCGCACAATCAAGTCACTCGCTTCACCCACCGCCGGATTGGACCCAAGACCGCTGGTCGCGTCGCTTCCCCCGCATTCGATGCCGAGCAGAAGATTGCTTATATCACACAGTTCCCGTTGTTGCTTTGCCGCCTCCATAGCCATTTTTCTTGCAGCTCGGGTCGCTTTCTCTATGGTTTTGAGAGTCCCTCCCTCCTCCTGGATGCCAAAGGAGACAATGGGTTTGGAAGTAAGCTTCTGAATCTTCTCCCTGAGGAGCTGGTGACCGACTGTCTCGCAACCCAGTCCGATGATGACCACACCCCACACGTTGGGGTTGAGCGCGAAGCCTGTGAGCACCCTTTGGCTCATCTCGGTGTTCGCCGAAACATCGCTGCATCCCGTGTTGAACACCACGTGGGTGGTGCCTTTCACCTGGCTGGAGACAATGCGGCAGGTTTCGCTCGCGCAGGAACAGGAGGGTAGCACCAGCACATGGTTGCGTATTCCCGCCCTGCCTTCGGCTCTTTTGTATCCATAGAATTGCATGCTCATTCTGCTACAAGCTCCTCATCATAGTTGCGTATAGTGCCTTGGATGTTCCGGTCGCTTACCCAGAAGCCCCGTGCAATCGGCGTTTTCGCCTTCCCAATCACTTCTCCATACTTGATTACTTCGCCTCCAAGGGGAATGTCGGCGATCGCCACCTTGTGGCAGGAAGGAATTTCCTCCTCTGCTACCAGAAGGCCACCACTCCATAGGACTGTCTCTCCTTTTGCCACTCTTTCCACGCAAGTGACTACGTTATCCTTCGGATGTATACAAAGTGCATTCATCTTCATACCTCGGAATGAGTCTAACGGTGAATTTGCATAAAAGATAATTGATTAAATAAATGATTTGATAAATATAATTAATCAATGCAACAAGTGTTTTCCTTTGTTGAGGCAGTGGTACAGTGGGGAAGTTTCCGCAAGGCGGCTGAAAAACTCAACATCACCCAGCCGGCCCTCTCCATCGCCATCGCCAAGGAAGAGAAGCGTATCGGCATGCCTCTCCTTGACCGGAGCGTCCATCCGATTGTCCCCACCGATGCGGGGATTGCTTACCTCGATTCCATGAGGACCATAAAAAAAGAGGAAGAGCGTCTTGCCTGCAGGCTTGTGGATATCCGCAACCTGGATGTAGGGTCTGTCAGGCTGGGAGGATCCCACTATTTCAACGCCTACGTGCTTAGTGATGTGCTCTCCTCTTTTTCCCGCAAGTACCCCGGTATCTCCCTTTCGGTGGAGGAGGCTGGCAGTGATGTGCTGCTCTCCTTGCTCAAGGAGAACGAGCTTGATGTCACATTCAGCTGCAACACCAGCTTTATGGCGGACTTTGAGCGCTACCCGTTGTTCGCGGACCATCTGCTGCTCGCCGTCCCGAAGGAAGATCCCTTCAACGCCACCTGGCGTTCCTTTTCCCTCTCCGCAAGGGAGATTTCCGAAGGAAAGCATCTCCTCTCCTCATGCCCCGCCGTTCCCTTGGAGTCTCTTTGCTCGCTTTCCTACATCCTTTTGCAGCCGGGAAACAATCTGTATGACCGGGCGATGCAATTCTTCAGGGACAAGCCCAGGGTGAAGCTTATGGTCAGCCAGCTGGTTACGGGCTACCACCTCGCGCAAAGCGGTTTCGCCGCCACATTTGTCTGTGACCGGCTGGTTATGCCACAAGACACGCTTTGCTACTACAAGATGGACCATCCTCTTGCCCTTCGCCGCTTTTACATGCTTGTCGCCCCGCGCGGGTATACTTCCCATGCGCTTTCCACCTTCATCCATTACATCTCCGCCTATTTCCGTAATGCCGGTTGACGCACCATTCTTTAGCGGGTGTAAAATTTTGCCATGACCATCTATGGAATAGCCAAGGAGGCGGGTGTCTCCATCAGCACGGTGAGCCGTGCAATCAACGGGGGAAGTTGCTCGGCAGAGACGAAAAATCGCATCCTGAGGGTGATGGAGCGACATGGATTTAAGCCCAATGCGATAGCCAGGGGCCTGGCCTCGAACAGGATGATGACAATCGCCATTGTCCTCGTGGATATCCGTGTCGGTCACTACGCCCATACCGCCTACGAGCTTGAGCGGATCTTCCATGCGAAAGGGTATGAGGTTCTCCTTGTCAACACGGGGGAGGATCTTTCCGACATACGAAGCGACCTGGAACATCTTGAGAGCAGGAATGTGGATGGTATCTTCCTGCTTGGGTCGACTTTCGACCGGGTCCGGACCGAAGATGCGATATGCCGGATCCTTCGCATGATTCCCACCGTCCAGGCAAATGGCAACATGCGCCTCGAGGGTGTTGACACGGTCCGTGTCGACGATGCGAAAGGAATTGAGATGATGGTGGAATACCTCTATCAGCATGGCAGGAGGGAGATGGTCTATATTCAGGATGCTGACACATCTAGCGCGGTGAGGAAGGTTGAGGGATATCGGAAGGCCATGCAGCGCTGCCAGGGGGAAATCTGTGTCATGAAATGTGACCATTCCCTAAGAGGCGGAAGGGATGTGGTGGAAAGACTTATGCATGGGGGTGTGCGCTATGACGCATTGGTCTTCGGGGACGACCTTCCCGCCCTCGGCGCCATGAAGGAGCTCAAGGCCCGGGGCGTTTTAATTCCCTCCCAGGTTGCCATCACCGGTTTCAACAATCTTGAATCCGCAGAAATGGCTGAGACTGAGCTTTCCAGCGTGGACAACAAGTATTGGCTGCTTGCCCGGGAGAGTGCGGCCTGCATGTTCTCCCTTCTGGAGCACAAGGAGCATCGGGTCCCGGTGATTCAACCGGAGCTTGTCATCCGCCAAAGCTGCTGAGATGCATTGACACGGGGGAAAAAGAGGATATACTTTGCCGTGATGGAAGCGCTTCCATGAAGGAGATGGCATGAGGATACCAGCGCAAGAGTTGAAGGCGGAGTTTGAGAAACTCCTGATAAGTCGTGGATTCGATGAGGAAAATGCGGCCGAGGCGGCAGAAGTGTTCACCGCTAACAGCGTTGATGGCATCTATACCCACGGGGTCAATCGTTTTCCACGTGTGATTTCCTATCTGGACCATGGCACCATCAAGCCACAGAACGTCGCAACGTGCGTGAATGCATGCATGGCCTTTGAGAGGTGGGATGGAAAGCGAGGCATGGGACCGCTGAATGCCAGAAAGGCAATGGCAAGGGCATGCGACCTCAGCGAGCAATTCGGCATAGGAGTCGTTGCGCTGGGAAACAACAACCATTGGATGCGTGGAGGCACCTATGGATGGCAGGCCGCCGATAGGGGAAAAATCGGCATCTGTTGGTCCAACACCCAACCCAATATGCCTGCCTGGGGAGGAATGGACAAGAAAATCGGTAACTGCCCCTATGTCATGGCAGTCCCACGTTTGGACGGCCGTCACCTTGTCCTAGATATGGCTGTCAGCCAATTCTCCTATGGAAAGATAGAGGAGTACCGCCTGAAAGGGAAACAGCTTCCCGTCTACGGGGGATTCGACACCAAGGGAAATTTGACTTGCGACCCTGCGGAGATTGAGAAGAGCTGGAGGGTGCTTCCCATGGGGTATTGGAAAGGGAGCGGGTTTTCCGTGCTTCTGGATGCGGTTGCGACCGTGCTCTCCGCGGGACATTCCGTAAAGGAGATCGGCACCTTCGGTGACGAGGTGGGCCTTACCCAGATCATGATTGCCATGGATCCTGGGAAGATGAACAGAAAGGGGGAGACGGACAATATCGTCCGCGCCATATGCGACGATCTTCATTCGTCAATTCCTGACAAAGAGGGAGGAAAAGTATATTATCCGGGAGAAAGAGAATTCCTTACCCGGCAGGAGAACTTGAAAAACGGCGTTCCTGTCATTGATGAGGTCTGGGAAAGCATCAAGAAACTGGAGAGGTGAACATGAAGGCAATAAGGATTGCAAAGCCATGGGACGTGGCGTGCGTGGAAGAAGAGAGACCTGTAAGAAAAGAGGGAGAAGCACTGATAAAGGTGAAAGCCGCCGGTATTTGTGGCAGCGACATCGGGGCTTTTCGTGGAACAAACCCCTTGGTGAGCTATCCGAGGACCATAGGCCATGAGATTGCGGGAGAAGTGGTCGAGATTGGGGAGAACAAGAATGGCATCAAGGCCGGGGATCGCGTGGTGGTTGACCCCTATCTCTACTGTGGCCATTGCTACCCTTGCTCAATCGGAAGAACCAATTGCTGCGAGGATCTGCATGTGCTTGGCGTTCATGTCGAAGGAGGCATGTGCGAGTATTTCACTCATCCGGCGGATATGCTGGTGAAGATTCCCGAGGGGATGAGCTGGGTGGAGGCCGCGATGGCGGAGCCCCTTACCATCAGTCTTCATGGCATCCACCGTGGATCTTTGAAGAGTGGTGAATACTGTCTTGTCATCGGCGCCGGTCCCATCGGCCTTGTCGCTGCCCTTGTAGCCCAGGCCTATGGCGCCCATGCGATTCTCCTTGATATCGTCGACGAGCGGCTGAAGTTCGCATCCTCCCTTGGCATCGAGCATGTGGTGAACAGCATGGACAAGGAGAAGGCGATTGAGGAAGTAAAGCGCATCACAGGTGGTATGATGGCCCAACAGGTGATGGAGTGTAGCGGTTCCGGCATCGCAATCCGAAACACCTTGGACTTCGTCAGCAATGCGGGAAGGATCACGTTGACCGGATGGCCGAAGGGAGAGACATCCCTTCCCACTGCGATGATCACCAAGAAAGAGGTTGATATACGGGGAGCCCGTACCAGTGCGGGAGAGTTCGAGGAGGCACTGGAACTTATCGGGACAAAGAAAGTCGACATGACCAAGATCCTAACCAAGACCGTACATGTCTCGGAAGCATCCTCGACCATCATCGACATCGAGAAGAACCCTGGATCCTACATGAAGGTAGTGGTCACGTTCTAAGGCAAAAGCAACAACAAGGAGGGCCGTCCATCTTTCGGGCGGCCCTTGCTGTCAGCGTGGCGACAATGGGCAAAGGCACAGCCTTTCCTGCTCTCTCGCAACCGCAAAAAGTACCGTTTGATATGAAAAAGTTGCAAACGGGAGAAAGGATTATTCCCTTTCCTTGTTGTGCCACTTCCCGTCATGGAAGATAAGGTTTTCCTTCCGATATCCCGAGTCAAGAAGCTCCTGCTCTTCCCTTGCGGAATAGCCGGCCACAATGTCTCGGATCTCCTCGGCATAGTACTCTCTTGCCTCGCGTGAGTGGAAGGTGACAAAGGAGGGGAGCGAACCGCTTGAGCTGAGAAGCTGCTCTATGGTGACTCCTTCCGCATCTGCGAGTTTCACGATCGTGGAGAGAGAGAAATCGGACTGCTTGTTCTCTATGTCGGAGATGGTGTGCCTGCTTAGCCCGCTATGTAGGGAGATTTGCGTGGTGCTCAGATGCTTCTGTTCCCTGATTGCACGTGAATTCATGGCTACAATGCTTCGTATCCGCATCTCCTCCAAACTGATGTTGTCCTGGCGCCCCTCATCCATAGGTTAACCATCCCATGTTTCAATGGGAGGATGGAAGTGATTACAAAAGCACAAATAAGAGCAAGAGAAGCAGATAAGTGCAATCAACTGCACAATAAAGCATGCGTTAAGGAAGGGCTTGGAACATTCACAAGCCAATACGAGATGGGTGTGTTTCCCCTGCAATGTTGGGCGACATGGACATTCCCGCCAAGTTTTCGGAAAGAGAACAGCAGTCTTGAGTTTCTGCAAGTATTCCAGAAGCTTTCATCCATTGAACGGCAAGAATGGCCGGAATATGTCGCCAGGAGGGTTATCGAGACGGTCAGCAAGGAAAGTACGACCCACCACGCAGAAATGGAGACAGACGGAAGTGCTTGCAACGCGGTCTTTATGAGGCCCAGGGGAAGTTTCTTATACTACAATATCTCATGCCTTCAACGGCAAAACCACCGTTTGGGATGCTGGAAAAGGGTGCCACTTCGGTGACACCAGGTTTGCGTTTCCAATCTTTTGCGTGTAGACTTCATGAAGAGGACATCATGAGGGATATTCTGACATCCAATAGTTCGTTTGAGCTCTTGCGGACAAAAGAGTATCTGTATGTGGATAAGACGCAATGGTTGCTCAAGCTTGCAAGGAAAGCGTGGGGGCATGTTCTTCTGTTCCCGTCCCCGTCGTTTTGGAAAGATTCCCTCTCTCTGCACGCTTGAGGCGATTTTCCAAGGCAAACGCAAGTAGTGCAAAGGCCTCTTCATTGATGCATCCGATTACGGATATCCGGTAATTCATATTGATTCTGGAAATTGCAGCAAGGAGAGCGCATCCGATCTTGAAGCATGGTTGTGCGCGTGTATCTCTTCCATCGCGAGCGGATTTGACATGGAGCTTGATGCCTTTCACGGGTCTTCCGATGACATGTTCGGCGAACTTATCCGCAGGCTTGCAAAAACACATGGCAGGGTGCTCCTCTTGGTTGACGAGTACGACCGCGTGATCAATGACAAGCGCATCAGGACGAGCAAGCCGAATTGGAGTTGCGCAAGAAGCCACGTTCCTTCTATTCCCCGATGAAAATCTATAGTGCTTTTGCCCGTTTTTCCTTCACCACCGGGGTGACCAAGTATACGAAGATGGGAATTTTCAGCGAGCTGGACAATCTGAATGGCATCTCCCTGGATGAAGAATATGCGGCTATACGCAAAAGGAGCTTTAAGAAAACTTTGCCGAGCATGGCTTGGTGCGAAGGGGAATGCTGCGGGAGGAATGCCTGGACAAGCTCAAGGCGATGTATGACGGGTACAAGTTCCATCCGAAAGGGGAGCGCCTCTACAACCCGGTCTCGGTAGGACTTTTCTTTTCAAGGGGTGGGAGGATTTCGAGCACTATTGGCTCAATACAGGAGGGAACGCAAAGCTGATTATGGACGTGGATTTCAACTTCTCCCTTGATATGGCCAACCCGGTTCCGAAATCTGGACTCGAACGGTTTGACATGGTTTCCCTCATGGGGTGGAATCTGAAGATTTCTAATGGCTGCTTTTCCAGACTGGAAGCCTGACCATCGACCGCGTGGAGAAGGATGATTTCTGCACCTACTTTGTCTTTCCCAGCAGGGAGGTTGCCAGTTCCTTCGGGGAATACCTGCTTGAGACGTATGCTCCGTCTTTGTCGGGGCTGATCTTTCGAAAAGGGGGATCCTGAAAGGATTCTACGCGGATATTGTCTATCCCTCGGAACCCAAGGAATATGATTTTTCTATCGTGCTGCAGGCACTTGCCCATCGTCTATGGGCCGAACCTTGTGCAATTCGAGGTGCATACCAGCGAGGGAAGAGCCGACATGGTATCCCGCATGGGAGGCCATATCTATTTTTTCGAGTTCAGGGTGGACAAAAGCGCAGAAGGGCGTTTGGCCAGATTGGGGAGAAATCATACTACCAGCGTTATCTTCCCGAAGGAAAACAGCTACATCTCGTAGAAGTTTCCTTCTCCCAGAAAAAGCGCAATATCACGGGATGGAAAGAGAAGATTGCCGGAGAGAAGATAAGCTAGCCCCTTTCTCGCTACTTTTCTCCCTAAAAATCGCAAAGGAAAAGATTGACAAAAAGACATGGGGGGGGTAACCTTCCTTGTATTAAGAAAATAGATGCGAAAAATTTGTTTTCTCAAGTAAAGGAGATTGCGAATGAAAGCAAGAAACAAAGCAATGCTGATCGCTTTGATGGCCATGGCATGTTTCATGGTCGGATGTGATGACGGGGATGATGAGGAGAGTGTAGTTGCCACTACCGTGACATTTGAGGAACTTCAGAATCTTGCAAAGAACGATACCTACATCAAGGCCACTAACGAATCTGCCGCTATAACGATTGAGTCCACCAACACAAATGAGATTGCCCTGATAAAGAAGCTTGCGGCATGCACATCCTCTACGGTGTACAAGGACACTGCGGATACGGAGTATGTGTTTAGCTCGGCAAAGTGGAAAGCGGTGAAGTTGTCAGATGACGATCGCTCGTATCCCGATATCACACTCAACGGTACGGAAGGTCAAAGCGTTACGGTGAAGATTGAAAAGAATGCTGATGCTTATCTTCCAAATGATTTGACGGAGAATACCTCCTACACTGTGGAAAATGGCGTTGTCGCGGCTGTTGACGGGAATAGCGATAATGATGAGGAAACACTTTATTGGGTTAAGAGGTACTATGAGGCTGCGGTGGCGATTTTCAAAGGAATCTATACGGCAGGGAAAGGTGCGATAGACAGTGGCAAGCTGAACGTTACCAATCAAGGGGTCAACAAGGTCGTAGGCTCCGGTTTTACCCAGTGGCAGCATAAATACAACAACAAACAATTTGATTCAACGTCACTTTCGGCTCCTAGTATCGATACGAATGAGATATCCTTCTTCATGGAGTGTGGAAAAGACCATGCGTATGTGAAACTTGCTAGTAGTGGTAATACTGTTATCATCAACAACTCCAAGTACAACGATGCGGTTGCCAGTGGAGTCCTTGGAGACGGTGTTACCTCTATCGCCTCGTATTTGATGACAAATTTCAATGAGGCTATCAAGTAAATAGCGCACTGACTTACAAGAGGTTTTTTCCATGGGGGTTGCTTCGGCGACCCCTGTTGCATGTGCTTACGGTTTCGATTGACAGTGGTATACTGCCATTATGCGTACCCATCGTCTTTCCTCCTGGCTCATGGTGCTTGGCTCACTTTCCATGCTTATCCTCTTCGGGGCATTTCTCTTCTCCTGGAGTTGCTTGCATAGGGAAGAGAAGGTGCAATTCGATTTCTCGCGCAAGGTCAGTGATGACAGCCAGCTCCTTGTCTATCTGCAGGATATGGAGTCGCTTCTTTCCGATTACCGCCATGACTGGGATCCCCGCTATCTTGACCTCTACCTTTCACGGAGCAGGGAGCTGGATGGGGTGATTGGACGTATCGGGGAGAACGACGGGCTGGATGATGACATGTGGGGTGCGCTCAGGAGGGTCTCCTGGTTCAACGAATCCCAGCGTGAGCTGCTTACCCGTACTGTCGCCTCCACCGATTTGTTCCTTGCAACCAGCTATATCCTGGAGGGGCTGGGGGAGCATAAGGGGATGATGCAGCGCTTCTTCCAGAAGGATATCGACCGCTCGGCGAAAGCTTCCTTTGCCTTGATCCAGGCTGCGGAGAGAAGACTTCGCTGGATGCTGTTGCTTCTTGTGCTTGCCATAGCCCTCATCGTCTTCTCCTTCCTCTATCTGCTGCAGCATCTGAAATACTCTGTCTCCCGCTCCTTGGACAACCTCGAGCATCTCTCCCGGCAGGATTGGCAGGTGGCGGACTTGCAGGGCGCGCTATGCACCGAGTTCGTGCTGCTCTTTCATGGTATCAACCATGTGAAGAGGGAGCTGTACGGGTATGTGCAGCGGCTGCACCATCAGGCGGAGACCGAGCAGGCCCTGGTGGATGCAAGGATGCTGGCGCTCCGCAGCCAGGTGAACCCCCATTTCCTTTTCAATGCCCTCCATCAAATCGGAGTTGCAAGCCTGGTGGAGGGGCCTGAGGTGGTCATGAGCCTGGTGGAGGCTACCGGTGGCATTCTCCACTACTGTCTGGACATGGGTGAGGATATGGTCAGCCTTGATGAGGAGATGGAGATTGTGAGCAAGTACCTCTATCTCCAGCGTTCCTGCCATGAGCGGAATATCGAGACCCGTTTTTCCCTTGGATCCTCCGGTCCTCTTCCCATCCTTCCTATGAGCATTCAGCCCTTGGTGGAGAATTGCATGAAGCATGGATTTCGGGAACAGGGAGAGGAGCCGTTTCTGATTTCCGTAGAAGCCCATGTGCAGGATCATGACCTAATCGTCTCCGTGCGGGATAACGGTGTGGGGTTTTCTTCCGATGCTTCTCCCAAAGGGAGCGGTATTGGTCTTGCCAACATCAGGGGGCGGCTTGAGCTCTTCTATGGCAGAAGTGATTTGCTTTTCGTCAACACAAGGGGGGAACAGGGGACCGAAATCGTGGTAACCTATCCCCAATCATGAAACATGTGTTGGTTGTCGAGGACGACAGTTTGGAAAGAAAAGCCTTGGAGCGGATGTTCTCCCTCTGCTACCATGACGCGTTTTTCGTGGCAAGCGCCATTAACGGGGCCATGGCGCTCTCCCGTTTTGAGAACTACCCTTTCGACTTGGTGCTCCTGGATATCAACCTTCCCGATATGACAGGGCTTGAGCTTTTGGCAAAGATGAAGGAAAAGCGTCCCGGCGTGGTGGTGATCATGGCCACCGCATACTCGGATTACGAGCACTTGCGAGGGGCAATGCGGGATGGTTCCTTCGACTATCTGATCAAGCCATACTCGATGGAGACTTTCAAGGAGGCGGTTGACCGCTATCTCTCCCAATCGGCGGAAGATCCCGAGCTTTGCGGGGGAGTGAGGAGCGCTTCCTTGGTCCGCCAGTACATCGATGAGCACTATGCAAAGAATATCTCTCTTGAGGAGCTTGCCTCTTTGGTGAGCAGGGACCGCTCCTACGTCGGGAAATTGTTCAAGCGGGAGTACGGGCAAGGCATCTTCTCCTATCTCCTTTCGGTGCGGATCCGCCACGCCAAGGAGTTGCTTGCCAAAGGGATGAGCGTGAACGAGGTCGCCTCCCGTGTAGGATTCTCCGATCCTGCCTATTTCGGCAAGTGCTTCAAGAGGGAAACCGGATCAAGCCCCATCCAATTTGTCCGAAATATTCCTGTTTCCTGACGATTTTCTTCCTAACGGAAGTATTTGTTTCCGCTTTAGGGTGGAATGCAAGGAGTTCATCATGAAAAAGATGTTGTTGATTGCTTCCGCCTTGGCTTTTGCCTGTGGAAGCTTGTTCGCTACGGGAAATGCCGAAACCTCCGGTTCGACAGCGAAAGTGAAGCCGATTGTGCTCAAGATCGCCTTGCAGAATGGCGAGAGCCATCCCCTCTGCAAGGGTGTCGCCAAGTTTGCCGACCTAGTCAAGGAGAAGTCCGACGGACGGATTACCATGCAGCTGTTCTACAGCGGAGCTCTTGGCAGCAAGACTTCCACCGTGCAAGGGATGCAGACCGGAACAATAGACGGCGCCATGCTGATGGGGGGAGTCATCGCGGACTACGGCCCCGATGTTTTGAAGGTCTTCACACTCCCTTATCTCTTCGATTCCGTGGAGCATGCACGCCATTTTGAGAAGAGCGCCGATGGAAGGGCCCTCTTGGATGCGGTGCAGAGCTCGGGAAGCAGGATGGTTTGCATCGGTGCCTACCAGGAGTCCGCACGCAACTACTTCTTCGTCAAGAAGGATGTCAAAAAGCCCTCTGACATGAGGAACCTGATGGTGCGCTGCCAGGAGGGGGAGGTCTACTACGATGCCGCGGAGTCGCTGGGTGCAAATGTGCAATCGGTCGCATTCAGCGAGCTGTATAGTGCTCTTCAGAGCGGCGTGGTTGATGGGGCGGAGCAACCGCTCTCCGGCTTCATCAACAATGCTTTCCAGGAAGTCGCCAAGTATTACGTGCTCGACCAGCATGAGATCAGCCCCAACTTGATTCTGATGAGCGAGATCACCTGGAACAAGCTCTCTGCCGAGGACAAGGCCCTTATCAGCCAGTGCTTCGATGAATCGGTTCCCTATTTCGAGCAGATTTCCGATGCCAAGGATGTGGAGTACCTAGCCCAGATCAAGGCAGCCGGTGTCAAGGTGACCGAGGTTGATGTCTCCCAGTGGCAGAAGGCATGCGAGAGCGTCTATGCCAAATATGGCCCCACCTATGGAGACTTGATCAAGAAGATCAAGGCATCCCGTTAACAATTCCAAGGGGAAGGTCTTCGGCTTTCCCCTTTTCCCAAGACAAGAGGTTTCTTATGCAAAATACCCAAGACCCGCAGGTCAAAAACGGTTTTGACCTGTTCGCCGACTGGTTTAGTTTCGTAATGGTCAAATTGTGTGTCTGTATCTTCGCCGTGATGGTGTTCTCCGTCTCTTACGGCGTCATCGGAAGATATCTCCCCTTTGTCAAGGCGCCGCGCTGGACGCAGGAGCTTGCCATCTTGTGCATGGTATGGCTCTGCTTTGTCGGCGCGGGTGCCGCAGTCAAGGATGGGAGGCATGTGCGCATGACCATCATCGAGTCCATCGTTCCCCAAAGCTGGGTCCATGGCCTGAGGCTCTTTGCCTACGCCATGCTCCTTATTGTGAACATCTTCTGGATCATCTACGGCATCCAGACAACCGCATTGAGCCAGGTATCGAAGATGTCGGCAACGGGATGGCCCCTCTCCATCACCTATCTTTCGGTGGTGCTGGGAGGAATCTATGGCGCGGCGATGGCCGTGTACCGGATCTTTAAAGGGGTGGACAAATGAATCCAATGGCTATCTTTATCCTGCTTGGCAGTTTCTTCCTGCTGATTTTTCTGGGAGCACATATCTCCTATTCCATGATATGCGCATCCATTTTCACTTTCCTCTTCCTGCACCTTTCTCCCATCCAGGTCATCAGCAGCCTGGTCGACGGAGTGGACGGGTTCACCTTCCTCGCCATCCCCTTCTTCATCCTTTCGGGTGATATCATGAGCGGAGGCGGTATCAGCGACAGGCTTATCAGGCTTGCCGATGCTTGTATCGGATGGATGCGGGGAGGACTGGCGATGGTGAATATCCTTGCCAGCGTCTTCTTCGGCGGCATCAGCGGCAGCGCGACCGCCGATACGGCCAGCCTTGGAGCCATACTGATTCCGATGATGAAGAAGCAGGGGTATGACGTGGAGTTCTCCACTGCGGTCACCATGACTAGCAGCGTGCAGGGGATGCTGATCCCTCCCAGCCATAACATGATCATCTATGCTATGGCGGCGGGAGGCATCTCTGTCTCCGCTCTTTTCATGGCCGGTATCGTACCGGGACTCCTCCTTGCGCTTGCGCTCATGATCTACTCCTTCTATCTTTCCGTGAAGCGCAATTACCCCAAGGGGTCCCCTTTCTCGGTACGCTACCTCTTTAAGAGCTTGAAGGAGTCCATCTGGGGCCTTGGTACGGTCCTGATTGTGGTCTTCGGCGTAGTCACAGGCAGGTTCACTCCCACCGAAAGTGCGGCAATCGCATGTCTGTATGCCATCTTCGTCTCCATCTTCATCTATCGGGAGATGAAGTGGAGAGATCTGGTTCCGGTATGCGAGAAGAGCCTCAAGGTACTCAGTACGGTGCTTGTCCTGATTGCCGCAAGCGGTCCTTTTGGCTTCTGCATCACCTACCTTGGCATTCCCCAGATGGTCGTGCATGGTCTGCTTGGGCTTACCACAAGCAAGTTCCTGATTCTCCTTATCATCAACCTGATCATCTTGCTTCTGGGAATGATTCTCGGCATGGCTTCGATTATCATCATCGTCACACCGATCTTGATTCCTGTCCTTGCCAGTATCGGATACAGTCCGATTCAGTTCGGGACAGTGCTGATTCTCAACTGCGGTATAGGTTTGATCACTCCTCCGGTCGGTGGCGTGCTCTTTATCGGCAGTGGGCTTTCGGGGGTTTCCATCGAGCGGCTTACCAAGCATACGCTTCCATTTCTTCTGGTCATGGTCATCGTGCTTGCCCTGATTACCTATGTGCCGGCATTCTCCCTCATGTTGCCTCATGCGCTTGGGTTGGTCTAAGGAGGAGCTATGGAAAAACCGAATGTGATGGTGGTGTGCGTCGACGAATGGGCGGCGAACAAGATGGGGTGCTCGGGGGATGCGAATGTGATGACGCCGACATTGGACTATCTCGCCAAGAACGGGATCAGGCTTGACAATGCCTATAGCGAGTGTCCTGTCTGCATCCCTGCCAGAAGGAGCATGATGACGGGGCTCATGCCGAAAACCCATGGGGATCGGATCTATTCGGACCGCATGCCCATGCCCGGGGTGCCCACCATGGCGGAATGTTTTCATGATGCGGGGTACCAGACGATGGCGGTGGGGAAGCTTCATGTCTATCCCCAGCGCAGCCGCATCGGGTTTGACGACGTGATTCTCACCGAGGAAGGAAGGTACGACTTCGGCGTGGTGGATGATTACCAGATCTGGCTGGGAGAGAAGGGGTATGTGGGTGAGGAGTTCATGCACTCGATGGGCAACAATGTCTACTATACCCGCCCGTGGCATCTCCCAGAAGAGATCCATCCCACCAATTGGGTGACGTATCAGATGGCAAAGCAGATAAAAAGGAGGGATCCTTCCAGGCCGTTCTTCTTCTATTGCTCCTATCAGTTTCCCCATCCTCCCTTAGTTCCTGCACAGACCTATTGGGACATGTACAAGGAGAGGGATCTTGCACCACCGCTTGGTGATGATTGGCATAAGGACCGTTTCATTGACCGGGCGCTGGGGGACGCCGCTGACCTGTACAGCGATTGGGAGAAAGATCGGGCGCGTAAGGCATACTATGCCCAATGCACCCATATCGACTATTCCATCCGCACACTGATTGGGACGCTTCGTGAGAGTGGATTGCTTGATAATACTATTCTTGTCTTTGTCGCAGACCATGGGGACATGCTTTTCGACCACGGCTATGTCGCCAAGCGGCTCTTCTATGAGAGTAGTGCCAATATTCCCCTTATCATCAGCGGGAAGCCAGTGGAGAAGTACATCGGTAAAGGATATGAGCACAAGCTCTTCTGCCTTGCGGACTTCATGCCCACGCTGCTTGATCTTGCAGGCATCACAATCCCTGAAACTGTGGAGGGAAAGAGCTTGTTTGATGAGGAGGAAGAAGAGGAGTACATCTTCGGTGAAATCAGCGAGGGTGACAAGGCAACACGCATGATCCGCACCAAGGAGTACAAGCTCATCTACTATCCTTGCGGGAATGTCTTCCAGCTCTTTGACATGCGAAAGGACCGCAATGAGAGGTATGACCTGTCCGAGGACCCTGCCTACAACCATATCAAGGAGGAGATGGAAGCAAAGCTCGTATCTAGGCTTCATGGCCAAGATAGCGCATGGATCAAGGAAGGGAGGCTTGTGGGATATCCCGACAAGAAGTATGTTCCAAAGCATGATTTCGCCCTCTACAACCAGAGGGGATACCATTGGCCTACTCCAGGTGGATATGCCAACGTGGGAGCAAACGCCTAACCACACGAAAAGAAAGAAGTTGCTTCGGTATCTTTCGTGTCACGTTTGCAAGCGGACAATTTTCTTACAAAGAAAACCGCAGAATCCCTGTTTCCCCTACGGAAACGGGGATTTCTCATCTCCTCGTCCTCTTCCAAGTCCCAAACTGATCAAAACAGAGAAAAACACCGTATTGATAGGGTAGGGACATGTTTTGGACATGCCCACTACCAATAAGAGGAGGTGTGAGATGGAACACGCAGGGAAAGAGGAAGCCACCTTCCTCCGTGACGAGGAGCTGAAAGCCTGCTTTTCGAAGAAGGA
>CAVESN010000036.1:0-7318 GCA_963618365.1 Bacteroides uniformis
CTACCGACCCCTGCCGTGTGAAAGCAGTGCTCTCCCACTGAGCTACGCCCGCAACAAGTGTGTGTGAATATACCAAAGAAAAAAACTCTTGTCCATAGTCTACGAAAGCAAAAATATAATTTACTATATAATGTTCCTTTATAGGATTAATTTCTTGATATCTTTTCATTGCGCTTCATTGTTTCTGTTATTTCACTCCCCTTTTGTGCTAGCATGCTTTCCATGCAGAAAGCGATTATTTCCGTAGTGGGAAAAGACAGGACCGGCATCATTGCAGGCGTATGCACTTATCTGGCATCGGTGGGAGTGAACATCGAGGATATCAGCCAGACCATCATCCAGGGCTATTTCACCATGATGATGGTGTGCGGCATGGATAACGTGACCAAGGAGTTTTTCCAGATCAGCAAAGATTTGGACGAGGTGGGAAAAGAGCTTGGCGTGCAAATCAAGCTCCAGAGAGAAGAAATCTTTGAGAAGATGCAGCGAATATGATCAATTTGAAAGAAGTCACTGCGACCAATGAAATGTTCGAGCACGAGCATCTCGATGTAAGGACGATTACGCTCGGCATAAGCCTCTTCGATTGCATCTCCGACAACCTCGAGAAGCTGAAGCAGAACATCTACAAGAAGATCACCACAGCCGCAAAGGATCTGGTGAAAGTGGGCAAGGAGATAGAAAACGACTACGCCATACCTATTGTCAACAAGCGTATCAGTGTCACTCCCATCAGCCTCATCGGAGCCAGCGCATGCAAAAAGAGCGAGGATTATGTCAAGCTTGCAAGGGTGCTGGATGAGGCCGCCGCTTCTTGCGCTGTCAATTTCATCGGTGGATTCACCGCAATCCCCGCAAAAGGGATGAAGAGGTGCGACCATCTTCTCCTTAGCGCCATTCCCGAGGCGTTGGCAGAGACCGAGCATCTTTGCTCCTCGGTCAACCTTGCATCCACCAAGACCGGCATCAACATGGACGCCGTATCCCTCATGGGAGAGATTGTCAAGCAGACAGCCATCGCCACCAGGGAACGTGACAGCATGGGGTGCGCCAAGCTGGTTGTGCTGTGCAATGCCCCGGATGACAACCCCTTCATGGCTGGAGCCTTCCATGGCACCACCGAGGGTGATTTGGTCATCAATGTCGGAGTCTCTGGGCCGGGAGTCGTGCATGAAGCGCTAGAAAGTTGCAAAGGTGCGGATTTCACCACCCTTTGCGAGACCATCAAGCGAACCGCATTCAAGATCACACGTCTTGGCCAGCTGGTTGCCCAGGAGGCAAGCACAAGGCTCGGCATCCCCTTCGGCATTGTGGACCTCTCCCTGGCTCCCACGCCACAAGTGGGAGACTCGATCGCCCAGATTCTTGAGAGCATGGGGCTTGAGGAGGTGGGATGCCCCGGGACAACCGCCGCATTGGCGCTCCTCAATGACCAAGTGAAGAAGGGCGGCATCATGGCATCCTCCTCGGTGGGAGGGCTTTCTGGCGCATTCATCCCCGTCAGCGAGGATGCGGGAATGATTCAGGCCGCTAGGAGCGGAGGACTCTGCATAGAAAAGCTTGAGGCTATGACATGCGTCTGCAGTGTGGGTCTGGACATGATCTGCATTCCCGGTGACACTCCTCCCTCCACCATCAGCGGCATAATCGCCGACGAAGCAGCCATCGGCATGGTCAACCAGAAGACAACCGCAGTGAGAGTCATTCCCGTAATCGGCAAAAATGTGGGAGAGACGGCACATTTTGGAGGACTTTTGGGAGACGGACCCATCATGCCGGTGAACAAGAAGAGCTGTGCCTCCTTCATCGCAAGGGGAGGCAGGATTCCTGCTCCCATCCACTCGTTCAAGAACTGAAGATTGTCCAATGAGCCCCGTTACCCTATACTTTGACTTTTAAGAGGATTTCAGATGCTTGAGAAGCTGAATACATTCAAGGAGCAGCTCCATGGGCTCGAGCAGAAGCTTGCTGATCCCCAGGTGGTGGCCGATCGCGAACAATACAAACGGCTCATGCAGCAGCATGGGCACCTTTGCCCGATAGTCTCCAAGCTCGAGGAGCTTGGCTCTCTCATGAAGGAGCTCGAGGAGACCCAGGCCTTGCTCGAAGATCCGGAAATGGCCGAGATTGCAAAAGAGGAGCTCGAAGGGCTGAAGGAGAGAATCTCCCTTGTGGAGGATGAGGCGAAAGTGCTCTTGATTCCTCCCGACCCCCTTGAAGGGAAAAACATCATCATGGAGATCCGCGCAGGAACAGGCGGAGATGAGGCGGCGCTCTTTGCCGCGGACCTGTTCGAGATGTACACACGCTATGCGGAGGGGCGCCATTGGAAGATGGAGATCATCAGCCAGAACCAGATCAACCTCGGCGGTTACAAGGAGATAATCTTCTCCATCACCGGCAAGGATGTCTACGGGTCGCTAAGGCGGGAGAGCGGCGTGCACCGCGTCCAGCGCGTTCCCGTCACAGAGAGCGGCGGGAGAATCCATACCTCGGCTGCAAGCGTTGCTGTGCTTCCGGAAGCGGAGGAGACCGATATCCAGATTAGGGACGAGGACCTTCGGATCGATGTCATGCGTGCTGGCGGCCATGGAGGGCAATGTGTCAACACGACTGACAGTGCCGTGCGTATCACCCACATTCCATCCGGCCTTGTGGTCATCCAGCAGGACGAGAAAAGCCAGCTGAAGAACAAGAACAAGGCCATGCGCGTGCTGCGCGCCAGGCTTTTCGACCTGGAGGAATCCAGGAAGAACGCTGAACGGGCGGCCGAACGCAAGAGCATGGTGGGAAGCGGAGACCGCTCGGAGCGGATTCGCACCTACAACTTCCCGCAGAACCGGCTGACCGACCACCGTATCGGACTGACGCTCTACAAGCTCGACCAGATAATGGCAGGCGACCTTGACCAGGTCATCATTCCATTGAAAGTCGCGGCAGGAGAGAAAGCGCTGGAAGACCTATGACCTTTCAGGAAATCCTTTCCCAAGCCGCTCGTGCGCTCAAAGAGAAGGGTGTGACAAAGACGCCGCTACTTGATGCGCGGCTTCTCATGAAAAAAGCTTGCGGCTTTGGCGATGTGGACCTTGCGCTTTCCCGTGGCAAGGAGATTCTCCCCAAGGAAAAGGAAGCATTTCTTTCTCTTCTTGCGCAAAGGCTCGCATTTCGTCCCATGGCCTATATTTTGGGTCACAAGGAGTTCTACGACCTCGATTTCCTTGTGGACGAGCGTGTCTTGATACCCCAGCCGGACACGGAGACGATTGTGGATGATGTGCTGGATGGCACTCCCCCAAACCCGAACTTGAGGATTCTGGACCTTTGCTGCGGAAGCGGGTGCATCGGCATCACCCTCGCCCGCCATCTTGGCTGCCGGCTCCTGCTTGCCGACTTGAGCCGCGAAGCACTGGAAGTCGCAAGGGTGAATGGAGTTCGCCTCCTTTTTCCCGGTCAATACTCGCTCATCCAATCCGACTTGTTTTCCCGCATCATGGGATCTTTCGACATGATTGTCTCCAATCCGCCCTACCTGACAAGGACATGGATTGACGAGGCCTCAGAGGAAGTTCGCCATGAGCCCGATATGGCCCTTGACGGCAAAGGAAAGGACGGCCTTTCTCTCATTCGACGCATCATAGCCGAAGCGCCCGGCCATCTCTCCAATCGTGGCCGCATCTGGATCGAGTGCGACTATAGGCAAATCGCTACGGTGAAAGCGCTTTTACTTGCAAGCGGCTTTATGAATGTGTACATTAAAAAAGATCTTGCTGGCAAAGATCGTGTCGTTGTGGGGGCGACTGACCATGTACGAACAGCTGATTGACCGGTTCATACACAAGACGTTCATGTACTCGCCGGACGACCAGAGAAAAATTCTGGCTGCGGCCAACTTCGCCAATGGGAAGCATGAGGACCAGAAACGGCGCAGCGGAGAACCCTACATCATCCATCCCCTTGCGGTCGGTGAGACGTTGATCAAGCTGAAGATGGATGCGGACACTGTCTGTGCGGGGTTGCTTCATGACACCATCGAGGATACTCCCACCACATTCGACGACATTGCAAAGCTCTTCGGGCAGCCGGTAGCGGAGATGGTGGAGGGGGTGACGAAGGTCAGCGCCCTCAAGACGATGAACAAGAGCGAGCAGGAGGCGGAGACCATCAGGAAGATGTTCTTCGCCATGAGCCGCGATGTGCGAGTCATCATCATCAAGCTCGCCGACAAGCTGCACAACATGCGCACTCTCCAGCATCTCAACCCCCAGCGGGCAAAGGAGATCGCGCAGGAGTGCCTTGACGTCTATGCGCCCCTTGCCGACAGGCTCGGTATCTCCTGGCTGAAAGACGAGCTTGAGGATCTCTCCATGAAGGTCCTCAAGCCAGACATGTACGAGTATATCACCAGCTACCTGCGGGGGAAGAAGAGCGAGCAGACATCCTTCCTCGCGAAGATAGAGAAGCATATCTACCGCGCATGCAGTGAGGCCCAGATCTCCGACATCATCGTCACCAGCCGTGTCAAGCACGCCTACTCCATCTACTTGAAGATGACAAAGCGCGGCAAGGAACTGAGCGAGATCTATGACATCCTTGGGGTGCGGATCCTTTGCGGCTCGATTCCTGAATGCTACACCATCCTGGGAGTGGTGCACTCCCTGTGGGCTCCGGTTGAAGGTCGCTTCAAGGATTACATCGCCATGCCCAAGGCAAACAACTACCAGAGCCTGCACACCACGGTCATGGCTTTCGGAGGTCAGCTTCTGGAAATCCAGATCCGGACCAAGGAGATGAACTACGTCGCGGAATACGGTGTTGCCGCGCACTGGGCCTACAAAGCGGACAGCGTGGGAGGTGTGGGAAGCGACCATCACATGGACGATGCCCAGTTCAACCGCGTGCTCTCCAAGCTCAAGAGCTGGTCGAAGGAGATCGAGCATAGCGAGACCTTCATGACCGACATCAAGGACGAGATTCTCAAGGACTCGATCTACGTCTTCACGCCGCAAGGGCATATCATCGAACTTGCAGGCGGCGCCACACCCATCGACTTCGCCTACCAGATTCATACCGAAGTGGGAAACCACACAATAGGGGCGAAGGCTGACGGGCAGATCATTGCGCTTGACCAGTCGCTGAAGAACACCCAGGTCATCGAGATTCTCACCAGCCCCAATGCCAGGCCCCATGTGCAATGGCTGCGCTACGCCAAGACGACCAGTGCAAGGCGCAAGATCCGCGCATGGCTGAACAAGTATGACGAGAATGTCCTGATTGACAACTCCATAATCGCAAAGCGCAAGACAAGTCAGGAACAGCCCCAGCAGCAGGGTGGCCACCAGCTCTCCTCCACTCCCGACGCAGACGGCATAGTGCGCCATGTCTCCAACGTAGGCGACCATGTGCTGAAAGTCGGCAAAGAGAAAAACATGATGATACATATCGCGCAGTGCTGCCATCCCGTTCCAGGGGATCCCATCGTAGGCTATATCAGCCGTGGGCGCGGCATCATTGTCCACAAGCAGGACTGTCCCAACCTCGCCAACATGAGTGAAATAGCGCAGCGCAAGATTGAAGTGGAATGGGAGATGGGGAACCCGAGGCTGAGACGCACCTTCAATGTGATTAGCAGGCGCACCGAGGATCTCTTCAGCGAGATTGAGGGTGCGGTGCACAAGTATGGCGGCCACCTGACAAGCGGCAATCTGCATGATGATGACATGGGACGATTAATCGGCACCTTCACCATCGAAGTAACCAATGAGGATGCGATAGGCAAGATTGTCAAAGCGCTCAAGACGGTCCCCTCCATCAACTCGATTTCCACAAGCAACCAAGCAATGTAATTTTCCATTGCAAAAATGAACAGTGTTCTCTATAATAAAAATGAACATCGTTCATGGAGGCATATATGGCAAAGATCACCAAAGAGTTGATACTCAAGGGAGCCCAGGAACTGATTGAGCAAGAGGGGTACGACAACTTCTCGCTACGGGAGCTTGCATTTCGCCTTGGAGTGCAACCATCGGCCCTCTACAACCATCTGAAGAATGTCCATGACCTCGAGGATGCCATCAGCCTGCTTGCGCTCGAGGAACTTGACCAGGCCATTGGATGCGCGGTGCGGGAGCTCGAGGGGAAAGAAGCACTTCTCGTGACTGCGAAGACCATCCGTGCATTCGCACAGGAAAGGCCGCAATTGTTCCTCTCCATCGAGCGTGGAGGAAAGCTGGAAAAGAGCGCTGCGCTCTTTTTCCATACCAAGAAGCGGCTGGGGGCTTTCAGCCTGACAGAAGAGGATGAGGATCGCTTCACCAATGCGTTCCATGCCGCAATCTTCGGATTCCTCACCATGGAACGGCGGCACATGCTGCTGCGCGGCGAAGAGGCCGACGAGTCGTTCACCACGATGATTGCATTATTGCTTTCCAATCTCCAACCCACACGGCGGGTAAACTGAAAGAGCACATCCATGGACGGACAGGTATGCGCTCCCTTTTGGAATGACCCGCACACCGGCCATCCAGAATCATCTATGGCAAGCGCTAAAAGCAGGCCGCATTTCTTCTATCTGTCGCCGGTTCAACTCGTAGCCCTTGGCGAGTTTCTCCCAGTTTTCCCTGACAATCGCCAGAATCTCTTTCGCAGTTCCATTCGCCTCAGATTCGGAAATTCCGAATCTGGCGGCTGTTGCCACCGCAAGATCAATGCTGATGGCATTATTGTCCTCATCAACGTTCAGGGATAGTTCGTCACCATAAGGAACCGGATTTACATCATAGAGAGGCGAGAGCATCCATCCATGTTTTGTAAGAATGAACGAATGGTTCAAAAGATGGTCATCTGTGTTGGTAACTGCCATATTGAAAACAATTCGTTTCCAAAGCTCAACCAGATCCTCCTTCGGCTGTGCTGAACCGGACTTAATGAAAGCAGCTATATCAAGATAGCTTGTTCCGTCCGCAGCGGATGCACCGTCCGTTTTACCAAGCAGAGTCATGGCGGATGCAAAGTGTACTCTCTTGTCAAACCGCTTTATCAGGAACGTGCTCCCGAAGTCGGAGAATTTCTCAAGTTTGGCCTTTGGAACATGCAACCCGCACAAACTTGCCAGATCATGTGCCACCATTTCCCATGCACCAGTATCATTTTCATCGTTTCTAGATGGAAATTTCGCAATCCAAAGCTGGCCATTTGTGTCCTCTATCGTTGCCTTAGGTCTTGCTCCGCCAAGAGATGAACCAGGCTTATTTCTCGTTCAAACCGTTTGCATCACTTTCAAATTTTCTGGAAGCTTCCTCTAACGTGCGAAGCGTCGCCC
>CAVESN010000036.1:7328-18094 GCA_963618365.1 Bacteroides uniformis
TCGTATACTCCCAAAAGATAATCGCTGTCATGCAGCTTTGCCGGCTTGCGACCCTCCTTTTCTGCCAGGATTCTTTCACGCTTATGCATAAGAGAACGTCCCCAGCGATCAGGAGACGCGTCTGCAAACAAACCAAAGATATTCCTACCGGACGGATACTGCCTGCCGGCATATGGCTTAAGAACAGGATCCAATGCGAGTGTAAGGAAGCTCTTCTTAAGCCACTCTGTATCGTACTCAAAAGAATAGGATTCCCCGCCATTGATGCCATCCACATGCAAAATTCCCATCGGAATCGGATTCCCTGAGCTGAAGTCATCATAGACAAAGATGGTTTTCTGACCGGATGCCATTAGCTACTCCTTCTCGGGGCCCGCTTTCTGGTAATAAGATGCAGGTCCTGAAGCTGTCTCCCCATTTCATCATCCCGCGCAACAAGGAGAAGATCCCTGTCAAGATTGTTCAAGGCATGCAGAACCGCCGCATAGATTCCCATGGCTACCGAGGGATCCCCCTTTTCGACTTTCCACAAGGAAGCGCGACTGATTCCCGCACGCTCTGCCACCAGATTCGCAGACAGCCTGCGCCTGAGTCTTGCAAGCTTGATCTGCTCACCCATGGTTTTCAGTATATTCTCAGTTCCGGGAAGGATATTACCTGCAGCCTTTGTAATTTTTACACCACCTCGTAGTGTTTATTTTTGCAAACATAAAAGGCAATTTTGTCAATGATAGAAAATGTAATGCCACGCCACCGGCTTAACCTTCTCCTCCTCTCAAGCTTTCATCCGACCAACTTTTGTGCATGGCCGACTTCATATGTGGGAGCCATTTGCAGACGGATTACCTCAAAGAGAGGCCTGCCCCAAGTGGAGCAGGCCAGGATTACCATGGGAGGTCTAATTACTTGATTGTGATGGAGACGGGGATTGACCAGGTATCTCCATCGCCGTCGGTGAGGGTGATCTTCCCCTCCTTCACATCACCGCTCTCTCCGTCAGCGACGATGACAAAGATGCCGTTCTTGACCGAGCCACTTTGCAGGTAGCGGCAGGAGAGATCCCCGCTGAGGTTGGTGACTCCCTCCATCTCCAAGGAGACTTTGATGCCGGAAATGGCCTCGTTGCCCTGGTTCTTGATGGTAAAGGAGAGGGGAACCTGCTCCATGCGCGGAATGGTCATATCCTTGTAGTACCGGGTCTTCACGCCGCTGAAAGCGATGCTTTTCCAAAAAGCTGTGTAGCTGGCAGAACCATTTTTTTCCATCTGCTCCCTTCCCTCTTCCAGCTTGTTCCCCTCCTGGTCGTACCATCCGTCGAACAAGTAGGAGGCGTCGGGCGCATTAAGAACGGGAGCTTTTGCTTTTCCGTCAGCGACAAAGCTCTCATAGCCGGAAACCGGGTCGGAGAATCTCACTCCATTCTGGAAAACCGCATAGAGCTTCTGGTCCGCATACGGCATCTTAATGGTGCTTCCCGCCTGATAGGTGACACTGTCGGGGGTGATTCCCCAGCCGACAAAGACACCCTTGTCGCTTGCATATTCGATTGTGGGAAGCTTCACGCTCTCTCCCGGCTTCACGCTGATTGTCTGCTGGTAGGAGTAGCTGCCTCTCTTTCCCTCGTTCTTGAGTGTCAAGGTAAGGGTTGGACGGTAATAGGGGTCGTTCTCATAGAGCCAATCGCTCCATAGCTTTTTCTCCTCTTCGCTCTTCGAGCCCATCATCCGCTCCACAAGCTTCTCGCTCTCCTCTTGAGAGAGAGAGGGAGCCTCAATCTGGTGCAGCTGCTCCAGCGTCTGGTAGTAGAGACGGGCGTTGTTCTGGGCATACGCCCTGTCAAGCTTCTTCGTAAGGTCTTCTGAAGCGGAAAGATATCCATCCATCGCCTTTGTGTAGGTTTTTTGAATTTCAGAAAGCTTTGCGCTCTCCAGATGCAACTTGCCGAGAACTCCGTCTGCGGCAAAAAGATTTGATGAAGCGAGTGCCAAAACCAGAAGTGCACCCGCGATGTGTGTTTTCAAGGAACGCGTCATATTCTTGTACCTCTTGCCTACGAATATACGCCATCCGGCAAAAAAGAGAGCGGGAATGCATCTTTCTTTACAATTCTCCATACAATCGCTTTGTATGGCAAAAAGGGAAACAATCACCTATGATGAAAGGGGCAAGGAGCAAAAAGAGGAATGAGCTATTCGGTGGTTCTGGTGGAAGATGAAAAAATTGTGCGCGACGAGCTGGCAGAGAGCATCAACTGGGAGGATTGCGGCCTCACTCTGGCCGGATGTGCGGGCGACGGCCTTGAAGGAGAGGCGCTGATCAAGAAATTGGAACCGGATGTGGTGATTACCGACATCCGTCTTCCCGGGATTAACGGGCTTGAGATGCTCAGCCGATGCTCGGTCGAGCATGCGGTGATTCTTAGCGGCCACACCGACTTCGCCTACATGAAAATGGCAATCCAGCTTGGTGTCTTCGACTATCTGCTCAAGCCGATTGACGACGAGGAGCTGGAAAAGACGCTATGCAAGCTTGTACAAAGAATCAAGGAGGAGGAAGGGGATTACGAGCGTCTGAAGAAGAACAGGATGGCAAGCGAGGCCGAGCTGATTCCTCTTCCCCACTCCGTCAACAACCATGTGGTCGATGGGGCTATCGGCTTTGTCGCCACAAACTATGGGAAACCGGTGGGACTTCAGGAAGCCGCATCCTTTCTCGGCATCTCCGAGAGCCACCTCTCCCGACTTTTCAAGGAGGTGGCAGGATATAACTTCCTCCAATACCTCAATGCGTGGCGCATCAACAAGAGCATCGACCTGATGGGAGATCCGAAGCTCAACATAGGGGAGATTGCCACACAATGCGGGTTTCCCACCCCGGGATACTATGCCAAGATCTTCAAGCGCTTTGCGGGTGTCACTCCCTCGCAATACCGTGACGAGCATTGCATCCACGCATGAAAAGAGGCACCACATCTCTCTTTCGTTTGCTTTTCACCTCCTTTCTTGTGGTCATGCTGCTTCCATTGGGTGGAGTACTTGCAAGCTATCGGCTGTGGGGAACGAGAAATCTTGTCAGAAGCCTCAACGGGCAGGTGCAGATTGCCACGGAGAGCGATGCAAAGCAGATAGACGCAATCCTTGAAAGATTCCGCCATGACGCGTACCTCCTCTCCACAAACGAAGAGATTGTCAGGCTTCTGGAGGAGGACGATTCTTCCGCAATCCAGAGTGCAGGAAGAACAGTCTATGCGCAGATGTTCCTCATCATGCAAAACGAGACGGGATCCGCCATCGCCTCCATCGTCTCCAACAGCGGAAATGTCAGGCTTTCCACCCATGAGTTTCCCCAAAGCTATGACCTCAGACTCAACACCAACGAGTGGAACCGGGACAATCCGCTTGCGCAAATGGAGAACCGCTCCCAGACCGCAAGCATGATTTCCATTCGCGGGAGGCAGACATCCTCTAGCGGGGAGCCTATTGCCGCCACCATCATCCGACGGGTCTACAACTCGGAAGGAAGGAATCTCGGATACGTGATTGTCGAGGTGCTTGCCTCCTCCTTCACCATGAAGATAAACAGGAACTCGATGCTGGTTGACGAGATATTGATAGACCCGGTTGACTTCTATGCGCGCAGCGTCATCCACCCCACCATAGGCGGGAGCTTCGACCTTTTCCCTTCGCTCAACGCGAAAGAGGATCTCTACCCTCACTCCTATGTGACCGAAGACTCGATTGTCCATATCACTCCCCTCTCCATAGGGGGGTTGCTTGTCGCCGGAACCATCAGCGCAACTCCCTACCGGAACAACCTCAGGCAATGGGCCCTCACCGTCTTGGCAGCCATCAGCATCGGCACTCTTGTCGCAAGCCTGCTGGCCATGCGCTTCGCCCACTACGTCGACGCACCCATCAAAAACCTTGTCGCCTCCATGCGTGAAGTGGAGGAAGGAAACATGAAACCCACTGCAGGGAAGACCAACATCAACGAGATCAGGGAGCTCGACGCCTCATTCAACCGGATGGTTTCGCAAATCAGCAACCTCCTTCAGCTGACCCGCGAGGAGGAGTCCAAGCTCGCAGAGGCGGAGCGGAAGGCACTAGAGAGCCAGATGAACCCCCATTTTCTCTTCAACACGCTCAACACGATCAAAGCGCTTGCACGCATGCATGGGGAACAGCAGATCTACCAGATCACGCTGAAACTCGGCAAACTGCTGCGCAGCTCGGTGGACAACCATGCAAGCGAATGCACGATTGCCGAAAGCGTCGACCTAATTGAAAGCTATCTTGCCATCCAGAAGCTCCGCTACGGGGAAAAGCTCCATGTAAAAATGCACATTCAGGATTCCACCAGGGATTGCATGACGCCCAAGCTGATCATCCAGCCCATGGTGGAGAACGCAATCTGCCACGGCCTGGAACCCAAGGCGGGAGAATGGCATCTTCTTATTGATGTCACAGAAGCGCATGGCATGCTCCAGATTGTCGTCTCGGATGACGGAGTGGGATTCGACCGCTCCCTGCTTCCCGAAGATCTTGACGATTTGAAGGAGAGCGGTCATGTGGGAATCTACAATGCGTATCGGAGAATCAAGATGCGGTTCAAGGAGATGGGAGAATTCCTCATAGAAAGCGAAAAAGGAAAGGGAACGAGAATCACCATGCACATGAGTGCAATTCACGCCGGTTATCTGGAAGACTCGTCTAGCAGCTCCTGAGCGGAGGATTTCAACATCCTGTACGCCTTTGCAGGCTCCATTCCTTCCAGCATGACCCGCTTTACAGCCATTGCCAGCAAATCCTGCATGGCGCTGGAAACCGGGCCCCAATAGGCAGGCTTGCTCTTCTGCATGTCGCTGATGAAGAGCTCATGGTAGGGAACCTCACCTAGCGCCTTGGAAGAGAGCATCCGTTTTGACGGCATCAAGAGCCCTGTCTGCAAAAGGTATTGCTCCTCGTGCGCAAGCAAGAAACCCACGAAGCGCCAGCTTGCCTTTTGCACTGCAAGGGATGCGCTGCTCTTGACCATAAGATAGTGGGCATAGGTGCATGCAGTGGCCTCCCTCTTCCTCTTTTCGAACTGGGGAAAAGGGACGACCATCCAGTTTCCGTCCTCAAAGAAAGCCTTGTCAGACTGGGCCATGCGGCTTTGCTGGTAGATGCCACTGAGCGCCATGGCGGTGGTAGCTTCCTCCCCCACGAAGCAAAAACGGGAGTTCCTGTAGGTGGGAGAACCAAGATTCAGACCTCCCGGCCCCCATTCCTGCATGAAGGAAAGCAACTCTATCCAGGCGCTCTCCCCTACTATTGCCTCCCTTCCGTCCTCCGAGACGAGGCAGCCCCCCAGCTGCTCCACCATCGGAACCAGAAAATTCAAGTAGTAGGGATAGCGGAAGTCAAAGCCCCGCTTCTTGAGAATGGTTCCATCGCGCTCCACCATGCGCAAGGAGAGCCGAAGCACATCCTCCCACGTCCTTGGAAAATCCTTCTTCGCATCGAGAGCGCACTCATCGAACCTCTTCGTGTTGAGATAGAGGCACCAGTTGGTGTACTCAAGCGGCATGCCGTAGATCTTTCCGTCCATGCTCACCGGCTCAAACACCCCATCCACGTAGGTATCCCTGATCTCATCGTCCGAGTGGTAGCCCACCTCGCTTGCCTCCAAGGGTGCGACATATCCCTTTGCAAGAAGATGACCGATAGACTCAAGCGGCAAGTTGAAAAGATCCGGTCCCTGCCCGGCAGCGAATGCACGGGGAATCAGATCCAGCATCTCGCTGGTCGTCTTCACTTGCCTGATGATATGCACATCGGGATGAATCGCCTCGAATTGGGCGATTAAATCCTCCTCCAGAGCGGTACGCGCATCATCCTCATGGGTCCAATAGACTACGGTGATATCATCAGAGCGCTCATGCACGCCATGCGCCACCATGCATATGGCTCCAAGAATGAAAGGTGCAATGCAAACAAGAATAAGAAGAAGCGTGCGGCGTTTCATGTGCGCCATTGTACTTCTTTTTTGCCTTCATGCAAACAAACCGGTATACTTGACCCATGAACCACTATTACGCCGAAGTTGCCGACATGCTGTCAAAAAAAGGACACCTTTCTCGCACCACCATCATCAGCGGGCCCCATACGGGAAGCGAATCAGTCACGAGCGATGATGGGATGACTCTTACGAAGGGAATCATGGAAGGTGCTTGCATCCACGAGACCATCACCCTTTTCCCCCACCTATTCATCTATGGGGGAGGGCACGTGGCCCTCGCGCTGTACAGGATGGCGCGCGTTGCCGGGTGGGAAGTGGACGTCTTTGACGAACGTCCCGAATGGGGAAGCAGGGAGCGTTTTCCTGAGGCAAATGTGCACTCTGGCACTTTGGGGGAGATGCTCACGCCCCTCAAAGATCCCGCCTCCTATGCGGTGATCATGACCCACAAGTACGACAAGGAATGTCTCTCCTATGCACTGAAGCAACCTTTTTGCTACATCGGCATGATTGGTAGCTCAACCAAGACGCAGATAGCGTTCAACCAGATGCGCTCAGAAGGGTTCACCCAAAAGGAGCTGGAAAAAGTCCATGCGCCAATCGGTCTTGCCATCGGCGGAGACACTCCGGCAGAGATAGCCGTCAGCATCATGGCCCAGATAATCCTCCATTACACAGGGGGCAAGAAGCACCACATGGTCACCGACCTCTCCATTCTTCAGGAAGCGGGCAAGGATGAAGAAGGAGTGCTTGTCCGAGTGCTTGCGAACAAGGGTTCCAGTCCCGCGAGTGCGGGAGCGATGATGGTGGTGAGAAGTGACGGCTCCTTCGCCGGAACCATCGGAGGAGGAATGATCGAGCATGTCGCCATAAAGACGGCGAAAACACTCAAGCGCAATCTTGTAGGGGAGTACGACCTCAGCGAACAAGGGGAACTTGACATGATTTGCGGAGGGAAAGCGCAATTGCTCTACACTCTCCTTAAGAGCAAGTCATCCCTCACAGAAGCGTAGAGCAGGGGCACCGGACAAGAAAGCGGAAGAGGGAGCGGCACATGCTCCGCCTGGTTGAACACGAGGAGCCTGGCGCCTCCTTTGAGCGCTCCATCGGGGGAATCTATCAACCATTGCAAGAACGATTCATCCACTACTTCTTCTCTCTCCTTCAGTCCATGGCAGACAGATGCGATGCTTTTGTATAAGGAAGAGAGTCCCGCTACCGCAACCACATAGGCTCCCTCTGGCACGACGGGATCACGTTCGCTATGGTACTTCAAAGGAAGCTGCCTTGACCCATCCGCCTCGAGAAGAAGATAGTCATATACCCCCTCAAGCTTCTTGAAGTGGGCAAGTGGCGGTGCGGCCACTTTCCCGTTCTCCCCCCTTCTTGCATAGAAGACCCCCTCCCCCCTTGATGGCCGATAGGAGAGAACCGCATCATCGAAGAAGAACTTATTTGCGGGATAGGGATGGCAATCCGGGCTTGCAAGCTTGGTGGTCGTGGAAAGGAGCACGGAAAAGCCATTCTCGCAGAGCCGGCGCGCCAGGAGGCACAGCAACGTGGTTTTTCCTCCACCTCCGGTAATCGCCACACATCTCGCGCCACCAAGTTCCGCCAAAATCTCGTCACTCAAACGCATGGTGCCATCATACCAAAAGCCGCCTCCCCGAAAAAGGGAAGCGGCAGGGAGAAAGGGAAAACAGGGGACTTACCCTTTCCTGGACTCATAGACGGCGGCGCCACCGATGAAGTACTTGGAAAGGCAGGCAAAAAGGATGAACATCGGAATGGAGGCGATGAAGGCGCATGCCATCATGGCTCCCTCGTCCGTCTGCTTCTCCTCGCTGAACTTGGTGATGTACTGGGGTATGGTCTTCATCTTCTCGCTTTGGGCGACAAGAAGAGGCCATAGGAGGTTGTCCCACTGGTTGCGGAAGCTCAGGATGCCGAGGGTGGCGATGACGGGGGTGCAGTTGGGAAGGACGATCCTGCTGTAAATACGCAGCTCGCCAAGCCCGTCCACACGGGCCGCATCAAGGTATTCTCCCGGGAAGGTGATCAGATATTGCCGCATCTGGAAGACGCCGAATGCGCTGACCATGAAAGGTACGATCAAGCCCCGGTAGGTGTTGATCATGTGCATCCCGCTGGCAACCATGTAAAGCGGAATCATGATAGCCTCAAACGGAATCATCATGGTCGCCATGATTGCCATGAAGACGAAATTGCGACCCCTGAACTTGAACTTCGCAAGCCCGTAGCCCGCAAGCGATGCCAAAAGGACGGTCGTTACCGAATCGGTGATGGCAACGATCAGCGAGTTGAGGATGTTGCGCGGGAATGAGAAACTCCCGCTGTTTCCCCAGATCGCCTTGTGGAAGTTGGTCAGGAAGGTCCTGTCCGCGCTGGTGAAGAACTTCCTGGAGGGAATCCATTGAAAAGGCATGCTCATGATCTGCTTCGCATCCATGAAGGAAGCGACGAACATGAAAAGGATTGGGGCGAGTGTGAAGATGACGACAAGGACTAGGAGAATCCAGACAAGGACCTCGGTAAGGGTAATTTTTCCCGTATAGGTGTTGCTAGCCATGGTTTTCCTCCCTAGTAGTCCACATCATCGCTCTTGGAGAAGACGAACTGCACATAGGTGAGCAGAAGCATGATGGCGAAGAGGATGATGGACATGGCTGACGCACGCCCGATCTTGCGCATGCGGATGCCGGTGAAATAGATGTTCATGGTAATCACGTCAATCGGCTGGCGGGCGGCACCGTTTTGCACGAACATGTACTGGGTGCTGAATGTCTTCAGGCACTGCAGCATTGCCATGATTGAAACGAGGACGATGGTGGGCCTGAGAAGGGGAAGCGTAATCTTCCAAAAGGTGTGCCACCGGGAAGAGCCGTCGACAATTGCCGCCTCGTAGATGGTTGGCGGGATGGAGGCAAGGCCGGTGATGAAAAGGATGACGAAGTAGCCGATGTACTTCCAGAAATAGACGATCATCGTGGAGACCTGCAGCATGGTGTTGTCGGTCAGCCACTGGAAATCCTTTCCGGATGTGTGCATGACCCAATTGGAGAGCTGGTTCACAAGTCCCCTCGGGTCGAACAGGATCATCCAGATGGACGCGGCGACCACGCTTGAAAGCACTGCCGGCATGTAATAGGAGATCTGGAAGAACCCTTTCTGGCGGGTGCTCCGTAGCTGGGAGAGCAATACAGCGAGAATCAGGCTGATGATCACCATTGGAACGAATGTCCCCAAAGTGAAGGTCAACGTCGCCCTGAGGGAGTTCCAGAGAGTAAATCCTCCGTTGGTGCCATATTTCTCAGGGAAAAAGAGATATGCGTAGTTCTGAAATCCGACAAACTGCCAGCTCTTCTTGAGCACGTCACGGTTGGTGAGGCTGGTGATGAAGGCGTTGATAATCGGATAGAAGCTGAAAATGGCGAAGAAGAGCAGGCAGGGAATGGTGAACAAAAATCCCCAGCGCGCCTGCTTGCGCTCGATGCTGTAGTGTTTTGTCTTGCTCATTGCGTTACCACCGTGAAAAGGAAAGTGCGGAGCCACCACGTGAAGCAGCTCCGCATGCAAAGCGATTTACTGCTCGTCGATCAGTTCCTGGACAGTCTGCTTCAGCTGCGTGTATGCATCCTCAGGAGAGACACCTTGGAGCATGACGGACTTGACTGCGGTGTCCAATGCGGACTGGATGGCGGTGGAGTTCGCGCCATAGTAGACGATGTGACCCTCTTCCAGCTGGCTCTTGAAGACATCGCTGTACGGAGCCTTCTTGAAGGTCTCGCTCTCAAAGAGCGCATTGGATGGCTGCACGAGGCCGACCTTGTCGAGGTACTCATCCCCATGGCTGAGCATGTATCCGATCAACTCCCATGCGGCCTTGCGGGTGCGCGCATCGGCCGAAGCGTTGACCATGTAGTAGTGGCCGTAGTAGTTGGAAGGCACATACTTGACCGCATCCTTGAACTTCGGATAGGGAACCACCATCCACTCGCCGGAATTGTAGAAGTCCGGGTTGTCGTAGTGGATACGCTCCTCCTGATAGAGACCGGTGGAGCACATGGCGATATCACCGTTGTCCTTGTTGAAGAGCTTGCGTGCCGCAGTATAGGTCGGAGACCCGAGGTTCATGCCATTGGGACCCCAATCCTGCATGAACTGGAAGAACTTGATCCATGCCTCTTTCCCGACAATCGCCTCCTTGCCATCCTCGCTGACCAAGGCGCCACCGAGCTGCTCCACCATCGGAACGTTGTTCTCGAGGTAATACTTGTAGCGGAAGTCATAGCCACGGCGTGTAAGCACGTCGCCGTCACGCTTGACAATCTTCTTGGATACCTCGACCATATCCTCCCAGGTCTTGGGATAATCCTTCTCCGGGTCGAGTCCAGCGTCGCGGAAGACCTTCTTGTTGATGAAGATGGCCCATTGGGTCAGCTCAAGGGGAAGTCCGTATACCTGCCCATCCTTCATGACGGGATCGATGGAGCCGGTGGCATACTTGGAGAGCACATCCTTCGCATCCTTATATCCTGCGGCCTCGTAATCCATCGGGGCGACCAGTTCATTGTCAATCAGCGGTCGCTCATCGTTGATGGAGAGGTTGAACATCGTCGGACCCTGCCCGGCGGCAAATGCCGTCCCGACAAGCTCGATCAGCTTCTCAGCGCTCTGGCGGGTGACGTTGACTGTCACGTTCGGATGTGTTGAGCGGAACTCTTCGATATACCGCTCCTCCAAGG
>CAVESN010000037.1:0-10283 GCA_963618365.1 Bacteroides uniformis
GTTCCGCCCAGGCCATAATGAGTCTCGTCTGCTTCCTAGGCATTTCTCCTTTCAATAATTCTCCATCTATACTAAACGATGCCCTATATTCTTGATAAATAGCATGAAAGTGCGGAGGGTTAAGCTCCCCATTATTGTACATTCTTATGATAATTCCATAAAACATTGAAATAGTAGGCATGTAATTCGTCTCTCCATCACATCAATAGCATATTTGCTATAATTTGTCAAAATTGACCATAGTAGCATTTTATTGACCGCCATCCCGTACCATTTCTCCCTCTAGGAACAAACCCGTGCTTTCCTTCTGATTCCAGCTCAGCACATCAATGTCCATCAAGTTCTTCAGCGCCACATCATTTAAAAAGCGTGGAAGTCTTTCAAAAAATCAACAGAAACGACTATAGCCTTTTTACTGCATGACGGTTCACTCGCCACACTGGGTGATGATGCCACCGGCGAGAATCACCTCGTCCCTGTAGAGGACCAAGGACTGGCCCGCGGTTGCGGCCTTGACAGGATTCTTGAAACGGCACGTGATAGTTCCATCTCCATGCTCCCAGGCGGTAGCCTCCATGGGGCTTCCCGTGGAGCGGATCTTTGCCTGGACTTCGACTTCCCCCTCAAGGTGGTCCCAGAGCTGCCAATTGACCTGGCCGGCAGTTACCGTCTGCTCCAGCGTCTCCTCCTCATAGCCTACCACCACCTGGTTCTTCTTCTGCTCCAGCGCCAATACGTACAGAGGCCTTGGGGCGGCAATGCCAAGCCCTTTTCGCTGACCGATCGTATAGTGCCAGATTCCTTCATGGTGTCCTACAACCTCGCCAGAGCGGAGCACGATATCCCCGCTCTTGTTCTCCACATCCAGCAAATCGGTGTAGTCCCCACCATAAAAATCCTGGCTCTCATCCTGATCCTCTGCATGGAATCCTTCAGCGACATCAAGTGCCCTCACCTCACTCTTAAGCATACCACCAAGAGGAAATAGCGTACGGGCAAGTTGCTCCTGGCTCAAACGATAGAGAAAATAGGATTGGTCTTTCTTGGGATCCTTGGCCCTCTGCAAGGCGAATCGCCCAGATTGCTCGACAATCCGGGCATAATGGCCGGTGGCGAACTTGTCAAAGAGAAGCCCCTTCTCCCTTGCGTAATCCACCATGGCACCAAACTTCATCTTCGCATTGCACCAGATGCAGGGGTTAGGGGTATGCCCTGCAAGATACTCATTCTGGAAATTGGAGATGATGGTCTTCTCGTAAAGCTCGGAAAGGTCCACCGTCACATGGGGAATCCCGATCTTATCAGCTATCTCCTTAATGAGGGGAAGATCCTCTATCTCATGGGGGCTGTAGCAGCTGTTCATATGCTTGGTCTGCTTGGGAAGCTCTCTCCTCCCATTCCAGATCAGCATGGTGACACCGGTGACGTCATATCCCTTTTGCTTCAGCAAATAGGCGGCGACACTGCTGTCAATCCCGCCACTCATTCCGACAAGTACTCGCATAGATACCTCACTGGCATTGTAGAAAATGGAGATGCGAAAAGCAACGTGCCATCTCCCCAATTACCATCCTTGGTGCTATATTCGGGGATGGAGGCATTTTCCATGGCAAAAGAAGCGAAGCAGGAAGAAACCAAGAAAGAAGTGCGGGATGTCCACGAACTCTCCTTCGTGCAAGGCAAGGGATGGGCTGTCAAGCGGCAGGGAAGCGACAAGGTCATCAAATACTTCAAGACAAAAGTGGAAGCAACCGAATACATAGTCAAGATTTCGGAGAATGTCGGCACCAGCGTCGTCATCAAGCTGAAAAACGGCAAGTTCCAGAAGTTTGAGAACGCCATGCGCGCATTGAAATACGCGCAAAGCGCAAAAGACCCGGACTGAGCTACCTCTCAGGGACAAGCTCGAGGAGGGATTCGGGGCCAAAACCGAATCCCCCTCCCCTTTGTTCCAAGGAGCGTAAAACCACCTCATCATACCGCTTGAGGGAGAAAAACCCCTCCCTTTTGGCATGCAGGTCACCCTTGGGCGCGGAAACGCTGTAGCGGTTCGTTCCGTCACAAAAAAGGAAGCGCACCCTTCCCGACTTGTTCATCATCGCATCGCTCACTACAAGCGCATGGATGCAAGGCCCTTTTCTCTCTTGAGCCAGAGGGTTTCTCCCTACGAAGAAATAGGTCATCTTCACCGATTCCCGATCCAGGTTCGCCATCCTGGCAAGGGTTGCCATTGGCTCGGCGGGAGTCCAAGCAACCTCCTGGTGGCACGTATGGTTTACCCCTGCCGCAAGCGCAGGGCATGGGGAGGAGGCCATGCAAGGCCCGGCAACCTGCCATCCCGAAGCGACCAAGAGGTCACGCACTTCCATCAAGTTCCTGCTTGTCAGTAAGAGCGCAGGCTCGCAGAGCAGCATCACACCTTCTTTGGTGAGTTTTCCTCCGAGGGAGAATGCAAGCGAGAACCGCTTCTCGTTCTGCCTTGCATCTTCTTTCCAGAGCTCGTTCAACACATGCGAGAGGAGGATGATGTCATAAGGACCGCCAAGATCCTCCACTCCCTCTTCTTGCAAATCCTTACGGACGCACACGCATCTGACATTCGGTCGGTAAATCATCCCCATGGCCAGCTTCATCGCCTTGGCGCTGTAGTCGACAAGCGTCAGCTCGACATCGCATCCCTTGGGAAGCAAATCCACCAACGCACTGGATGCGCTACCCGGACCACACCCCAGATCAAGCACACGGACAATCTCCCTTTTTCCCAGGGAGGCAAGCAATCCTGGTTGCGAGAGAAGCGAAAGGGAGATCTGCAGGTAGCTTACCGGCCAGTAATAGAGAAGGTACGCCCCCAGAAGAGGCTGGTCGTTCATATATCCCGCTCCCGCGAGAGTACGATCCCCTGTCAAACCGCGCTGCAATTGCAAGAGGTATTGGCTTGCCCTCTTCAGCTCTTTTCCCGTCAGGGGGGAAGTTGCGCCACCTCCCCGATAGAGAGAGACCAGCTTTGAAATATGGCCTTTGAGAAGCCGCTCGCTTCGTTGGATCTGCATGATGGGGCAAGTATACCCATGATGAGGTTTTTCGGCTACTTGACTGTAGATTCGCTTTCAGCTTTGAATGGGAACATGCTTACACTTGAGAAAACTTCCGTCATGAACTTTGAGAATGCCATGCGCGGGGCGCGCAACCCGATGAACAGCTGGGAGAGGATGGACAGCCACTACGCCGATGACGGCTCCTATCTCCTCGGCCCCAACGACTTGCACCTTGCGCTCAGGCTTACCCATGCGGGCAGCGATGACCGCAAGTTCGTACGCCAGATTTTCGTCTCAGTCGACATCACCGCCCCCATCTATTGGTGGAAGGAATATGACACCTACAAGGTGGGAACAGTGGCGAACTCCACAAGCACCATGCACAAGATCCAGTCGAAGAAGTTCAGCAGGGAAGATTTCTCCCTTGACCACTTGCGGCCGGAATCGCTTTCCCTTTTCGACCAGATCATCGAAGGACTCGAACAAGCGAGGAAGCAATACCTCTCCACCAAGGATAAGAGCTGGTGGTACACGATGATCCAGATGCTTCCCGAAAGTTACAACCAGAAAAGGACATGCACGCTCAACTATGAGAACCTTGCCAACCAGTACCATGCAAGAAAGAACCACAAGCTGAACGAGTGGCGCACCTATTGCGAATGGGTCTCCACGCTCCCCTACTTCAAGGAGTTCTTCATCGACCCGCTTCCGACCACTTGAGCGCTTTCTCTCCGCAAAGTCTCCTTGCAATGCTTCCTGTAGCATGCGACTGCATAGCGGAAAACCTCCTTCAGGGCATCTGTGCCTGGGCTTTCTCGCCCACCGCATCAAGGTTGTCGCTTTGTGCATACTCGACAGCGATGATTATTCCCAGTTTCGCCTTCTCCTGAACAATCTGAATATTGTCATATCCCACCCCTGCTTCCCGGTTCGAAGAGAGGTACCGGGCAATACGCCATGAGAGAATTTCTCCTTCATGCAAACAGACATGCCGCATGGCCCGAGCCCCTTCGATGCTTTTCGGGCTGATGGAGATGACGGGATACCTGCCAAGATGCGCCTATCAAAGATCCTTCTCCGCTTCTCTATCCAATTCCTCGAACAAAGAGGAATCAGCTCTCACCTCAAAGAGGTGGCGTAGCATGTTCATGGTAAGGGATTTCCAATGGGAATCTTCTTTTCCATGGCCATCTCCACCCTTTTTCTTGCATGGATTCACCACATCCACCCTCTTTTACGGAGACAGCTTTTGTTGCTAGACTGGCACCATGAGTTCCAAGTCCCATGCCCTGAGAAGGTTTCTCCCCTATTATCGCAAGTATTTCGGAATGTTCGCCCTCGACACCTTTTGTGCGGCTCTTACCACAAGCGGAGATCTTGTGCTTCCCATGCTGGTCCGGTTCCTGACGCAGACCGCCACGAGAAACCTGGCGAATCTCACTGTGGGGCTGGTGATGAAGATAGGTTTGCTCTACGTCGCACTACGCATCATCGACTCGCTGGCACGCTACTACATGGCAAGCATCGGCCACATCATGGGCTCCTACATGGAGACCGACATGCGCAGCGATCTCTTCAGCCATCTCGAGACGCTTTCCTTCAACTACTTCGACAACACCAAAATCGGACAGTTCATGGCAAGGATGACCAGCGACCTGTTCGATGTCACCGAGTTCGCCCACCATGGGCCCGAGAATGTCTTCATCGCCCTCTTCGAGTTCGTGGTGGCCTTCATCGTCCTCTCCCACATCAACCTCTCGCTGACGGTCATCATCTTCGCGCTGCTTCCGCTCATGGCGCTCCTTGTCGTGCTCTTCAATACCCATCTGATGGGGATGTTCCGCAAGCAACGCGTGCAAACGGGAGAGATCAACGCCTCGATTGAGGACAGCCTGCTCGGAATTCGGGTGGTCAAGTCGTTCGCAAACGAGGAGCTAGAGAAAGAGAAGTTCGAAGTCGGCAACCAGGAATACCTCAGGCTGAAGAAGAAAGGATACTACCTGATGGGGCAATACCAGTCACTGCTCAAGCTAGTCGACGGCATCATGTACATCGCCATTGTCGTGGTGGGGTCGCTGTACATGATCCAGGGAAAGATCCAGGCCTCCGATTTCATCGCCTACGTGCTCTATCTGAGCACGCTCCTGGCCGCAATCCATCTTCTTGTCCAGTTCACCGAGCAGTTCCTCCGTGGCACCACAGGCATTGAGCGCTTCTTCCAAATCATGGATACCCCGAGCGACATCACCGACAGTCCAAACGCAAAAGAGCTTACGGACGTGAAGGGGGATATTGCGTTCAACAATGTCAGCTTCTCCTACACGGATGGAGGCACCAAGGTGCTTGAGGGCATCAACCTCCACCTCAAGGCAGGGGAGAATGTTGCGCTCGTAGGACCCTCAGGTGGGGGAAAGACAACCCTCTGCAACCTGATTCCCCGCTTCTATGACGTGACAAAAGGGAACATCGAGATCGACGGGAAAGATATCAGGACACTCACGCTCCAAAGCCTGAGAAAACACATAGGCTTTGTCCAGCAGGATGTCTACCTTTTCAGTGGCACCGTCTACGACAATATCGTCTATGGAAAGAAAGGAGCGACGAGGCAAGAGGTGGTCGAGGCAGCCAAGAAAGCAGGTGCTCACGAGTTCATCATGAGCCTGAAGAACGGGTATGACACCTATGTCGGAGAGAGGGGCATCAAGCTCTCGGGAGGGCAGAAGCAGCGCATCTCCATCGCCCGTGTCTTCCTGAAGAACCCTCCGATCCTGATTATGGACGAGGCGACCAGCTCCCTGGACAACGAGAGCGAGCGCCTCGTGCAGGAATCCCTGGAGAAACTCTCCCAGGGACGCACAACCCTCACTATCGCCCACAGGCTCACCACCATATGCGGTGTCGACCGGATTATCGTGCTCACCGACAAGGGAATCGAGGAGGAGGGCACACACCAATATCTTATCGCAAAGGGTGGCGTGTACGCGCAGCTCTACCGCACCTACAGCGAGTTCACCGGAAAGTGAGTCTCCTCACTCCTCTCGGTCGATGGTGCGGATGCCGCTCGTACCGGTAACAGGAAGCGAGACGCAAATCGCCTTGGCCTCTGTCTCCATCCCCGCCTTAGCCATGATGGAGGACATGATTGCATTCTTCTGGCTATGCTTGGTGACAATCAGGATGACCTCCTTCTCTGAGGCAAGGGAGACACCGAAGAACATTTCCGCCCTCTCCACTCCCGTACCACGGGCATGGATGACAGTTCCGCCCGCAGCACCGGCATCTCTGGCCGCATCCATGACCAAATTGTTGTATCCCTGGTTGGCAATGACCACCAGAAGTTCCGTTTGCGTATCTTTCATGACAGATTCCTCCCCCTTCTCATAGCTCTGGCCGGAAAGCAGATATCCCAGTTCCCGCTTCCCTCCGACACTGCTCATCGGCACCGTGACCACAATGCCCGTGTTCGGCACATTGATGTAGACTTTGCTGACCAGGTCCTCCTTCAGCTTGCTCCACGAATCGTCGGTGATGAAGGAGAAGACCACCGCCTTCTCCGAGTTGTCCAACCCGAACACCCTCATCATGTCGCTTTTGGCTGTTCCATGACCCAATGCCACAAAACAGGTATGGATGCCCGAATCCTGATAGAGCTTCAGAAAATCGGGAAGCTTCTTGCGGGCCGCAATGGTAATCATAAATGAAAAATTGCTCATCACGCTCCTCCTTTACAGCTCGATAATCGCCTTGTCATCAAGAGAGGCGAACGGATCGAAAGCACGTGTGGCGGAAAATCCACGCTTTGCCTTGTATTGGTACATCAATCCCAGACACTGGATGGAAATCAGCGGAGTCATGGCCACCATGGCGACAATGCCAAACGCATCGGTCACCACATTCCCTCCGAGTGCGATGCAAGCACCTTCAGCCAAAGGAAGCAGGAATGTCGCCGTCATGGGGCCGGATGCGACACCGCCCGAGTCGAAGGCGATGGCAGTGAAGATGTTGGGCACAAAGAATGTCAGGATGATGGCGATAATGTATCCGGGAACCACCAGGTAGAGGATGGATATTCCACTAAGGACACGAATCAAAGCCAGCCCCACGGAGGTAGCCACACCATAGGAGAGGCTTCTCTGCAGCGCCTTACCGCTGATTGCTCCCTGAGTCAGCTCCTCCACCTGTTTTTCCAGGACATAGACCGCAGGTTCGGCGCGGACGATGAAATAGCCGATGACCATGCCGATTGGGATGATTGCAATCTTGTAGGGCAGGGAAGCAAGCACGCTGCCCAGATAGATGCCGCAAGGCATGAATCCCACGTTGACCCCCATCAAAAAGAGCACCAATCCCACATAGGTGTATGCGATACCCACGAAGATCCGGCGCAATGTCTGCTTCTCCAGATGGAGCGCAAAGACCTGGAACAAGAGGAAGAAACCGATGATGGGAAGAAGCGCGACGGCAATCTCGGAAAGATAATCAGGAAGCGCCTCAAGGAACAAGGAACCCATCTCCACCGACTCGGTCGCACCCGGACCGGCAGGAACGGAGTAAGCGGCCCCTTCCGGCCGGAAGAGCATGCCCAGAATCAGGACCGCTAGAATCGGTCCGACCGAGCAGAGCGCAATCAAGCCGAAACTGTCCTCGGAGGCATTCGCATCATTGCGGAGTGCCGAGATACCGACACCGAACGCCATGATGAAGGGGACCGTCATGGGCCCGGTGGTCACCCCGCCGGAGTCATATGCGACTGCAAGGAAACTGGGAGGCCCGAAAAGGGAAAAACCCAGCACGAAGATGTACAGGACGATCAGGAGCGCTTTCAGGGAGATCCGAAAAAGCATGCGCAACAGCGCAACCACCAAAAAAAGCCCCACACCGGCCGCGACACTGACAATCAGCGTCATGCGGGGGATGGAATCCTCCACCTGGGTGGCAAGCACCTGCAGGTCAGGCTCGCTTATGGTGATCATGAAGCCAAGCAGAAAGGCGACGGCAAGCATGAAGGGAACGTTCCTGCTCTTCGTCAGGCGCGCACCGATACGCTCCCCTATCGGGCTCATCGCCATCTCCGCGCCACCGGAGAAAAACATCATTCCCACGATGACGAAAAGGCCGCTCAGCAAGAACGCCAGCAACACATTGGTTGGGATGGGCGCCACAGTCAAAGAGAGCAAAAGGACAATCGCCATGATCGGCAAGACCGCCTGAAGCCCCTCCTTCAATTTTTCCAGCAACGTTGTCTTATCCATCAAGATTCTTCCTATCAATTGCAGCTTGGTGCCAGTTGTTCCTAAATGTAACAAGAAACAAGAAAAAAGAAACCATTTTTCTCCAATTTTTGTAGAGCTTTTCTCTGCTACCCCAAGCATCCGCTCTTGCCATGCACCCACTTTTCCTCTATGCTGACCTTCGTTTCCCACGAAACTCTTGTTTTACAAACACATACATCCATTCATAAAGGAACATACATGCCAGAAGAGATTACCAATTTCGCCGACCTCGGGCTGAGCGAACAGACGCTGAAAGCTATCGAGAGAAAAGGTTTCACAGCCCCCACCCCCATCCAGGCAGCCTGCATCCCCTTGCTTCTGAAGAACAAGGTCGATGTCATCGGGCAAGCCCAGACCGGCACCGGAAAAACCGCAACCTTCGGCCTCCCCATCCTGGAGATCGTCGAATCGAATGACCCAGTCGTCCAAGCCCTGATCCTCGCCCCCACCCGGGAGCTTGCCATGCAGGACGCGGAGGAGATCAACAGCCTCAAGGGAGAGAAGCACATCCATGTCACCGCCATCTATGGCGGAGCAAGCTACTCCCAGCAATTCAGGGATCTGAAAAACGGATGCCAGGTGGTTGTGGGCACCCCGGGCCGCGTGCTTGACCACATCAAAAGGGGTACTTTGGTGCTCTCCCATCTGAAGTTCATGGTTCTCGATGAAGCTGACGAGATGCTCGACATGGGATTCATCGACGACATCGAGGAGGTGCTCAAGCAGACTCCGGAGGAGAAACGAACCCTTTGCTTCTCCGCCACCATGCCATCTCCAATCCGCAAGCTTGCACAGACCTTCATGAAGGAACCGGAGATCGTCAAAGTTGACAAAGGGGACGAAGTCACTCCCGCGCTTACCGACCAGATCTATTACGAGGTGCGGGAGGGGGACAAGTTCGAGGCTCTGATGAGGGTCATCGACATCACGGAAAACTTCTACGGCATCGTCTTCTGCCGCACCAAGATCCAATGCGACGAAGTCGGACGGATGCTCGAGGACCGTGGTTACAGTGCGGCCGCACTCCATGGAGACCTCTCCCAGCCAGCCAGGGAGGCGATTCTCAGGAAGATGAAAGAGCACAGGATCTCCATCATTGTCGCCACCGACGTCGCAGCCAGAGGCATCGACATCCAGGAGCTCACCCATGTCATCAACTATACGCTTCCCGAGGCACCGGAAGAGTACATCCACCGTATCGGACGCACAGGCAGGGCAGGAAAGAAGGGAACTGCCATCAGCTTCGTCACTCCGAGGGATGTGCGCAAGCTGCACTATATCCAGAGGGTAGCCAAGAGCGACATCCGAAAGGAATCGGTTCCCGACAGCTACCAGGTGGTCACCGCGAAGAAACAGCGGATTGTCGAGCAGCTGGGCAAGCTGATGGCAGACGAAGATTTGCACACCTCCGCCTACGAGGATATCGCCTATTCCCTGCTGCAAGGAAACGAGTCGCTTCACGTCGTGAGCAAGCTCCTCGCATTCCACTACGGGAAAGCATTGGATGAGAGGCAATACCGCTCCATCGAGACCATCACCTACGGCAAAAGGGAGAAACGGTCCAAGAAGCAGGAGGAGAGAGAGGCCGCATTGGAAGATGGGTACACCCGCCTCTTCATCGCACGCGGAAGCGAGGACGGACTGGACCGCCAGTCGCTATGCGAATACCTGCGTGAGCAAACAGGAGCCAAGAAGGAGGATTTCCGCGCGGTCGACGTGCAGAACTCCTTCAGCTTTGTCAGCGTGAGCTCCCCGGTTGCCGAGAAGATTCTCTCCCTCTTCGGCTCATCCACGGGAGACGCAAAGCCGGTGGTGACCAAAGCAAGAGAGGAGAGCTCCTCCCCGAGAAGCCATAAAAGAGAACGCAAGTGGAGACGGGAGGACGATCGGAGAGGAAGATCCGGTCGCGGCGGAAGAAGACGACACTAGAAAAGAGAACAAGAGCGCTGTCCCCAAGGATGGCGCTTTTTCATAC
>CAVESN010000037.1:10293-17686 GCA_963618365.1 Bacteroides uniformis
CTTCTCGTGCAAGTTCTTGATTAGCACGAACGAGTCCTCGACATGTCCGCGCATCTCCTCCTCGCTCTTATCAGGATCTCCCTTCAAAATCACATCCATCAGCTTGCGGTGCCAATAGCGCGGATAGGTGGCTGTCGGTGCGTTGGTGGCAATCGCCTTGGAAAGGATCCAGAACAGATTCATCTTCCTCAGCTCTTCCAGCATCAACTCGTTTCCTGTGGCGGATGTCAGCTCGAGGTGGAACTGGATGTGCAGCTCCTGGCATAGCAACTTCGTCTCCTCTGTATACGCAATCGTATCCAGCTGGGTCGCCAAACCATAGAGTTTCTCTTTCTTTAAGGAATCAAGCGGATGGAGCGCAAGATACCGAGCACTAAAGCATTCGAGCGCCTCACGGATCTGGTAGGTCTCGAGGATTTTGTCAAAGGAAGGTATGGTGACATAATAGCCCCATTGGGGTTTCGACTGGACCAGCATCTCTCCCTGCAGCCTCTTGAGCGCCTCAAGGACAGGAATCACGCTGGTGCCAATCTGCTGTGCCATCTTCCGAAGCGATATGCGCATCCCCGGCGGGAACTCCCCGCTGAGAATCTTGCCCTGGATGATATGGTACGCCTTCTCTCCTGCAGTCTCAAACACATTTCCTTCCATCTTCAAATCCTTTCTCCTCCGTTATGACGGGAAACCCCCAAGAGGTCAACCGCAAGGAGGAAAACTAAAAAGGCGTTCCTCCGAGGAAAATCGGTGGGAACGCCTAAGAAGAAGCCGGCGACTCAGCCCAACCTTGGGTGAGGAGGATTGTTCACCGCAAAGCGGGGCTTTTTGTGGTCACACATGACATCCATCACATTCTTCCCCATATCCATGCTGCAAAGCAGGAAGGAGTCTTCTGTCGCGGACGCATTGTGTGGAGTCATCACCACGTTTTCCAAATCATAGAGCTTGCTGGAAAGAGGAAGAGGCTCCTCGCTAAAGCAATCCAGACCAGCCCCCCAGAGCTTTCCGCTCTCCAAAGCCGCAATCAAAGCGGGCTCGTCCACCTCAAGACCGCGCGCGGCATTGATGAAGATTGCATTCTGCTTCATCTTGGCGAAGAAAGAGGCATCACAGAATCCCTCGGTCTCTGCGGTCAGGGGGAGATGGAGCGACACCACATCACTCTTGGCAAGAATCTCGTCCAAGTCGGAGATGTACTCAAACCCTTCGAGCATCTCAATGGGAATCTCCTTGGGAGCATAGACCAAAGGAACCATCTCCAGGCCATACTTGCACTTCTTTGCCACTGCTTGCCCTATCCGGCCAAAGCCGAAGATGGCGACCTTCTTGCCTGCAAGCTCCAAACCGAGGCGGGAACGGATGGCGAAATCACCCTCGCGCATATGCTTGTCGTGCATATGTAGCCTGCGGGCCGTGGCCAGCATCAAAAGGATGGTATGCTCGGCTACCGCATTGGTCAGGGCTGTCGGGGTATTGGCAACCCAGATCCCCAGTTCGTTCGCCGCCTGGATGTCAATCTTTTCCGTGCCGACGCCATAACGGCTGATGATCTTGAGGTTCTTCGCAGACTCCAATACACGCCGTGTATAGTACTCGGTGCGGGCGAGGATGACATCAACATCCTCCACAGCCTTGCAGAGCGCATCCTCGTCATGCACGTCGCCCGGGCAGTGGACCAGCTTTGCCCCTCCCTCAAGGAGAGGCTGGATGCCTTTAAGTATCACATCATGGGAAACAAGGATCTTCATCTTTCAATCCTTCTCAACTTTCTGGATCTTCCCCAAAAGGAGGACGAAGAGGACTGTCAGGACAAGGAAGACCAGCGAATCCGGCTCGAGGAAGATCGCCAGGTTGTTCCCGGAAATCGAGAGCGTCCTGCGGAAGTAGGTCTCAAACAGAGGCCCGAGCAAGGCGCCAAGAATCAATGTGACCGGCGCATATTTGTTCTTCCTCATCAGATAGACGATGATGCCGATGACAATCGAGACGATGATCTGGAAGAGCGAACTGGTCGCCGCATAGGAGCCAGCGATGGCAATCAAGGCAATCGCAGAGTAAAGGACGATGCGGTTGATGCGCACGATCTTGATGTAATAGGGACCGAAGAGGAAGAGCGAAAGGGGAATGAGCACCACCGCAGCCACAAGGAGCGCCGCATACATCGGAGCCACCAAGTGCATCTGGCGGGTCATGATATCCGGACCGGGAACGATACCGTAGACCATAAGCACGCCAAGCACGACCGCAGTCACACCATCTCCCGGGATTCCGAAGGCAAGCATCGGAACCACAGCTCCGCCACACACCGCATTGTTTGCAGTTTCCGCACAGGCAATTCCCTCGGGGGAACCGTTTCCAAAGAGCTCGGGATGCTTTGCGGATCTCTTTCCCTCCGCATAGCAGATGAACGAGGCAAGCGATCCACCGGTTCCAGGAAGCACACCGATAAAGAAGCCGATGATGGCACTCTTGAGGACATGTGCGATTCCGATATCCTTGATCTCCGCCCAGCTTGGCCAGAAGTCCCTTCTGCGAATCACCAGGTTCTTGACCTGGTCCGAGATTGCCTCGTAATCCTTGTTCAGCATCTCGCTCTGGGTAAGCACCTCGCTGATTGCGAAGGCGCCGATGACAATCGGTACGAACTCAAGCCCTTCCATCAAGCAGACAGTGCCGAATGTATAGCGGGCAACCGGGCTCAACTCCCCCATGCCGACCGTGCTGGTGATATAGCCCAGCAGCGCCATGAGGACAGCCTTCTTCCATCCCTTACCCTGCGTGGCGCAGATGACGATGATGGCGAAAAGGATCAGGGATGCCTTTCCTGGCGTCTTGACCAGAAGCGCAGCCTTCACGGCAATCGGGCTCACCAGAATCAGGAGGATGACACCGATGGCACCTCCAATGGCAGAGTAGATGGAGGCATAGCCGATAGCTTTCGCACCTTGGCCGCGCCGCATCATCGGATACCCGTCAAGACCTGTCATGCAGGATGAGGGGGCACCGGGAATGTTGATGGTGATTGCCGTGATGGAACCGCCATACATGCCCGCCATGTAGATACCCATGCACATGCAAAGCGCCATGTTCATGGGCATGCTGTAGGTCATGGGCAGCAGCAAGACGATGGCAAGCGTCGCAGTCAAGCCGGGAATGATGGCGAAGACAACGCCGATAAGGAATCCGAGCAGCAGGGCAAGGAGGTTCGCGGGAATGAACAAGACTCCGAACCCTTGAAGAATTTGCATAAATGTGTTCATGGCGTTCTCCTTAGAAATGGACGCCGAAGATGACGGCGTACAATACATAGATGAAAGCGGTAATCAGGACGGAATAGATCAACTTCCTGGGAATCCGCTCAATCTTGTCATCGAAGAAGAGCATGAACAAGAAGACAAAGACCAACGAAGCGGGAAGTATGCCCAAAAGGGAGTAGAGAAGCACGAAGAGGAAGAAGTCGGCGATGATGATCACCTGCTTCATTGACATATGCTTCTCGTTTTTCTCCTTCTTCCCCTCCTCCTTCAATCCATCGCGGATGAGCGAGATGCAGAGGATGATTCCGCCGATGGAGAAAATCACCGGCAGGAAATTCTCGTTGGTCAGTCCGGACTCCAGCATAAGCGGTCCCATGCAAAGGCCCACAATCAGGTAGAAGACCAGGAAGATGAGCACGCATGCGGGTATGACAACCGATTGTCGTTTGTATTTCTGAGGTATCATTTGTATTTCCTACTTATCTTTTCAAAAGCCCCTTGGCGACCATGTCGTCCAAAAGCTTGAATGCATTCGATTGCACGGAATTGACATACTCATCAAGTTCCTTCCCCTCCTTCCAGACCGGAGTGACACCGATGGAGACGATCCAATCCTGGAAATCCTTCGACTGCTGTGCCTCCTTGTACAAGCTGACCAGCTTTGCAATCACCTCATCAGGTGTTCCCGCAGGAGCGCACATCAGGATGAAGGAAGCGCACTGGATCTCGGGGTGGCCGAGCGTGGAGATGGGGGGTACATCGGGATAGGCCTTGTTCTGGATCGAGCTCAGCTCCACAAGGCCGCGCACCTGGCCGCTTGCAATGTTGGCCGCAAGGTCTCCGAGACTGGTGATGATCGCATCGACCTCTCCATTGAGAAGCGCCTCTTTCTGGGTGGCGGAACCGTTGTATTGCACCTCGTTCACGTCAATGCCGTAGACATCCTCAATCTGGCTGATCACAAGGCTGGTGCGGCTTCCCGCATTCGCTCCGCCAATCTTCACTTTTCCCGGATTGGCGGCCGCGTCATCCAGCAAATCCTGGAAATTCTTGTACTTGGAATCCTGGCGGACGATGAAGGCGTCGGATTCCTGGGTCACCATGGCGAAAATTTTCAGCTTGGAGAGATCGTATTGGGGAATCAGCTTGAAATAGACCGATCCGACCACCGAGCCATAGGTCATGCCGCCGATGCGGTACCCGTCCGGTTTTGCCGTCATCACCTGATAAGGTCCATTGGCCTCGGTCGCACCGTTGTTGGTCACATACAGTGATACTTCCGGATGCTGTTTCTGGATGATTGAGATCAACATGCGGTTAATCGTATCCGTACCACCGCCGGCTTCCGCGGGGATGACTACCTCGATGTCCCTTGAGGGATATTCCTTCTCCGTCAACCCGTTCGCAAAGAGCGATCCGACTGCGCACAATGCGGCGAAAGCCACACAGGCAATTCTTTTCATATACTTTCCTCCTTAGTAGAAAGCGCAATGCTGTTTATATTTGTTATAACAGTTATTTTTCTGGCGTCAATACTCTATTTGCATTTTTTCTTGACGCTAGGTTTGGATAGTGATGGAATGGAAACATGAGGATTTTGATGGTTTCCGGAGAGGCTGTGCCCTTCTGCAAGACAGGGGGGCTTGCCGATGTGGTGGGTGCGCTCAGCGAGGCGCTCTCGCTCATGGGGCATGAGGCGCGCGTGCTTATTCCGCTCTATGGCGGCATTGACAAAAGCCACTTGGAGAAAACCGACCTTTCCTGCTCGGTCAAGGCAGGAGGAACAGAAAAGAAGGTAACTTTCTACACCCAAAGGGTGGCAAACGTGCCCTACTATTTCGTAGCCCACCCCTTCTTCACGGAAAGGAAGGGGATCTACGGAGATACTTCGTTCGAGCCTTATGCGGACAACATCATCCGCTACACCATCCTTGACAAGACAGCCATAGCGCTTCCCGAGCTTTTGGGATGGAAGCCGGATGTGATTCATTGCCATGACTGGACGACCGGGCTTGTCCCCTACATGCTCAAGAAAGGGACCAATCCCTTCCTAAAGGGAACGAGGAGCATGACCACAATCCACAACCTTGCCTATCAGGGTGATTTCACAAGACTCGATTTCCTTGGGTGCGACCTAGATGCCGACCCCATGCTCTTCAAAGGACATGGCAGTGATGCCCGGACAAACTTCTTGATGGCCGGCATCGCATTCAGCGACGAGGTGACCACAGTCAGCCCTACCTACGCAAGGGAAATCATGGACAGCGAGTACGGATGCGGACTGGAGTGGCTGCTCCAAAAAAGGAAGGATCACCTTCATGGCATCATCAACGGAATAGACTACAAGGAGTGGAATCCTCAATCCGATCCCCTTCTTCCCGCATCCTTCTCCGCTTCCTCCCTTGAAGGGAAAGCGGAAATCAAGAGGATGGTTCAGAAGGAGTTCTCTCTGGCTGTGGACGATTCCATTCCTCTTATCAGCATGATCAGCCGCATAGCCGAGCAGAAGGGTTTCGGGCAATTGCTGGAAGGAAATCCCTGCGCATTGGAAAGAATAGTACGCGACAACAAGGTGCAGATGATCATCATCGGAACGGGAGATCATGCGTGGGAAAGACAAATGACGGAGCTTGGAAAACGCTATTCCAACCTTTCGGTCAACATCCTTTTCAGCAACAAGAAAGCGCACATGGTCGAAGCGGCAAGCGACTACTTCTTGATGCCGAGCCACTTCGAGCCTTGCGGTCTCAACCAGCTCTACTCGCTGCGCTACGGCACGCTTCCGATTGTCCGCCGCACCGGAGGCCTTGCCGACTCGGTCATCGATCTCGACGACCACCCGGAAAGCGGAACGGGATTTCTCTTCGACACTCTCAGTGGGAGCGAAATCGAGCATGCGGTTCGTCGGGCGCTTGCCTGGTGGCCGGACCTTCACGTTGGCAGAGCCAATGCGATGAAGGGTGATTATTCATGGAAAAAGTCGGCCGAGGCGTATGTCCGGCTGTATGCATGGGGAGGTTCTCAAAATGGCAAATAAGAAACCCAATGTGGTGGCAATCGTACTGGGAGGAGGCAAAGGCACCCGTCTCTATCCCTTGACCATGGACCGTTCGAAACCGGCAGTTCCGTTTGCGGGAAAATACCGGCTGGTCGACATTCCGATTTCCAACTGCATCAACAGCGGGATGAAGCAGATCTACATCCTGACGCAATTCAACTCGGCATCGCTGCACAACCATATCGCAAACACATATGTGTTCGATGCCTTCAGCCAGGGATTTGTGGAAATCCTGGCGGCGGAGCAGACCTACCAGAGCGATTCCTGGTATCAGGGGACGGCCGATGCGGTGCGCAAGAACCTGATTCACTTCCATGACCAGAAGGCGGACTACTATCTGATCCTCTCCGGAGACCAGCTGTACCGCATGGATTTCCAGGAGATGCTCAAGCAGCACATCAACAGCGGTGCCGAGCTCACCATTGCAGGCAAACCAATCAGCAGGAAGCAGGCGACCGGGCTTGGCATCATCGGCGCGGACAAGGAAGGATACATCAAGAAGTTCTACGAGAAGCCTGCAGCGGAGCTTGACATCTCCGACTACAAGTGTCCGCCACAGCTGCTCGACGAGCAACTGGGACTCAAGGAGGATGCCTCCAACGAGTACATCGCCAGCATGGGAATCTACATCTTCAATGCGAAGACGATGGAAGAGGCGCTGAACAACGACAAGACCGATTTCGGCAAGGAGATCATCCCCGACATCATCAAGACACGCAAGGTCTCCACCTTCCTGTTCAACGGCTTCTGGGAGGATATCGGAACCATCAAGGCCTTCTACGAGTGCAACCTCGACCTGGCTTCGATCAACCCCTCGTTCAACTTCTATGACGAGGACATGCCGATCTACACCCACCGCCGCCACCTGCCTGCGACGAAGATGAACTTCTGCAACATCAGCTGCTCGCTCGCCAGCGAAGGCTCGATCATCACCAACGCCTACATCGTCAACTCAATCATCGGTGTCCGAACCATCATCGAGAGCGGTGCCTCGCTTGACGGTGTCTACTACATGGGAGCGAGCTACTACGAGACCGAGCAGCAGAAAGCGGACAACCTCCGCCTCGGAAGGCCTAACATC
>CAVESN010000038.1:0-17477 GCA_963618365.1 Bacteroides uniformis
ACCTATTGATATGTGGACAATCCCCCGAGTGAGGAGGTGCCTGCAGGGCTGGCCTGCAAACCAAACGATGAGAAAGCTCTTTTCTTTCAGACGTCTGTTTCTGGTGTTGGTTGTTGTTTTTTCGTGCTCCACCGCCTTTTGCTATCAATTCTCCCCATTGGAGCAGCACTTTGAGGTATCCGGTGCGGGGAGCATACGCACCTACACGATAGTCAACGACAGCGATGATTCGATTGCTCTCACCATCAGCGCATTGATTCGCGACCAGGACGAAGGGGGAGGGGAAGTAAACAAGGATGCTGCAAGCTATTTCTCCATCCAGCCGAGCAAGGTGATTGTCAAACCTTTCTCCAGCCAGATCATACGGGTGCAGTACAGGGGGCCGAAAACGGTGACCAACGAGCTCTCTTTCCGTATCAAGGCGGAGCAAATCGCCTACAACAAGGGGAGGCAGAGCTCTGAGGCGGGCATGTTCAACTTCCTTTACAACTATATCACCAGCGCATATGTGAGCCCTGCCAAGTCGATTGCAAAGGTTTCCGTAACAGGGATTAAGCCGGTCTCTGGGGAGGAGAACCTCCTGGCTGTCACTCTCTCGAACCAGGGGACGGTCCACCAGGTCTTGGTGGGAGCTAAGCTCAAGATTAGTGATGGAAAAGGGAAGGTGGTGACATTGGAGGGGAAGGAGCAACTGGGGAATCTTGTCGGCATGAACATCCTTGCAAAGAAACAAGTCACGCTCACCATTCCCATGCCTGAGGGGCTTTCCCTGAAAGGAAGCTATCAGGGAGAGATTACCTATGCCAATTAGGTAGCCATGGCAAGACGTCATCTCCTCTTAAGGGGTGTGAGCTTTGGTGTTACCGGTTTGGCCTTGTTGTTTTCCTTCTCCCTTTTCGTGCGCTCCTGCTTTCGCTTTCTTCCTGTGCAGGAACCTCTGCTACGTGATTATGTGGAAAAAGAGAGAGTTTCTTTCGTCTCGTCTTTTCCTGAGGAGGAAACAACTGAGCCTCTCTTCGATGAGGTTCCTTTTGGGGAGGAAAGGGCCTTTCCTTCTCCTTTTGCACCCTCATTGCTTTCTGATTTCCCTCTTGGCAGGCACTCTGCGCCATCATCTCCTTCGTCCCTCTTCGTGTCGGCGAGAGCCAAGGTGCCGTCACCTCCTTCCCTGAAAAGCCCCGCCATCATGCCCCTTGGGGAGGGGAGCTCGTCTTTTGTGGAGGAAGAGGACCTGTTTGCGGATTTCTATGTCTCGGGTGAGGAGGATTCGTTTCTCTATGAGGAGGGATCCTATTACCTTTCCCTGTTTGTGAACGAACAGTATCAGGGTGAGATTGAGGCGCGCTTTTCTGAAAGCCGGAAAACTCTCAGCATGCGCAATTTTAAGCAGATGGTCGGATCAGATTTGACACAGCAGGCGTACCACCGCTTGTTTGGTGATGGTCTGGAGTATCTTTCGTTCGAGGACCTTGCGCTACGGAATGTCACGTGTATCTTTGATGATGCATCCTTTTCTCTTTACGTGAGCATCCCTTTCGGGGACTATGCATTACGTAGCCTGAGCGTCTCGCCCAGAGGCCATAGGACGGGGGAGCAATATGTAATGGAAGGAGCCGAAGAGCTGGATGGCGCGCTCTTTGCCTGGGTCGCGGCCATGAACTTGTATGGCTCGCTCTCCTATCCTTCCTCCCTTGACAGGCTGTTGGGCCGCTCGGTCAGCTGGCATGTGGCGAACAAGCTCTCCTTTTGCAATATCGCCTTGGATTTCTCTTTCTCGCTTTACAATCCGGATCCTGAAAGCTTGGGGAAATGGGAGTACCAGATAGGAAACTGGGTCGCTTTCCGTGAGTTTGAGGAGAAGGGGGAGCGATTCTCCTTCGGTTCGGTGGGAAGCAATCTCAGCGAGAGGTCCTCCTCGGTTTCGGGGATATCCACCAACATCGGCTTCTCGCTTGAGAAGCAATACGGATTTGGGGGCAAGGGCGCACCCTCTAGCCGGTACTCCCATACAATCAGTGTGCTGGAAAGCTCGACCATCTATATCTTCCTGAACAATCGGGAAGAGAATGATTTGCCGACCAAGCCAACCAGGGAGGAACTAGAGGGGCATAAGCATTTGCTTTTCTCACGCCATTTGCAGCCAGGCACCTACCGCTTGAAGGATTTTGTCTTTGCGCAGGGGCATAACAAGATCACGATCTACCTCTATCCTGATTCCAGGCCGCAGGAGCCAGAGGTGACCAGGCTGGAGGCCTCCTATGATACGAGACTGATGGTGAAAGGGGAGGCGACATGGGGCTTTGCGCTCAGCATGCCCAAGGCGCTGACCGAAAGGAAAAGCGATGCGGGGGATTTTCGGTACTATGATCCGCTTCGCCGTAAATGGGCATCGTTCTACCCAGAATATGCTAGCGCACGCTTCTGGCAAAGCACAGGAATCGCAGACAGCTTTACACTCTCGAGCGATTTCTCATTCACTCCCGGCATTTTTTACGGTTCCGTGACGGGGCTTTGGGCAAACGTTCTGGGGACCACGCAGCTGCAAGGCACGGGCAAGATGGATGAAGCGTACAAGAGCCCGGTCCTGACCGCTTCGCTTACTCACAAATTCAACAATCGGTTTTTGCGGGGAGAAAGCCTTTCGTTGACCTTTATGTATGATGCTCCGGCACAAAGCGCCCATGCTGGCCATCGCGACATAGCGCAAAACCTGACTGGCTCCTTCAGCTATTCTGGCAAGGGTCTCATTACCCGTTTGCGTTACAGCCTTTCCGGTTCACTTTCCTACACGTGGGGAGAGACTCGTCCCCTCTGGAGCGTGAGCCTCTCTACGGGAGCATCACCCTTCAAGGGTTTTTCGTTCAGCGCCAGTGCGACTGTTGGTGTGCAATCTTCCCGTCCTGACAAGGTGGATTTTGCCGGAAGTGTGAGCGCAAGCTACACCTTGGGAGGCAGAAGCAGCCTCACCACTAGTCTTGCTACCAGCGCAAAGGATCGCGTGAGCGGCAGCGCATCCTTCTCCTACAGGCCGACTGGTAAAGACAGCTTGAACCTCTCGCTCTCCGCCTTTCCTTTCGGCGGCTCCTGGAAGGAGGGTTCGCTCTTTGGGTCCTACCTGCATACTGGTAAAAGCTATGCGCTTTCGGTGCGTCAGCAATTGTCGCGGGAATTCGAACGGCTAAGCACCAGTGTGAACCTCTCGACTACGCTTGTTTTCGCTGACGGAGTGCTGGGTCTTTCCCGGACGGTGGGTGATCAGTTCCTGATTGTCAAACCCCGTCTTTTGCCCGCAAAAACCCAAATCAGCCTCTCCCGCTCGATGGAGACGAGCCCTGTCGTGGTTCCCCGTCACTTCGGGTCCTTTGTCTATGGGTCCTTCGCTCCCTATGTGCAAACCAGCGTTGCACTCTTTTTAGGGGGAGACGACTTTTTTATGGCGTCTTCCCGTTTGTACACATTTACTCCCAGGGTAAGAAGCGCCTATGTCGTCCATGTGAAGCCGAGGGAGACCTACACGGTGAGCGGGCTCATCTATGGGGAGGATGGTAAGCCACTTTCCCAACACTCCTCTCCCGTATACCGTGCTGATGGAGGGATTCTTGAGCTTGATGCGGATCTCTACCTGTTCACCGACCAGCAGGGGAGGTTCATCCTCTCCGGCGTAGAGCCGGGATCCTATGCGTTTGACCTCAGGAAGGAGGGTGGAGGGTGGATACTGGTGCGGCTAGAGGTGCCTGCCATGGAAAAGAAGAACTTGAATGTCGCATCCCTCTGTCCAATCTCCGCCTTTGGTCCATATGAAGAGGAAAAAGTGGAGGGATATGACCATGTGCTCAAGGTGGAGGTGCAGCAGCTATTTGACGAAAGAACGTTCTGGGACATTCTCTTTCCTCCTTCAGAGGAGATTCCCTTTGGGAAAGCTATGTGACTTGACTTTGGAATGGCTTATTCCCATGATAGGGGTGGATTGAAACGAAGGAAGTCTTACATGCAGAACGATGTGATCAGTGAGATTCTTTCTGTGGAAGAACATGCACAGAAATTGGAGCAGGAAGCGCAATCCAAAAGTCGTGAGATGGTGATTGCTGCCCAAGACAAGGCCAACCAATATGTGCGGGATGCGGTGAATGCGAAGCGCGAGGCTGACCGCAAGGAGCTGGAGAAGGCAGAATCTGAGGCGAAGTCCACTCTGGATGCATACATTTCCACTCTGGATACGAGCGTGTCGATCTCTTTTCAGGAAGCGGATGCGCTTGCGGACAAGATTGTCCGGAGAATGTGCGCTTCGGAAATTTTCTCCCCAAAGAAGGAAGCATGAACTCGGTCGACCGCTATGGTTTCTTGAATGCGAAGCTTCGTGCCCGTATCGGCATCATCCGTACCTCTTCCCTGATTCCCGACATGCTCAAGGCCCCCACGCTGGTGGAAGCTATCGGATGCTTGCGCGAAACCGGATTTGCGCCGGTTGCCGAAGTGTATGACAAGACCGGTGACTTGCAGGAAGTCGGTGCCGCATTGATGAAGGGGGAGATTGTGGCGTATCAGGAAATCGCCTCCATGGTGGACCCTGCCCTTGCCTCCTTTGTGCTTAGCGAGCTCGGACGTGATGAGGAAGAGAACCTGAAGAACACTATCCGCCTGTGGTACAGCAGTGTGATGAGGATGCATTCAATCAGGTACAGAAGCGCGTATCTCTATAAGGATAAAATCTGCCAGGATATCAACTGGACAGCCATGATCAATGCAACCGATTGGTCTTTTGTGGTGGAAGCCGTCAAGGGTACAACCTATGAGCCGGTGCTTCGCTCCTTTACCCAGGAGTCGATTCGGGAGAAGGGGCTTTTTGACCTTGAGACTGCGATGGACAAGGTATGGTACTCTCAGATGGTGGATGCGGCCTCAAGGCTTGGCGGGGAGGACCGCAAGATTGCGCTCAACCTGTTCTTTCATGACTTCGACCTGAAGAATTTGCTACGTTTAATCCGTTTCGGGCGCTATTACCATATGGATGCAAAGAGACTTACCACGGTGATTCTCCCATGGGGAAAGCTTTTTGCGAGCAAGGAGTGTAAAACCTATATCGCTTCTCCTGCCGAGGTGCGTGATCCTATGCCGATGGTCAGGAAGGTGTTCCCCCAGGTGGCGGATGATATCCGCCAGATTGTGGAGCGCTACAAGGATTCGTCCCATGCGGAGGATGCGCTGGCTGCCGAGACACTTCGCCTTGAGAATTATCTTGCTGGCGAGAGAGAGAAGGAATATCTTGCGCTCTTGAGCAGGAATCCATTCTCCATCGGTGTCGTGTTGTCATACCTTTATCTCTACCGGCGGGAGAACATGCAGATCCGTTCAATTCTCAATGGCAAGTACTATGGGTATACGGAAGAGAAGATAAGGGAGGTTGTAGGATGAACTTGTTCACCAAGCCGATGAGGCTGCTGACAGCTGTCGTTCTTGAGCAAAAAAGCGATGAGGTGGTCAAATCCCTGCTCGCACTCGGGGTCATGGACTTCGTCCATCTGGACACGCTTGACCCAAAGCAGATGGAGAAGCTCTCTTTTCGTCCATCCTTCGTAACCCGTTCCGCGCTTGAGGATATGCGTCACCGCATCGAGATGGTGCTTCGTCAGGGTGGTCGGTCGGTTCCCCAGGCGGAAAAGCTTGATGTGGAGGCTTTGCACAAGCCTGACATGGAGAGTTACCGCAGGCTCCTTGACACCATAGCAGTCAAGCTTGACCAGCTCAAACAGGCTCAGCGTGCGTGCAACCAGGAGCTTTTGGGTTTGGAGGAGATGCAGCGCTACATCGCGGAAGCGAGGTACTCCTATCTCGATTTGCGCGTAGGCCACCCAGGCCGGGGTGACATGGATGAACTGGCAGGAAAGCTTGCATCCTTTGGCGCGGTTGTTGTGCCAAGCTCCAGCGATGCAAAAATGCATGTCAGCTTGACGCTTCGCCGTGACGCCGCGCAAGTGAATCCGCTAATGGATAAGTTCGACTGGATTGAGAGCAGCGATGCATCTTTGCAGCGTAGCGCCTTGAGTGACGCATCAGCGGCAATCGACAAAGAGATGAAGGATGCCAAGGGTCGGCGGGATGAGGTGCAGGCAAAGGTGAGCGCCGTCATCTCAGCCAATGAGAAGGCGCTTGACGATGCATGGACAAACCTGAAGCTCAATGAGCTTTGCGATCAGATCAGGAGCTATTTTTCCTATACCCGCAACACTACTCTCTTCAGCGGCTGGGTGCCGAGCGAGAGGTCCGAGGAGGTGCACAAGGCTATCTTCAAGGCAAGCGACGGGCAGTGCGTCATCGAATGGACCGAGGCTGATTGTGTGCCCCGCAGTGATGTGCCTGTCCAGGTCACTTCCCCGAAAGCCATGTTGCCTTTCAGTAGAATCGTCCAGAACTACGGAACGCCGGAGTATGGCTCGGTCAATCCGACACCCTTCGTGATGGTTGCGTACCTGAGCATGTTTGCGCTGATGTTCGCGGATGTCGGGCAGGGGCTCGTGTTGCTGCTCTACGCCATTTATTCCCTTTGGCATTACAAGCGTAATCCCCAGCTGAAGGATGGCATGATCAGCCGTGGCACCAGCGAATTGCTGCTGTGGCTAGGCTTTGCAAGCATGGTCGGAGGCGCCTTGTTCGGCTCCTGTTTCGGTTTTTCCCTTTTCCCTGCCATTTGGTTCAATTTCGATGCGGTGGTCAATGGGGAGGCTCCCCAAGGTTCCGCAATCAGTGATGTCTACGGAATTTTGGGCGTTACCATCAAGTTCGGGATCATCGTCATCTACACTGGCCTCGTGCTCAACTGGATCAATTTGTTCCGCAAGAAAGCTTGGCTGGCATTGATCCTCGACAAGAACGGCTTGATTGGCGGGCTACTTTTCGCCATCGGCCTCTACCTTGGATTCGGGTTTGCTTCCAGCGGTTACCGCTCATTTCCCTCCAACCCCATTGTCATGCCGGTGATCGCCATCTCCCTGTGCCTTCTTTTCGCGCGTGGCTTTATCGGTTATTTCCTTTCCGTGAGGGAGGGAGGGACAAAGAAGAGCGGTTCCCAGGTGTGCATGGACTCGTTCATGGAGTGGCTTGTGGACGTGCTTGAAATCTTTTGCGGATACATGTCCAATACCTTGAGCTTCATGCGTGTCGCAGGGCTGGGAATCGCGCATGTATGCTTGATGACAAGCTTTTACTCCTTGAGCAGGATGGTGGGAGGCTTCGGAGGGGTAGCCATCTATGTGCTTGGGAATGTGTTGGTGATTGTCCTTGAGGGGCTCTCCGCCGGTATTCAGGCGCTGCGTCTCAACTATTATGAGTTCTTCAGCAGGTATTTCTCAGGCAAGGGTGTCGCGTACGAGCCCGTTGCCTTGAAATGATGTACAAAAATTTACTGTATTGATCAGGAGGGTCGTTATGACCGGTTTGAGAAAGATTGGGAAGAAAATGGTGGCTGCCACCATGGTGATGATGGTAAGCTGCTGCGCATTGTTCGCCGAGGGTGCTCAGAGCATCCAGGCGGTCGACTACAATGTGGCGCTTGTCTGCCTTGCCGCCGCGGTTGCGTTCGGTATCGGTGCCTTTGCCGCGGGCATGGCTATCGGAAAAGTTGGCAGCGCCGCGATGGGGGCAATCAGCGAGAGGCCGGAGATTGCAAGCCAGGCCTTGATCTTCATCGCGCTTGCGGAGGGTCTCGTTGTCTTCGGCTTCATCACCGCATTGATGATTCTCGGAAAGGTCTGAGAAATGCAATATTACGTCATCGGCGACCAGGACACCGTGCTGGGATTCTCCCTTGTCGGTGTCTCCGGTACGCAGGCGACAACTCCTCTCGAGGCGAAGAACGCCTGGGAGAATGCCCTTGGGGACAAGGAGTACGGAATCATCATCATCACCGAGGATGTGGCGGAGATGATTCGCGCTACGGTGGACAGGTACCTGTTCTCCGAAAGCTTCCCTCTTGTCGTGGAAATTCCTGCAATAGGGAAGGAAGGCAAGGGCAGAGACTTGCGGGAAATGGTCAATCAAGCCATTGGTGTCTCGCTTTAATGAAGGATTGAGATGATGGAGCAAACCAAAAACCTCTTGCTGGACGGGATTGTTTCCGAGTCGCAAAAGAAGGCGGACGCATACACTAGGGATGCCGTGGCTCAGGTTGCGCGCATCGAGGCGGATGCGAAAGAGAGGGCCCAGCAGCAAGTTTCCCTTGCAGACGGGGAGCATCAGGACCGCATGCGGCAGGTTCGTTTCCGCTTGGATGCGGCGCTTGCCAGCGCAAAGAGGAAAGCGCAGCTGAAGCGGATTGACCAATCCTACCGGATGGTGATGGACCGGGTCTCAAGCAAGATTCGCGAAGAAGCCAAAAGCAAGGATTTCAGCACTTATCTGACATGGTGGATCGCAGAGGCGGCCATCGGCCTTGATTTGAAGGAAGCCAAAGTGGCTTTTTCCCCTTTGGCGCCGGTGGATGAGCCGATGCTCCGGGAAGCTGAGCTCTTGGTGAAGAAGGCATGCGGCAGCAACGTTCATCTTGTCTTGGACGACCGCTATGTGAGGGAGATTGGCGTGGTGCTCTCCAGCATGGATGGCAAGATATCCTTTAACAACCAGGTTGACGTCAGACTCAGGCGCCTTGACCGCGAAATCAGGACTATGGTTCAGGAACATACATGGAACGCAGAATAGTTGGAAAGGTAAAGCGGGTGAACGGCCCGGTCATCACCTTGAAGGAAGTCCATGACGCCAAGATGATGGAGATGGTCCGCATCGGGGAGGCGCAACTCGTCGGAGAGGTCATCAAGCTCTTCGATGAGGAGGCGACTGTCCAGGTATACGAGGATGCGACCGGTATCTGCCCGGGAGACAATGTCTATGGAAGCGGAGCAAGCCTTTCGTGCGAGCTCGGCCCCGGGTTGATCGGTTCCATCTATGACGGCATCCAGCGTCCGCTTGAAAAGCTCATGCAATCCAGCGGCGCCTTCATCGGCAGGGGACTCTCCTTCCCTGCGATTGACCATGGGAAGAAGTGGCATTTCATTCCGGAGGTGGAATGTGGCGCTACTGTGCATTCGGGACAGATTGTCGGTTCCGTTCAGGAGACTGAGCGCGTCTCCCACAAGATCATGGTTCCTCCGGAGAACCCGGAGGGAAAGGTCGTTTTTGTTGCCGGGGAAGGGGAGTATACGGTGGAGGATACGATCCTCACTTATACTGCCACCACAGGAAAGGAAGTGCATCTCACACTCTCACAGAAGTGGCCGATCCGTCTCCCCCGCCCGGTAGGGGAGCGTTTGCCGCTTCGCCTTCCTCTCATCACGGGGCTGCGTGTGATAGACACCCTTTTCCCTCTTCCCAAGGGTGGCACTGTCGCCATCCCCGGCGGATTTGGCACGGGAAAGACCATGACGCAGCACTCCATCGCGCAGTGGTGCGATGCTGACATCATTGTCTACATAGGATGCGGAGAGAGAGGAAACGAGATGACGGACGTGCTCCGGGAGTTCCCCCAGCTCGTCGATCCACGTACGGGCAGAAGCTTGATGGAGAGAACCATCCTGATAGCCAACACCTCAAACATGCCTGTTTCCGCCCGTGAAGCTTCCATCTATACCGGGGTGACCATGGCCGAGTACTACCGGGATATGGGCTACCAGGTCGCCATTATGGCCGATTCCACCAGCAGGTGGGCCGAGGCGCTTCGTGAGCTTTCAGGACGCATGGAGGAGATGCCGGCGGAAGAAGGTTTTCCCGCCTATCTTCCCACCCGTATCGCCCAGTTCTATGAAAGGGCCGGCTATATGAAAACCCTCTCCGACAAGGAGGGTTCGGTGTCCATTATCGGAGCGGTGTCTCCGCCGGGAGGAGATTTCTCCGAGCCTGTCACCCAGCATACCAAGCGGTTTGTACGCTGCTTCTGGGCTCTTGACCGGGCTTTGGCAAGTGCCAGGCATTACCCCGCAATCAGCTGGATTGACAGTTACAGCGAGTATTTGCCTGATGTGAGAGAGTGGTGGGATGAGAAGAGCGGAGGAGCTTGGTCTTCCATGCGACAGGAAATCATGGAGCTTCTTCAGAAAGAGGTGAGACTCCAGCAGATTGTCAAGCTGGTCGGTCCGGACGCGCTTCCCGATTCTCAAAACTTCCTTCTTGCAGTTTGCTCTTTGTTCAAGACTGCGTTCCTCCAGCAGAACGCTTTTGACGAGATTGACCGCTATTGCTCAATCCAGAAACAGATGCGGATGCTCTCCATCATCCTCGATTACTACCATAAGGGGGCCGAGGCGATAGCCAAGGGAGTCCCGATGGCGAAGCTGAGCCGCCTTGGCGCGGTGCAGGAGATGACGCGCATGCGCTTTAGCGTCACTAACGATGATGCCGCTAGCATTGAGCGCCTCACGTTGAAGCTTGAGCGTGCGATTGACCAACTGGGAGGGATATACGATGACAAATCGTGACACGTTGCTTGCGCAGTCTGACCGCAGGCTGCTCAGCGGCCGATTGTATCGTGGCGCAAGCAAGATTGATGGTCCTCTGGTCTTCATGAGAGGCACCCATCCCATCGGATATGGTGAGCTTGTGGAGATTCAGGGGTCTGATGGAAAGAGAAAGGCGGGACAGGTCCTGGACACAAGCGATGATGTGGTGTGCGTCCAGGTATTCGAGGGCACCGATGGTCTTGACCTTCCTGGTACGGGGATGCGCTTCATGGGAGAGCCCCTGACGCTCGGTGTGAGCGAGAGGATGCTGGGTCGGGTAATGAACGGACTTGGCAGAAGCAGGGATGGGTCGGCCATGCCTGAGGGTGCCTTTGAGCGAGATGTGAATGGATCTGCCATCAATCCCACCGCACGCGAATATCCCCGCGACTTCATCCAGACCGGTGTTTCGGTCATCGATGGCATGGCCACCCTGATTCAGGGACAGAAGCTTCCCATCTTCAGTGGAAACGGCCTTTCCCACAACCAGCTTGCCGCGCAGATTGCGCGTCAGGCGAAAGTGAGGGGAAATGCTGGGGATTTCTGCATAGTCTTCGCGGCCATGGGTGTCAAGTATGATGTTGCGCGGTTTTTCATCGACTCGTTTGAGGAGACGGGAGTGCTAGACAACGTCGCACTCTTCCTCTCCCTGGCTGATGATCCGTCGATTGAGAGGACCATTACTCCCAAGACAGCATTGACGCTTGCTGAGTATCTTGCCTTTGAAAAAGGCAAGCAGGTACTCGTGATTATGACCGACATGACCAACTATTGCGAGAGCCTTCGCGAAATCAGCACGATGCGTGGCGAGATTCCTTCCCGGAAGGGGTATCCCGGATATCTGTACTCCAACCTGTCGGAGATTTACGAGCGGTCAGGGAAAATCGTGGGACGCACTGGTTCGATTACCCAGCTGCCGATTCTCACTATGCCCAATGACGACATCAGCCATCCGGTTCCCGACCTTACCGGATATATCACCGAAGGGCAGATAGTATTTGACAGGAGCATGCACAGCCGTGGCATCTATCCTCCCATCAATCCCCTGCCCAGTCTTTCAAGGCTGATGAAGGATGGCATCGGGGAAGGAATGACGAGAGCGGACCATCCGCACCTTTCCAATCAGCTGTTCGCCTCCTACAGCCACGTGAAGGAGGTGCAGAACCTTGCAAGTGTCATCGGCGAGGAGGAGCTCACATCCTTGGATCACCAGTATCTTGAGTTCGGCGAGTTCTTCGAGCAGAAGTTCATCAACCAGTCATTTACCGAAGACCGGTCGATTGAGGAGACGCTGGACCTGGGGTGGAAGGCTTTGGGCAAGCTTCCCAGCGAGGAGCTGGCGCGGCTTACCGAAGAAGAGATCGGGGAGCACTATGGGAAATAGGGGGATGGAGCTTTGAACACGATGCTTGCTCCCACGAGGAGCAACTTGATGAAGCTGACCGAGGACCTGCAGTTTGCGAGGCTGGGGCACGAGCTACTTGACCAGAAGCGTTCGATTCTGGTGGTGGAGCTTCTGACCTTGGTGGACCAGGCTGTGGATTACCAAAGCAGGGTGCAGGATGCACTCAAGAGCGCCCATGACAGCCTTGTCGAGTCCATCATGCACATGGGCCGCTTGAAAGTGGCAAACCTTGGTGGGGCAGTCAACATCGATTATTCTGTCGAGGTGGGAAGCCGCAAGGTGATGGGAGTCTCCCTGCCCAAGGTTGAGACCACCTTCACCGACCACAGCCCTTATTTTTCCAGCGAAGGGACAAGCTTCATCAGCGAACTCACTATCGGGAAGTATAGGGATGCCCTCCGGCTGATGGGAAAGCTTGCCGAGTTGAAAATCTCCATCATGCGCCTTGCGAAAGAGGTCAAGAAGACAATCCGGAAGGTGAATGCATTGGAGAAGATTGTCATCCCGAACGACGAGGAGACCATTGTGTTTATGCGTGGGCGCATCGAGGAGGCAGAGCGCGAGAACTTCATCCTGCTCAAGGTTGTCAAGGACAGGATGGAGGGTGCGAACAGGGGTAAGGCTCAGGGTGGGCACTTGGTGGTCTCGCACGTGGAGAAGGAGGTTCGTAATGGGGGTGCCGTTTAAGACGATTGTGGTCTATGTGGATGGTTCCGAGGATGCCTTGAATGCCATCATGTATTCCATACTGCTTGCCAGGCAGAACAATGCGAAGCTCATCGCTGTCTCCGTGGTGAACATGAGGGCGTTGAATGAATTGGTCCATGCGGGTATCTTTGTGAGTGCAGAGCGCATCCAGTACCAGAAGGAGCTTCAAGGCGATTCCGTCAGGTATCTCAGGCACGCAAAGCGGCTTGCCGAGCAGAAGAACGTCGAGATGGAGACAGTTTCGTTCGAGGGAACGGTTCATTCCGAGGTGGTCAAGCTGCTCAAGGAAAGGAAGGCGGACCTCTTGGTAGTCGGCGGAGTGACGCAGATCCGAAGCCGTCGGGAGGAACTCTCCTCCGAGACGGACAGGATGATGCGTTCCTGCCCGTGCCCTGTTTTGGTGGTCAAGGATGACGACCTCTGGCAAGAGTTTGATTCGATACGATAGGAGGTGCCGATGCATCTTGGAGAAGTGATAGAAAAGGATCTGATCAAGATACCATTGCTTAGCACGGACAAGCGTTCGGTGATAGCCGAGCTGGTAGATACGCTTGCCCTCGATAAAGAGTATACTCCCGAAAAGCGGGAGGCTATCCTGAATGCAGTCCTTGACCGGGAGCTTCTTGGCTCGACAGGAATCGGTGAGGGTGTGGCAATCCCCCATGCGAAGCTCTCTTGGATGAAACATGTGCGCGTGGTGGTGGGTATCAGCAAGGTGCCCATCGACTTCGGCTCCTCTGACGGAAAGCCTGCAAACCTCTTTTTCCTAGTGCTTGCACCGCAGAACGAGGCAGGAGCCCACGTGGAGCTGCTTGCCTCCATCGCCCGTTCCTGCTCTTCGCCAGTGATGAGGAAGATGCTTTTGGCCGCAAAGAGCGCGGATGAGGTCTTCTCCCTTTTCTCTGAAAACTGATTCGATGACAGGAAAAGCAAGGCGCCGGAAAAACCGGCGCCTTTGTGCGTTCAGCACGCTTCTTTTCAGCCTCTGGCCTGGGAGAAGATGTCGTGGATCTCTTTTTCGTGGAGCACCATGAAGTCTCCAAGGGTGCGACCTCCGAAGTTGGTAGCCTTCTTGGTCAGCTCGTCGATTTGCTCTTCGGTGGGGTTGACTCCAAGCTCCTTCATGTTGGTGGGCATCCCAATCTCCCTGTAGAAGCTTTCAACCGCCTGGATTGTGTCTTCCGGGCATGTTGCATCAATGCCGAAGACCTTCTTTCCAAATTCGACGAAGCGCTCTGGGTTCTGCTTCTGCACATAGCGTGCCCAAGTAGGCCAGATGGCGGCAAGTCCTGCGCCATGAGCGCAATCGAACATTCCTCCAAGCTCGTGCTCCAGCTGGTGGCATGCCCAGTCTCCCCTGCTGGCGTTTCCCATGGCGGTCAGGTTGTTGTGGGAGAGAGAGGATCCGAACATCACCACGGCCCTAGCCTCGTAGTCCTGCGGGTTCTTGACCAAGGTAAGTCCTGCATTCTTCACCGCTCTCATGATCCCTTCGGCAATCTCGTCGGTAAGGGGAGATCCCTGTGCATGGCAGAAATAGCGCTCCATTGTGTGCATCAGTATGTCAGTGACGCCACAGGAGGTCTGGTAGGCGGGTAGCGACATGGTGAGCATGGGGTCCTCGATTGCGAACTTGCAGCGGGAGTAGTCGCTGTTGACTCCTCTCTTCAGCCATCCCTCCTCGTTGGTGAGGACGGAAGAGTCGCTCATCTCGCTGCCTGCCGCCGCGATGGTGAGAACGGTTCCGATCGGGTAGCAACCCTCGGGCTGGCGCTTGCCAGCATAGAAATCCCAGGGGTCGCAATCGCTGAAGAGCGCATAGCCGATTGCTTTGCAGGAGTCGATGACCGAGCCTCCCCCTACGGCAAGGAGGAAATCGACATGCTCTTTCTTGCACAGTGCGACACCTTCCCTTGCAAGGGAGATGCGGGGGTTGGGCACCACACCCCCGAGCTCGACAAACTCGATGCCCTCTGCCTTGAGCAACTGCTCGACTTTTGCAATCAGTCCGCTCTTGACGGCATGGTGGCTGCCATAGTGGATCAGGACTTTCTTCGCCCCGAACTCCTTCAGTAGCTTTCCTGTCTCGTTGACCTTGTCCTTTCCAAACACCACCTTGGTGGGCGTGTAGTAGACGAAATCATACACCATTTTTGTTTCTCCTTTCCTTTCGGATGATTAATATCCTATTTGCTGTGGCACAAACAACACCTTGATTCGATTCGGAATCATCTGGTTGCTGAGCACCAGATAGCTGCGGCAGATGGTCTGCTCGCATGCTCCCGCACTCAGCGCCATCAGGTTCCTGCTGTCGCAGACGGGGCTCATGCAGCGCCCTTTCTTTGCGCAGACCGTGTTTTTGTCGAAGTGTAGCACATTCGCAGGTGCTGCCACTTCCTTGACTCTGACAACCGCACTTGCGAGATCTGGGACAATCTTGTCGGTCGAGCAGATGAGTATGACCTGCTTGGGCCCGAAGATTACCGGTGCGATGCGGGTGCCTCTCCCGTCGACCAGGTAGAGCTCCCCGTGTTCGGTGACTGCATTGGCGCTCGCCAGAAACGTGTCCACTGTGAAACTCGCATACCAGGTGGCTTCCAGCTCCTCCTGGTTTTTCGCGGCATAGCGGTTCTTGAAGTCATAGTCGCCGCTTTTGAGGAGGTCGATCACTTTGCTTTCAAACAGGCTGACCGACCCGCCCACGGCGCAGCTTGATCCTTTTTCCATCAATGAGCGCACCACGGGAACCACATCCTCCATCTGGGGGATGAAGGTGGCTTGTATATGGTTTTTCCCCAACGCTTCGATGGTTCGTTTGACCTGCATCTCCAGGTTCTTGCTTCTGTTTGCATCCATGAGGGAAATGATACACCACAATTTGTTGAAGGACAACTTCGATATGGTGGGGTTGGGGACGGCTGGATGTGTTACAATTTCGGTCAGAGGTGCGGTATGAAGATTACCTTTATCGGAGCTGCGAGGCATGTGACGGGGAGTTGCACCCTTGTGCATTGCGCTGGACATTCCCTGCTGATCGATTGCGGGATGCCTCAGGGAAACGACGAGAAAGAGATGGCGGGCCTTATGTTCAAGGCCAGTGTGGTTGATGCGGTTTTGTTGACGCATGCCCATATCGACCATAGCGGGTGGCTGCCGCTATTGGTCAAAGAGGGGTTTCGCGGAAACATCTGGGCCACGAAGGCCACTGGCGATTTGTGCGACATCATGCTGCATGACAGTGCCCATATCCAGGAAATGGAGGCTGAGTGGAAAAACCGCAAGGCGCGTCGTGGTGGCGGGAGGGAGGTTGTTCCTCTCTATACGGCAGATGATGCGGATGAGACCATGCTCCGTTTTAAGAATGCGTCCTACGGGGAGACCATTCGTTTGAACAAGCATGTCTCTTTCCGATTCAATGATGCGGGGCACATGCTTGGAAGCTCCTGCATCGAAATCTGGCTTGAGGAGGGTTCTGAGCGTCGGAAATTGATTGCCAGCGGAGATGTGGGAAACCTTGACCAGCCATTGATTAAGAATCCTCAGCCGATTGAGGGAGCGGACTATGTGCTGATCGAGTCCACATATGGCAACCGCTTGCACGAGCTTCCTGCCGGGGCGGTGGGGAACAACATTCCCAATATCGTCAGGGCGAAGACGCTTGCTGGCTGGGTCAGTCGCACTTTCGCGCGTGGTGGCAATGTGGTGATTCCCGCATTCTCCGTGGGAAGGACGCAAGAGCTGCTTTACCTTTTCCGGTTGATTGTTACCAACAGGCTTTGCCCGGAGCTGAAGGAGCTTCCCGTGTTTGTGGACAGCCCCCTTTCCGTGAAGGCAACAGGAGTGTTCGCCTCGAATGTGGAGGGATACTATGATAGTGAGGCCATGGCTCTTGTGGAGAAGGGAATTAACCCTTTGGTGTTTCCGGGCCTCATTACCATCACCGATAGTGCCGAGAGCAAGGAGTTGAACTTCCGGGAGGGAAGCTGCGTCATCATCAGTGCGAGCGGCATGTGCGAGGCGGGACGCATACGGCACCATTTGAAGCACAACTTGTGGCGCAAGGAGTGCATGGTGATCTTCACCGGGTTCCAGGCGCCCGGGACGGTGGGCCGATCCATCATCGATGGTGCGCGCCATGTAACGCTCTTTGGAGAGCAGGTTGATGTGAATTGCGAGATTCGTTCCTTGAAAGGGATCAGTGGCCATGCGGACCGCAATGGCTTGGTCCGCTGGATCCAAAACCTCAGCAAGATGCCGAGGTACATCTTTGTGAACCATGGGGAAGAGGAGAGCGCAATCGCATTTGCCAGCTATGTGGGAGAGAAGCTGGGAATCAAGGCGTATGCGCCAAAGATGCTGGAAAGGTTTGACCTTCTTGATGAGGCAAGCCTCCCGAAAGGCGCCCGCTTCGTGCCAGGCAAGCTTCCGTATCAAAGGGAGCTGGAGGAAGCCGTCTCCTCCTTGGACCGCCAGCACACACAATTGGAAAGATTGATACAAACACTCCAGCAGCAGGCAAAGAAGGAACATCTCTCCGCAAAAGAGGCAGTGCGAATGACAAATACATTGAGTCGGCTTGCCAGCGACTTGGAATATTTGGGGATGAAATGGGGAAAAGATGCTGATTGAGAGCAAGGAAATAGGGGAGAATCCCTGTTATCGGTGATAAATTTCGATAAATTTGTTCTTGACTAAAAATTGAGTCTGAGATACTCTGCATGAGCGCTTTGATGAAAAGCGGTTTTTTGAACCGAGTAAAGCGAGAGGGGAAGAGGGAAGAGACGAAGAAGGCGGGCTTGGCACTCCGGACAGGGGTGAGGCGAAGCCGGTCAATTCCGATTTAAGAAGAACGAGGATATTAAGGTTGATTGAAGAGTCAGCCG
>CAVESN010000039.1:0-15622 GCA_963618365.1 Bacteroides uniformis
CTGTAGCAGCACCGCCTGGTTTTTCAGATAGTAGAATTTCGGTCCGCTCACCTGGGTTGCGGTGTCAAAATCAATCAGATCCAGCTTCTCGCCCAGCTGGACATGGTCCAGTGGCTTGAAATCGAAGAGGGGAGGTTTTCCCACGAACTTGATTGCGGTGCTGTCCCCCTCTTCCTTTCCGATGGGTGCCTTGGGGTGCACGTAGTTGGGAATCGTCCGTGCGAGGGCGAGGTATTGTGCATCCAGAACGCCGCTCTCTTTCTCAATCTCCGCAATCTTGGCTTTCAGCTGCTTGCCTTCCTCTATGAGCTTTGTCCTTGTCTCCGGGTCCAGCTTCCCTTTCATCTGCTTCGCGACTTCGTTGCGTCGCTCCCTCAGCTCGTCTCCTTTTTGCATGGCCAAGGAACGCTTGTCGCCAAGTGCGATGATCGCATCAAGGTCTACTTTCATGTTGCGGTTCTTGATGTTCTGTGCAATTTCGTCGTGCCGCAGCTTCAGCTCTTTCAAATCTATCATGGTTTTCTCCTCACATCTTCTTGGCTTTGTTCGCGCAGTCGGTGACAGCCTCGATCAATGCGTGTGTAAATTGGTTTCTTTCCAATGCGGCGACTCCTTCGATCGTCGTGCCGCCTGCGGAGCATACGCTTGCCATCAGCTCAACAGGGTTCTTCCCTGTCGCGCCAAGTAGCGCTGTGGCGCTCTCCATCGTGTCTCTCACTATCGCAACGCTTTTTGCGTAGGGAATTCCCATGCGGGTCCCTCCCAGAGCCATGGCATGCACCAACTGGAACATGTAGGCGATGCCACTGCCGCTGATGCCGGTGAAAGCCGCAAGAAGCGATTCGTCAAGCTCGCTGACCGTGCCGAAGGAGCAAGAGATGGCAAGTGCGTGTTGCTTCAATGACTCGGGACTTTCGGCGTTGGCGCACAGGACGGTGACCGATTTTCCCACCTTCGCTGCGATATTGGGCATGAGGCGCACCACGTTTTTCGTGGCAAGCTTCTCCTGCAGCGTGGCAAGGTCTATTCCTGCCGCGATGGAAATCCATCCCTCTTTCGGCGTTGCCTTTGCCAGTGTGGGGTAGAGCCTAGGAATTCCTTGGGGCTTGATGGCGATGACAACCAGGTCGCTTTTTGCGAGTACTTCCTCCAGCGATGCAAAGGTTGCGCCCGTGGCTTTCACTTTGTCCGGAGTGTGGTCGCTTGCAAGCACGCAATAGTTTCCTTTGTTTACGAGCGCATGGGCGATGGCTCCACCCATGTTGCCGCATCCGAGAATGCCTATGGTCATAACATTTCCTCCCTGGCGAACGAAAGGTTCGCCTTCATGAGACCCTTCCAGTCGTGCTGGCGCAGGTATTCATAGGTCGCAATGGCGACGCTGTTGGACAAGTTCAGGCATCGGGCTTCCTCTCGCATGGGAATGCGGAGTGTCCGGTTCCGTGCTTGCCGCAGAAGATCTTCGTCAAGGCCGACACTCTCCCGTCCGAACACCAGGAATGTGTCTTTCGGATAGGCAACATCAGCATAGCATGTTCCTGCCTTCTTCGTGAAGAAATAGCACTGGTTTAACGGATGCTCCATGAAGAATGTCCTGTCATCCGGATACTCCTTGAGGGTGAGGAGGTGCCAATAGTCGAGTCCAGCCCGTTTCAGGTATTTGTCGGAGAGTGAATAGCCAAGGGGATGCACCAGATGGAGCGTCGCTCCCGTCGCTGCGCAGGTGCGGGCTATGTTGCCTGTATTCTGGGGAATTTCCGGTTGGAGCAAGACGATGTTGAGTCCCATACCGAGAAAGTGTATCCCGTCTCTTCCTCTTTGGGTAGACGGGAAGGAGGCTGATTTGTACGATATGGGGCATGGAATTCTTGAAGGTTTTGCTCCTTGGAGCCATCCAGGGAGTTACGGAGTGGCTTCCCGTCAGCAGTACCGGCCATCTCATCCTTTTCGATGCAATGTTTCCCCTTGCCGTCTCCGTGGAGTGCAGGAATGTGATGTTGGTGCTCACCCAGCTCGGTTCCATCCTTGCCGTCCTCATTCTCTTTCGGCATACGCTTAATCCTTTCTCTTTTCAAAAGAGTTCGAGCGAGAAAAGAGAGTGCTGGCTGTTGTGGCTGAAGGTCGCTGTCGCATCCGTTCCTGTAGCTTTGGCCGGATTCCTTTTCGATGACGCGATAGAGAGCCGGCTCTTCACCTGGCAGACAGTAGCTTTTACTCTTGCTCTCTATGGCTTTCTCTATGTGCTTTTTGAGCGTGTCAGAAAGGGAAGGGACGGAAACGTGCATGCGCTTGAGGAGATTCCCTTCGGCAAAGCGCTCTGCATTGGTTTTTTTGAAACACTGGCCTTGGTTCCTGGCACAAGCCGTAGCGGCTCCACCATACTCGGGGGCATGCTGCTTGGCTTGGATCGGAATCAGGCGAGCCGGTTCTCTTTTTTCCTCGCCATACCGGCAATGTGCGGTGCGTCGCTGATCAAGTTGCTCAAGCTTGGACTTGTCCTTACCCCCTATGAATGGACCTTGATTGCGTTCGGCACGGCGGTTTCATTCGCAGTCTCTCTTTTCGTCATCAACCGGTTACTAAGGTATCTTTCCAGGAATGATTTCCAGTTGTTCGGATGGTATCGCATCATTCTTTCTTTTTGCGTGGTCGCCTATTTCAAGTTCGCTTGATGAGCGTCGAGGCTTTGACTACTTTCTGTCCTTTCTTTTGCATCTGCAGTATGGCCTTCTCCAAAGTGCGGTGTTTTTCGTCCTTTTCGCCGAAAAGTTCTTGCTGCAGGGGGCTCTCCCCCTGGTACAAACCACCCAGTCCCAGGCCGAGAAGCCTGATGGGGCATCCGTTCCATCTGCTTGCAAGGAGCTTCAGCGCATAGCCGTATACCTGCTCGGCGTTGAGAATGTTTCCATCCGGGGTGACTTGGGCTTCGTGGAGGGTGAAGTCCGGCCATCGGAGCTTGAGCAAGACGGTGCGGGCAATCTGCCGCTCCTCCAAGGCTCTGAACATCAGCTCATGGCTCATGGAGAGCAGGTATTGCTTGAGTATCTCGCCGTTTGAGACATCGTAGAGGAATGTCGTCTCGGTGCTGATTGAGTGGCTTTTGCTCTCTGTCTGGAAGATGCCGGGATCGATGCCGCGGCAAGCTTGGTAGAGGAACTTCCCCATGCTGGAACCGAACTTACCCGCAAGTTCCGTCTCGGAGTAGCCGCGTAGCTCTTCTGTGGTGTGGATGTGTTGCTTCTCAAGGTTCTTCCTTCCCACTTTCCCGATTCCCCAAAGCTTCTCCAGTCCGAGTGCATCGACGAACAATTGCTCTTTCCCCGGGGCGACGCGGCACAGCCCGTCCGGCTTGTCGTAGTCGCTTGCCATTTTCGCGATGTACCTGCTGGATGCTATGCCGACACTGATGGTGAGGCCGGTCTCCCTTTTGACCTCCTCCTTGAGCTTGAACCCTGCTTCCTTGGCGCTACTGTAGAGCCGCTGGATGCCACTCATGTCGAGAAACGCTTCGTCTATCGAGATTTGCTGAATCTTGTCGCTGTAATGGCTGAAGATCTCCATGATATGATGGCTCACCTGGCTGTAGCGCTCCATGCGTGGATGGACGACGATTGCCTTCGGGCAAAGTCGCAAGGCCTGCACCATTGGCATGGCGCTATGGCAGCCATATCGGCGCGCCACATAGCTTGCGGTGGATACTACGCTTCTTCTCCCTTCATGGCCGATCAAAACCGGCTTGTCCCGAAGCGAGGGATTGTCATGAATCTCCACGCTTGCGAAGAATGCGTCCATGTCGACATGGAAGAAGAGTGGATGGGTCAAGATTCTCTCCTTTCCTTTACGCGTAGCGCATCTTCCACCACCTGCCTCTCGTTCCAAGGGAGGGAGAGGCCCCCTTTTTCCTGGGTGCACTCATGCCCTTTCCCGAGGAAGAGGAGCGTATCTCCTCTCTTTGCCTGGTCCACCATCGTCCGGATTGCTTCCTTCCGGTCCTCGATTTCATGGATTTCCACGGGCTTTGCGTCGCGAAGGATTTCACGGTTGATCTTCTCTACCGGCTCTTTCCTTGGGTCCTCCTCGGTAAGGAAGATGGCGTTTGCGTAATGGCTTGCGATTCTTCCCATGGGACTCCGTTTGGAAGGGTCCCTTTCTCCCGCGCATCCGAAGCAGGCAAGAATCCTTCCCTTTCCGGTGGAAACATAGGAGAAGAGCTTCTCGTATGCATCCTCGGTGTGCGCATAATCGATGATTACCCGTAGGCCGAGGCGGTTGGGAATGGAGACCATCCGTCCAGCAACTGGTGCAAGGTTCGCAAGGCTTTCCAGCTCAGTTTCAAGCCGGGTGTGGAGGATGAGGGATGCCGCCATTGCGGCAAGCAGCGCATTGCCTGCCAATACCGGGTATGACAGGGAGGTGGGGTATCGTTTCCCCCGGTAGGTGATGGATCCATCTTCTTGTACTGTGGCGTCAAGATCTCTTCCTGCCACATACGAAGCAGTATCTACTGGCAATGCTTCGAGAAACTCCTCGAGATGGGGGTTTGCCACAGTGGAGACAAGAAAGCCCCCTGGTTTGATGCGGCGTGCAAGGTTGCACTTGGCTTGCACGTAGGATTCGATTGTTTTGTGGAACTCCAGATGCTCTCTTGTGACGGTAGTGACTATCGCCCCATCGTAATGTATCGTGTGGAGCCTGTCATATGTGTCTGAAAGTCCATGGCTGGTGCATTCGAGCACCACGTGGCTTACATGGTGCTTCACACATCGTGCAAGGAAGGCTTCCAGCGTGTCTGCTTCCGGGGTGCTTTGATGGACGAGGTTGCCATGGTACCCGCTCCCGTCATCCATCGCCACGGTCCCGAGAAGACCGGATCTGACTTTCGCTTTCTTGAGGAGCTGGTAGAGATAATCGCATGTCGTGCTTTTCCCGTCGGTGCCGGTCACTCCAATGATGGAGAGCTTCTTCTCCGGTTCGTCGTAAAAGAGGGAGCACATGCGCGCAAAGCGGCCATGCACCTTCCCATCCACCAGTGCCGCAACATTTTCCGGAAGGGGAATCGGCCGGTCGGCGACGATGGCGATGGCGCCTCGTGACAATGCGTCCTCCACGAAGTTGCTGCCTTTGGTGTGCGTGCCGTCAAAGGCGAAAAAGACCGACCCGGGGACGCAGAGTCGGCTGTCATAGGTGAGTTTGGTAACTTCCCGCGCATCTTTGTCCCATTCGGGGGCGAGATCCTTCAGCCGTTTCACGTCCCCATGCTACCATCACCTCCTTGTTTTTGCTATTCTCTGGAGTATGAAAACATTTGACTTTACGCCGCATGGCATTTGCGCAAGGAAGATCACCGTGGTGCTGGATGACAATGATATCATCCAGGATGTCGTCTTTGTTGGGGGCTGCGATGGCAACCATAAGGGGTTGGTTCGTTTGGTGAAGGGTCACAAGGCGGGTGAAATCGCCGACCTGCTCATGGGAACCACGTGTGGCTTCCGTCCGACAAGCTGCCCCGACCAGCTGAGCCAGGCATTAAGGCAAGCGGTACTGTGAGGAGATCCCTTCTTCTCCTGATGCTTCTCGGAGGAAATGTTCTCTTTGCTTCCACCCGTGACGGGAGGGATGGTCGTTATGCTTCAATGGGGATTCGGGGACTAGCGCTCTCTGACTCCTATGGCACCATGTTCGCCAATCCCGCGACGCTAGTGTACAACCCGGGGAACTTGCTGAGTGCGATATGGATGGGGGACAGCGGGTATGTTCACGAGCCATTCAGCGGTTTGCTGCTCTCCTTCCATGGCAAGCACATGGGATTTACTGTCGAGCAGGCCACCGAGTTCGAAAAACGGGAGGATGCGCTCTACAACGCCATGAAGTACACCTATCTGGAGATGGATTGGGCCTACAACTGGAAGTGGCTGGCCTTCGGGCTCAGGTTGCATGCGCAGACAGCGATGAAACGATCCTCCATCGTTCTCTCATCCGGGAGGGAGTTCTCGGATTTTTGGGTACAGACCTTTTTCTCCAGGTATGAGAACAAGCCAAACTCGACCAAGGTGGTCTCTGCCCTCGGCGCTCTTGCAGACTTCTCCTGGTTTCAATTCGGAGTAGTCAGCGACCAGTTCGCCGAAGCTTCCGATGAGGGTAACATCTCCTTCAGCGGGAGCGATCTGGTGGAGAACCTTTGTTTCGGCGTTTCCTTCGCTACTCCCTCATTCAATCGACTTAGCCGGTTGAACTTGCTCAAGGGTATCGCATCCGTGGAATTTGTCCATCCTTTCCAGAAGCAATGTGCCATCCAGGGGGGAGTGGATCTCAAGTTGCAACTGCTCCCCGATTTCCAGATTGATGTGATGGCTGGGTGGGAGCAACCCTACGAGAGGGGAGAGCTTTTCAGCTTGGACGGGAAGGAGGGAACTCAAACTGCCGGAGTCGTCGTCTCCTTGCAGAATTGGGAGATTGCGGCCAATGCCCGCTTCTCCGGCAGTGTTTACTGGGGGGAGTGGGAGAAAGAGGAGCTGGAAGGGACCTTTTCGCTCACCTACAAACGTTGACGTTCCCTTGACAGTGAAAACTCCAATCCAGTATAGTCTGGAATGTTCAATACGAATTCACGTTTAAGGAGATAGAAATGTCCAAAGCACATAGAGGAGCTGGAATCAGAAAAGAACACCCGAATCAGGGTCGTGGGACCTGCCCGGTTTGCAAGAGAAGTGGTGTGAAGCTACTGTATGAGCAGACGGTCGACGGGAACAAGGTCAATGTTTGCAAGGCTTGCGATGCTCATATCAAGAACGTTGCCGCCAGTGCCAAACCGGTTGCAGCTGAGAAGGCCTCAAGCGAAAACTGAGCTGGTTTCATGACTTGAAGGGGACTCTCTGGTAACAGGGAGCCCTTTTCGTCGTTGGGGAGGAGTATGGAAAACGTCTATCTGGTAGGAATCAAGGGGACGGGGATGGCCTCCCTTGCCGTTCTGCTTTCCGAGTGGGGGTACCCTGTCCGTGGCTGTGATCAAGCCAGTGTGTTCAGCACGGACATGCTTCTTTCCGCCCACAAAATCCCCGTCGATGTCGGGTTCGACGAGTCTCTGCTTCCTCCATCTGCCACCAGGGTCATTTATAGCAGTGCATACCCCCCTGCTCTTCCCATCCTCCAAAAGGGGAGGAGCATGGGGATGGCAGTCTCCGATTACAACGAGTTCCTTGCGCTTCTGACGCGAAGGCAGGAGAGCTATGTGGTGGCAGGTAGCCATGGCAAGACCACTTGCTGCGCTATGGCTTCTTTCCTCCTCGGAGAGGGAAAGCGGAAGGCGTTTCCTTTCTATGGGATTTACGGCTCCATGCTGCAGGGAAAAAGCGCGATGCCGAACCAGGGGAGGGAAGCGTTCCTCCTTGAGGGCTGCGAGTACAAGGATCATTTCCTCTCCTATCAGTGCCGTGGCGCACTCATCACCAACATCGACTGGGACCATCCAGACTATTTTCCAGACGAGAAGAGCTATTGCAAGAGTTTTAAGAGGTTTGTCGGCCAGATTGCCCAAAGGGGCTTTTTGGTCATTTGCGTCGATGACAAGCATGCGAGGGAACTGTACCAATGGGCCAAGGAGCATCGTCCCGACCTCAACTTGCTTCCCTATGGGTTCTCCGATCGCGGGCCATTCGGAATCAGACGTATTCAGAAAACCCTGTATGGCGTGAATCTGCTTCCCACCTATGTGGAGCTTCCGTCCCTCAGCGAGCAGTGGATAGACGACATGGTGGGCTCCTCCCTTCTTGCCACATGCATGTTGCTTGATGCCAAGGAGCCGAAGTTTTACCTTCCTGACGGAGCCTTGGTTGTTGCGGAGGTGCTTCCGACTTTGCTGCTTGGGATGCTGGGTGATATCGTCCGCTACCCCGGGACGGTGGGGAGGATGGAGGTGATGGCAAAGGAGGACGGAGTGCTCTATGTCGATGATTATGCCCACCATCCCACCCAGATCCGGATGGTAATCCAGTCGCTTCGCCTGCGCTATCCTTCAAGGCGGATCATGTTGCTTTTCTCCCCGCACACTGCATCCAGGACCAATGCGTTGTTTCCTGATTTTGTCAAATCCCTCTCCTTGGCGGACAAGGTGGTGGTAGAGAGCACCTTTGCTTCCGCGCGCAACGACAAGCCAGTTGGAGAGGATCCCGCGAAGGAGCTTGCATGTGTCCTTGCAAAGCGCATGGAGCGCACCTTGTACGGGAAGCTGGGCGCGGTGGGCTATGCGGTGGATGATGAAGAAGCCGTCTCCATCTCCAGCGGTTGGTTGATGGAAGGGGATATTCTCGTTACCATGGGAGCGGGTAATAACCGCTTTCTGACACAGCGGATTATCGCCCAAAGGAAAAAACAGCTATGACAAGCATGACAGGCTATGGATTCCAGGCGGTGAGCCAAGACGGCTTCCATCTGGAAGTGGAAGTCAAGTCCTACAACAACCGGTATCTCGACATCGAGCATGTCATGCCTTTCTACCTCTCCTCCTATGAGATGGAGATCGACAAGAGAATCAGCGCTGTCGCCAAACGGGGACATGTTGAGATTGCCATACGCATTGCGGACACCAAGAGTGATGTGGTGCTCTCCGTGGATGAGAATGCGGTGCGTGCGTACCACGATGCCTTTCACAGGATAGCCGAGATTTGCGGTGATGCCTTGCCTCCTTCCCTGGGAGACTATTTGGCCCAGGAGGGGCTTCTTTCCTCCGAGGGGAACAAGGACGGAAGAAGATACGAGGTGGCTCTTTTCGCTGCATTGGATGAGGCGCTTAGGCAATTTTCAGAGAGCAAGAAGAGGGAGGGTGTGGCAACCCGCGAGGACTTGGTGCGCCTTGGAAGGCAGGTCCGGGAAGGACTGGGTGTCATCGAGGCCAATGCTTCCTCATTGGAAGCCATGCTCACAGCAAATCTCCGCTCCCGCATGGAGGAGATGCTCGCTGACCAGCAATACGACGAGAACCGGATTCTCCAGGAGGTTGCAGTCATGCTCAACCGCGCCACCATCAACGAAGAGATCAAGCGCCTCGAGGCGCACCTAGTGGCCTATGACGGGATATTGGGGGAGGAGGGTCCGGTTGGCAAACGGCTGGATTTCCTTTGCCAGGAGATGAATCGGGAGATTAACACAATTGGTTCCAAGAGCCAGATTGTCGAGATGAACCTGCAAGTGGTGCGCATGAAGGACAGTCTTGAGAATATCCGCGAGCAAATAAGGAACATCGAATGAGAATTGCAATCAGCAGCAAGAGCGGGTGCGGCAATACGACGGTCACCACCCTCGTCAGCCAGATGCTCGGATACCCAATGGTCAATTTCACGTTCAGAAACCTTGCCAAGGAGCGTGGCATGGAGTTCTGGGAATTCTGCAAGCTGGCAGAGAGGAGTGATGAGCCAGACAGGGAAGTGGATTCGCGGCAGGTGAGCATGGCGCTCGGCGAGAAAAATTGTGTGCTTGGCAGCCGACTCGCCATCTGGATGCTGAAAGAGGCTGACTTAAAGGTCTACTTGACCGCTTCACCCCAGGTGCGGGCCTCCCGCATACAGAAACGTGAGGGTGGCAGCATCGAGCAGCGCATGGAGGAGACGGCCGGTCGTGATGCGCATGATAGCGCCCGCTACAAGCGGCTTTATGGCATCGACAACAGTGACACCGCGGTAGCTGACCTGGTGATTGACACCACCCGTATCAGCGCACCTCAAGTGGCCCAATTGATTGTCTTCATGGCGAAAAGCCTGGGCGCTTGAGTCTGTACACTTTCCGTTTTTTTGCATATAGTACCATTCTGTACGTCGAGCGAAGGAGTGAAGAGCGTGAGTATCCCTTTGAAAGAAATTGAAGATTATTCGGGAAATGTCTACGAGATGACCTGTGCGGCCATCAAGGAAGCGGACATTCTCAGCCAACCTGGTTGCGGCGGTGAGGAAATCGAGAAGCAAAACGAGAAAATCGTCAGCGTTGTTCTCGAAAAAGCCGTCGATGGCGAAATCAAATTCGAGCAAAACTAACCCGTTCGCCCATATCGTATTCCTCTTCGGTCCCACCGGAGTGGGAAAGACGGAGCTTCTTACCCGTCTGGATCCGAATCGATATGCGGTCATCAATGCGGACTCCATTCAAGTCTATCGGGGACTGGACATCGGCTCGGCCAAAGTGTCGGCCGATGTTAGAGCATATATCAATCACTATCTGGTTGATGTTGAGGATCCTTGGAACCAGTTCTCGGTAGCCCGTTTCATCGAGCTTGCCGACCAGGCGGTGCGGGAAATCGCCCTTGAGGGGAAAATCCCTGTGCTTTGCGGTGGAACCGCATATTACTTCAAGCATTTCCTCTATGGATTGTCCGAAGCGCCTGCAAGCGATGCGGCGATTCGGAAGAGTGTCGCATGGGAGACAGAGCAAAAAGGGCTGGAGTGGGCCTATGCGCAGTTACAGCAGTGCGACCCGCAAAGCGCAAAGCGCATTCATCCCAACGACGAGTATCGGATCACCCGTGCGCTGGAAGTCTTTCGTTCCAGCGGAAAGCCTCTTTCCTCCTTCAAGCCGCGCACGACTGCTCGCTACGGGATGAAGCCACTCATCTACGGACTCTCCCGTCCGCAAGAAGAGCTGGAAGATCGGATTGCGATACGGGTTGAGAAGATGTTCGAGGAGGGTCTTCTTGAGGAGATGAGGGGTTTGCTTGCCCGGGGAGCAAAAGCCGAATGGCCGGGGATGCAGGGAATCGGATATCGTGAGTTCTTTAGCGCAATGCGCGATGGGGATTGCAGCATCCCCTCAATCAAGCATGCCATCATCAGGGACAGCCGCCTCTACGCGAAGCGGCAGATGACCTTTTTCAGAAGTTTTGCCGATGTCAGTTGGGTGGAGTCGCAAGAGAGTAGGCTGCGTTTACCGCTTGAGCTGCTTGAGAGGGTTTGTCAGGCTTCGTCTCAATCTCGATGACGCCACTCTTGTGGTACTCCACATTGGCAATTTCTTCTATCAGCCTCCATCCTTTCTTGTTTGTCGTGAAGGAGAATCTTTGCGTTTGCCGGTAGACGAAGGCAAGCGTGTGGTTCTCGCTCGGCTTGTCTGTGTCATCCTCGTCATAGGCGAACGGAGAGTAGATGGTGCTTCTCGCTAAATAGGTGTCTTTTCCTGTCTTCTCAATGGTCACGTCGGTGACACCGTACACCCCTTGCGAGTAGCCTATTGCCGGTTTCCCTTCCGCAATCCAGTCGTTGACATTCAGGATGGAGGTGATGTTCTCATAGGCCATCCTTGTCTGCCTGTTGACGAAAAGGTTCATGACTTCCATCTGGGCGGGGCTCTTCGCATGCTTTCCAAGACTTGCCTCAAGCTTTTGCACATCAAGCTCGCTTTGCCCCATGTAGTACTCCCTTATGATTTGCTCGTCATCCATTCCGTAGGTGTAGGGGGGTGTCATAGCTTCCTTTATCCTTCCTCCGGTAAAGTATCCGAGTGCGAGGACGACAAGGGTAATGGTGGTGATGATCCACCCCTTCTTTCTCCAGAACCGGCGTCGGGAAGCCCTTTTGTGTTGTTTGGCAAGGAATCTGGAGACCGCTTTCTCATCAGGATTCGCTTTTGCCTCCGATGGCCATGAGAATCCACTAAGCTCCTCTTCCAGCCATGAGAGCGCCTCCTGCGGTTTCTGGTTCCCGGTCAAGTCCCTCTGCTGTGTCAGCTTTGCATGGAGGATGTTGTCGATAAGCTCCACGAGCCTTGGATCAAGGTTGGTTCCCAGCAATCGCAAAGGGAGGATGTTGCAATGGTCTTCCCTTGCCTCTTCGCTTGCAAGGGGAATGGTGCCGGTTGCCGCATAATAGAGCATTTGCGCCATCTGGTCGATCAACGTGTAGGGACGGTGCAAATCGTAGTGGACCCATGCGTTGAAGCTCGCCTCCCGCTCCTCTTTGCCAAGGCACGCCTCAATTGCGCTGGAGAGGGGAGGAGGAAGCAGGAAGACCCCACCACCTTCCAGGCCATACATCCTCCAGAGGGGAATCGTGCCACTCTCCAGTGCGAGGAAGGATGCATCCATCTTCATCAGCAATTGGATGAGATCCTTCACGAATGCTAGCGCCTCTCCTTTGTTAGACGAGGCGATTTCCCATGCCCGATAGAGCTTTAGCGGGGGGAACCTAAGGCATTGCTTGCCATCCACAATAGCGATGCCGTCCCATGCGATGGCGCATAGCTTTCCATCCTGATATGCGTAGCTTGTCTGGCTTTGCCCATGGAGGAGATATCCTGGAAGGTGGGTGCTTGCCTCCGAGAGGACGATGCAGGTGGCTTTGGCTCCGTCGATTTCCGTCTGTAGTATTTGTGGTCCGATGTCTTTGTAGTCCATGCTTAGTTTCCTTTCCATCCCGAGAGGTGCCAGACACACTGTCCAATCTCCTCAGGGATTATCTCCGGGAGTGTTGTATAGTGGTGGCTTCTGAGCGAGAAACGGGTCAGATGCCACGGTCCGTCAAGTTTTTTGCTTCTCCTCAGAGATTCCAGAATGGGTGTTCCGACTGAGGTGATGATCCTGCTATGGAGCGCTTCAAGCAGTGGCTTGCCGGAGAGAAGCAGTTGCGTGAGGTGCACCATCTCCTTGTTTGCCGCCTTGCTCGTGCCAAGCGCATTGCCGTTCACGGCTCCGACGACAACCGTTTCGGGTTGGACTTGTATCGCTTTATCGAGGAACATGGCTAGTTTTTGGCATTCCTCTCCATTGAGGTCTTTCCCGACAAGTATCGGCAGCAATTGGACAGAAGGAAAGCTTGCGAGCGATACCGCACTCAGTTCTTCTGGTGCCGGTTCTTCGTGGAAATAGGAGTCATTTCTTTCCATCCATGCGGGCAGGGGCGTGTCGAACAGTGGTGCATGGCAGAACAAGTCCCCCTCGGGGATGAAGGCAAAGTGTCCCTTGCTCTCCATTTGTATCTCCTGGTGGAGCGCTGTGAGGATAATCACCAGCTTGGGGCCTGGAAAAGCAATCTGTCCGTAAGGTGCACGAATCTCCTCCTTCACCCAGTCGTATGCGGCATTGGGAACCAATATCGCGCGAGGAAGCGTGAGGGTAGGCTCGCCATGCTTTACAGGCTCGATATGTTCGGGATAGAAGATGTGCAGAAATGGCCTCTCAGTCATCGGTTCCCTCCTTTGTTTGCATGATTCTGTCCACTCTGGCCTGGTCCGCTTTCACGAAGAAGTTCTTCTCCTGAGTGGGAATGACAAGCCCCAGGGGGCCGTCCTTTGCCCGGCGCAGGTATTTGACTTGGGTGTAGTAGAGATCCGCGGACCCCTGTCCTTTGCCCTTGCTGTACAGCAGCGCAAGGTTGGCACCATCAAGCATGACCTCCAGGGGGATGCTCTTTCCTTTCACCGTCTTGATGAAGACATATCCCCCCGGCCAGTCGCGGGTATGCATCCACCAATCATAGCTTTTCACGTGGTGGCGTAGGAGCGCATCATTCTCCTTTGCGTTTCTTCCGACTAGGATGGTGAACTTCCCGCTGTGGAAGGTGAGTCCCGGGGTGGGGGTGGATACCTTCTTGTCGGCCGTCTCCTCCTTGAGCTCCTTTTGCAGCTTCCGGATCATCACATTCTCGTCTCCGATGTTCTTAAGCACATCCTCGTAGCGGGAAAGGAGAGCCATCTTTTCATTTTTCACCCGCTCCAGTTCCTGAATGCTGTTGTTCCAGGTCCCTTTCGCCTTCTGGTAACGTGCATAGCAGGCTGCGATGTTCTCCCTTGGGGAGAGCTTCGGGTCTAGGTGGATAGTTCTTTTCCCCCCAGTGGTGTAGTCATCTACTTCGATGCTTTCCATGCGTGGGAGGATCAAGTGCTGAAACCCGGAAAGCAAATCACCCTCTTCCTTGAATGATTGGTAGTTTGCAGTTCTGGTGGCCTTGGCCAGCAGTGCTTGCATCGTGTGCTCGATCGCATCGAGTTCCTTTTGCCGTTTCTGGATTACTTTTGCCATGAGCGTGGCAAGTGATTGCTCATTGCTTTCTTTGCCGTATTCATTCTCGATTTGCTCGTTGAAGCTCATTCCTTCAACTCGAGAACGGACGGGGTAGATTTTCCCTTCTTCGCTCTTCTGTGGGGGAATGGCCAGCCTCTGGCCGCTGATCTCGTCTCGTTGCGGCCTACGGAAGAGAAGGTCCAGAATCGTATAGGCTACATCGGTGACAATGATGTTGGCGCCCGCTCCGCTATAGAGACGGAGAATCAAATGCATTTGGGTTCCATGGTTGTCCAGGAGAAAATCGACCATGCGGTCGAATGCGGCTTGCTGGAAGGAGATGATGCGAGAGCCCTCAAGATGCTTGCGCGAGAACTGAACGAACCGCTGCAACTTTGCAGTCTTCTGCCCTTGAATTGCGGCTACATGGCTTTTCACGCGATGAATTCGGCTTTGCAGGGTGCCGATTTCTGTATACAGCTCCCATCGACCCACATCGGGACGGTAGAGTTCCCAGGAAAGAGAATGGAAATCATGCTGGATGACATGCTGTATCTGCGAGCCTTCCAGAGGAAGCTCGCTGAGAATCAATGCTATTTCCCGATGGTTGAGCGACATGTCTCAAAGGTATGCTTTTTCTTTTTGTTCGACAACAGAAACAGATGAACAAAGAAGGTTTCTTCATCGCTTGTTTCCCTGGAATGTTTCCTCTGCCAGTCTGAACAAACCAGAAAGGGAAAGAGAGAGGGTGGGGATTCTGCCACATGCAAGAGGGACTCTTACAAAACCAGTGACAAAGGGTGATTTGACAGCTGATGCAGAATCTTGTTGTGGCAAAAAGTTCCCGTAATGTGGCAGTTGGCAAATGCACCTTGCAACCTATTGACGGACAGTAGACAACTGTTGTATTGTTCATTCCGTTACGAAGTAGTTCATGCGGCAGTGGCGGAATGGTAGACGTGCAAGCTTGAGGTGCTTGTGGGGGAAACTTCGTGAAGGTTCGAGTCCTTTCTGCCGCATCTTTAAAGGCAGGTTTTGATACAGATTCAGAATCTGTCTTTTCTTTTTGGCAATTCCTTTCTATTAAAGCAATTGTAAAATTAGTCATTTCCTATCCATATACCCAGACATGGCTGAAAAACACGATTTTTGGCGGTATGCGGGTATAACAGCAAAAACCTTGACACACCTTTCGTGAATTTCGTAGGTCAGTACTCAATTTCGTAGGACAGTAGGCAATTACGTAGGTTAGTACCAATTTGATAGGGTAATCCATCTGCAAACAGCAAAAAAACACCGCTTTGCAGTCAATGCCGATGATTCAAGGAACAAGCGATGTCATAAGCAAAAACGAATTGTCGAGCCGAGAGGAAAGAACGCGGTGGGGTAGGAACTGGTGATACTGGATATGGTATCATGCTTACAACAAAGTATTATATTATAACGAATTATATGTCAGTTGACACAATGCGATGGGGGGGGTAAACTATCCATTTGAGCGAGAATGGACTGATGTGCATCATCTGCTTTCTTGCGAAGGAGAAAAGAATGAAATTAAGAAGCAAAGCAATGCTGATTGCAATGATGGCAATGGCATGCCTTTTGGTAGGGTGTGATGACGGGGATGATGATGCTACCACTTCAACC
>CAVESN010000039.1:15632-17016 GCA_963618365.1 Bacteroides uniformis
GCTCATCGATTCCACAGACTACAAGAAAAGTGACTCTTCCCAGACGGCAATAACACTTGCCTCTGATACCACGCTTTCCGATGGAACGACCAAGGTAGTCGATTTGCTCAATGAGATGGCCAACTTGCAAGCCGAAAGCACAAAGTACCTCAGTGCAAGTGAAGAGGATAATGTAAAGTACGAAAATAAGTGGGATAATGCTATGTTCACTGATTTGGAAGTGACGATTGATGGCGTATCCCAGGGAAAAGCCACCATCACCCTTAATGGAAGCATATCCGATGGCGTTGGAGAGGTGACAATGAATATCGCACAGAATTCTACTATTTCTGCCCTCGCGTCAGCAGTAGATGTTAATTATGTCTTTGCTTGGAACAATGAAAGTGAAACTCCCGACATCAAAGAACAAGGTTCCGCTTCATTAGGGGAAACGGATCTTAAAAAAATCTTGATTGCGCTTTGGAACAAAGCCGAAGAACAAAGAAAGACAACTAGCGGAACCGTAGTGGAAACGACCTCAAATTTGAAGTATGCGTATAAGGTCAACGGCAATGGTTTCACGCAGTGGGTGCTTAGCATTCCAACCACATACACCATTTCGAATAAAGGTACTGTCTCAGAGCCAACTCTTCACTTCTTCATGGAGTATAAAGGACATCACATCTGGATCAATGGAAAAGGATCATTTGATTCCAATTCCACCACTGTCGTGCTTGACAATGTGGAGTATGCCAATGAAATTCCTTACGGTGCGATGGGTCTTAGTTCATCGCCTACTTCTTTCTATACACTCATGACGAGTAATTTTTACGCGAATATGCCTAGAAACTAAGAGTAACTCCAAACAAAGAGTTCTTGCTTGGGTGCTGCTTCGGTGGCACCCTTTGTATTTCTGCGAAGGCAAGGGGATTGTAGTGTCTTGTGGCCGCCAGCTCTCTTGCCGTCCCTCCTGGAGCAACCATGGGGATTTCCATCTGTTTAAAGCTCTGCACATCAACGTCAGACACGTTCCTCATAACCATATCACGCTATTGCCCCGACAGAGCATGGCACTCTTTCAGAAAATGAACAGGAAACGGTTTTAGCCTTCAACTATAGGAAACAACCCTTTTGCTGCCATCCAATTCAGCCACCGTTTACGCACTGCTGCCTGAAGCGAATACCACCACTAAAGATTTTGACCCGATTTTTGTTGCAAATCCGATTTCATTTGTGTATCCTAGTATTGTTGGAGCTAGTTAAATGGGGAATAAATTTTGTAGTTATATGAAATTACTTACGGGGGGGGGGGGTATACTTATAGAGGCATAAGCCTTCCTCCTTATAACTCAATTGCTTCCTCACATCAAATAGACAGAGACCATAGGACAATGCCGTTCTATGG
>CAVESN010000040.1:0-16850 GCA_963618365.1 Bacteroides uniformis
CAATCAAGGCGTTGAGCGTCCTTATGCACCTCTCTTCCGCTCGCGAAGGTGGGGGCGCTGCGCTCTCAAGTAGACAAGAGGTAGGCTTTCTTCCACGAGAGTCGATACATGCCACATTCCTTCTTGTTGGGGGGTTCTCCATTCGAGGCGCCTCATGTCTATCTTTGGGAAGATATGGCTTTTGTTTTCTTGCAGTGGCCTTGTCGTTGATTCTTCTTTCTCTGCTCAGTATCCCCATGTCGCTCCACCGGTGGGCGCGATGATCCAGTCCGATGCGCTGTTGGTATCCACTCCCTCCTTGCGTTGCATGGTTCTTGTGGATGTGGTGTAAGTGGAATCAACGGCATGGATGGGAAAGGAGCCATCCCATCCTCCCAATGCAAAGACTCTTTCAATTGCTTCCCTCGTCTCCTGTGTTCCCCATCCGTCATATGCGCTGCTTGCCCTGTCGCTGTAGACAAGAGCATCCATTATCTTGCTTGAGGGGGAAGGGTCAGTGAGAATTACGACGCACCCGTTGTTTGCGCTGAGGCCATCCAGGTTCGAATGATACGTTTCGAGCGTGTTCCCGCTTTGGAATTGGATGATGATGCGTTCCCCTTGCCAGAGGAAAAGATCGGGAAGGATGCATCGGTCGCTTTCAAACCCCGCGGGTCCGGTCGCTACGGTCAGCCCGCTCATGGAGCCTGCCTTTGTGCAAAGCAGCTCTACCCGGTCTGGCTGGGTTTTCGTTCCCTTCGTCGAGCATTCGGTAATAAGCAGCGTGGCCGGGTTTTCGTTTTTTCCCCAAAGCTCCAGAGTGAAATTGCAGCTGTTCCCCCTCTCATCCTTGATCCTGCCGCGCACAGTGGTTGTCGCATCCAGTGGAAGATCCTTTTGGAAGTAGATGAAGAGCTCGTTCCCTTCCTCTTGCAAGCTTTGGACGGGTATGGCGGAATAGGCTGATGAACCCTTTTTCGCCAGAGCTTCGTCAAAGGAGAGGCGTGCGATGTTTCCTGCCTCCATCCTGCTTGAAAGAAGTGAAGGCGCATGAAGATCTCCCAGGTTGGTGAGATTGATTGGATCTTTGCATCCCGCACATCCGATACAGCAACAAAAAAGAGGGAGTAGGAAAATGTTTCTCATATACTACAATACTGTCTTTTCTCAGTTTTTGATTGATTGACCCTCTCTCTTTCATTCCATACACTTCGCTTGGAGGCTCTCCATGGCAAAACTTTGGCAAAAAAACTATTCGCTAGACACATTGATGGAAAAATTTACGGTGGGAAGCGATTATCTTCTTGATCAGCATTTGGTGATAAGCGATGCGCTTGCCTCAATGGCCCATATGAAGGGGCTTGTGAAAATCGGCTTGCTCTCCGAAGGGGAGGGAGAGTCTCTCATGAAGGGTCTTCGTGAGGTTGTCACGCTAAGGCAGCAGCATGCCTTTCCCATTCAGAGAAGCGACGAGGATTGCCATACCGCGATTGAGAACTACCTGACCGACCATTATGGGGAGGCGGGGAAGAAGATTCATACCGGACGCAGCAGAAATGACCAGGTGCAAGTCGCTCTCCGGCTTTGGATGAGGGATTTTTCCCTTCGGCTTGCCGGAGAAACGGTTGATTTTGCCAAGGAGCTTCTTCACTTTGCCAAGCGTTATGAGTTTACGCCGATGCCGGGAAGAACCCACATGCAGATTGCAATGCCCTCCTCGGTGGGGACGTGGGCCGCAAGTTTCGCGGAGGAGCTGATTGACGAGGCGCGCCTGGTGGTGGATCTTGAGTCTCTTTTGGACCATAGCCCCCTTGGGGCCGCGGCAAGCTATGGTGTCCCGCTTCCCTTGGACCGTGGCTACACCGCAGCGCTTTTGGGTTTTGCCGCTCCGCAGCGCAATGTGCTCTATGCGGTGGACAGCAGGGGCAAATTCGAGGGGATGCTCCTTGACCATTGCGACTATATCGCCCTCACCATCAGCAAGATGGCGCAGGATTTGATGCTCTTCACCCTGCCTGAGCTGGGGTATTTCTCTCTTCCCAAGGAGTTGACGACGGGAAGCTCAATCATGCCGCAAAAGAAAAACCCGGATGGACTTGAGCTTGCAAGGAGCAGGAGCGCACTGGTGAGCGGGGATGCGGCAACCATCAAGAGTCTGATTCGTGCGCTTCCCTCCGGGTACAACCGTGATTTCCAGGACACCAAGGCTCCCTTGATTGAGGGTGCTTCGACCACGTGGCTGCTGGTTGCCATCATGGCTCGCATGGTGAGTCAGCTTGAGGTGCACGAGGACAAGCTGAAAGAGGCATGCTCTTCCCTTCTTTATGCAACCGACCTCGTTTTTAAGAGAGTCCTTAGCGGCGAGCCTTTCCGGGACGCATATCGCGATGTGGGGCTTCATTTGGAGACTGTGAAGGTTCCAGAGGACATTACCCTTGCGCTCAAGAGCCGCACAAGCATCGGGGCTCCCGGCAACTTGCAGCTGGATGTCTCATTGCAGGAGGCGGATGCCTTGGCCTCGACCGTCCGTGAAAAAGAGGCTCGGATCCTTGACGCGTATGAAAGTCTTAGCGGTCTCGAGGGAGTGGACACTGTCGAGATGTGAACCATCCCCCTAGCAAAAGGGGTTTTGTTTGCGTTAGTCTACAGAAACCTACTGAAGGAGAAGCGATGGCATGCCATCGCAAGAGGAGGGCAGGATGAGTATCGTAAAGCCTCACAAGCTTGGGGTAATTGCCGGTCCTGGCAGTGAGTATTTCACCAGCAAGATCGTCAAGCATCTTCGCCGATTGTATGCGGAGCGCTATGAGAAGCTCTCTTCCGCACTGGCCAAACGCCATGGAATGACGGAAGAGGAGGTACTGAAGGCGGTCACGCTGGTCGACGACTTGGATAGCAAGAGCATTCCGAAAGCGAAGTGTCCTACCACCTTCCAGGTGCCGGATTTCACTGTCAAGGTGAAGTATACCCGGTTTGCCAACGGGGAGGAGAAGGCGGAAGTTTTGGATCCCGTTCGAGGTCTTCGTGTCTACATCATCTATGACATGGCCAACGAGGAGCCCGTCTCGGTGGCGGGAAGCGATGTTCCTGTCAAGCTTTCGGTGAATGACCATCTCATGTTCCTCTTCACCACCATTAATGCAGTCCATCTTGCAGGTGCCGATTCGATCACCTTGGTCCTTCCAACCTATCCTTATGCCCGCCAGCACAAGAAGGCAAGTCGCGAGGCGCTGACTGCCAGCATGTTCGGCCATATGTGCGAGATGCTGGATGTGGATCGCATCATCACCCTCGACATCCATAGCCGCGAGATAGAGAACAGCTTCAGCCATATCAGGCTGGAGAACCTCCATGGCTCTTACCAGACATTGATTGCGCTGCACAAGATCATCGACTTCAATGATCCGGAGCTGGTGGTTGTTGCTCCTGACTCCGGAGCCATCAGCCGCAACAAGTTCTATGCGCAGTCGCTCCATCGCCCACTTGCCATGCTCTACAAGGTGCGCGACTATTCGCAAGTCAGCACCAATGCCAGCCATACCAACATCAAATCCATCAACCTGCTTGGTGATGTCAAGGGAAAGACCGTATTGATGGCGGACGACATGATTGCAACCGGTGGCACCATGTTGATGGCTATGCGTGAGCTTAAGCGCCTTGGGGCAAAGAAAATCATCTGCATGATCAGCTTGCCGTTCTTCAATTGTGGTGCGGTGGATACTTTCGACGCGGCGTACAAGGAAGGAGTTTTCTTCCGCATCATCGGCACCAATGCCGTATGCCATGGCCATGACCTCTTGGACAAGGAGTGGTTCGTGCAAGCGGATGTGACCGAGCTTTTCGCCCGTATTATCAACCGCCTCCACCACGGACGCTCCATCAGCCCGCTCTTGGATAACCGCAGGTTCATCCAGATACTGATCAACAACAGCCAGGGAATCAAGGAAGGAGAATCTCCCGCCCCCGTATCGGCTACGGACCCGGGCCGCGCATAGACAAGAGTCAACGCGGTACCGGGAGTGAACAAAGACGGCCTCGTTTCGGAGAAAGGGGGGCGTCTCTGCCAAACTTTCCTTTTAAAGGAGTTCAAGCCATGCAAATGTCCCATCGTATCGACGGTTTCCAATGTTCCCCCATCAGGCGGCTCAGTCCCTATGCCGACGAAGCTGTCAGGAAAGGGGTCAAGGTGTATCATCTCAATATCGGCCAGCCTGACATCAAGACCCCCGAGCCGGCATTGAAAGCGGTGCGCGAGTATTCCCAGCAGACCATCGCTTATGGACCAAGCGAAGGGCTTTTTGCACTCAGGGGGGCGCTCAGCCAATATTACAAGGGATATCATTGCCCGATTGAGCCGGAGGACATTCTGATTACCACCGGTGGCTCGGAGGCCATCCAGTTCTCCTTCATGACCGTCTGCGACCCGTATGATGAGGTCATCATCCCTGAGCCCTATTACACCAACGTCGCCTCGTTCGGGGGAGTGGCGATGGTGAACCTGGTTCCTGTGACCAGCAGGATGGATGACGGTTTTGTGCTTCCCACCATTGAGGATTTCGAGAGCAAGATAACACGGAAAACAGGTGCTATCCTTTTGTGCAATCCCAACAATCCGACCGGGCATGTCTATACCAGGGAGGAGTTGCTCCAATTGCTCAAGCTGGTGAAGAAGCACGACATCTTCCTGATTGTTGACGAGGTGTACCGTGAATTCTGCTATGACGGAAAGAATTTCGTCAGTGTGCTGAGCTTCCCTGAATATGCTGACAGGGTGGTGTGCATCGACTCTTTCAGCAAGCGGTTCTCCATGTGTGGCAGTCGTGTGGGAGCCTTGGTCTCGAAGAACAAGGATTTCCTCGGCGGTGTGTTGAAGCTTTGCCAGGCCAGGCTCTGCCCTCCGGTAATCGAGCAGCATGCGGCCCTTGCAGCGCTTGAGGCGGATGAGAGCGCCTATATAGCCCAGGTGAAGAAGGAGTACCAGGAGCGGAGGAACGTGCTGGTCCATGGGCTTCATGCGATTGACGGGGTGAAGTGCAATACTCCCAAGGGAGCATTCTATCTGGTGGCGGAGCTTCCGGTTGATGATGCGGAGAAGTTCGCCCTCTTTTTGCTTCGCGATTTCAACTTGGACGGTGAGACAGTCATGGTCGCACCCTGTGCAGATTTCTATGTCAACAAGAAGCTGGGAACCAGGCAGGTGCGACTTGCCTATGTGATCAATCCCAACGACTTGCGCCATGCGCTGAAGTGCCTTGCTGCAGGGTTGAAAGCCTACCGCAAGCAGATGATGGATGACTGAGGGATCCTCAAAGGTCGTCGGCAACCTGCTGGCGGCCTTCACTGCGTGCGTATGGGGAGTCACTTTCGTCTCCAGCAAGTATCTCCTCTTTGTCATGACTCCCAGCCAGCTGCTGCTGAGCCGGTTTCTTCTCGGCTATTTCCTGCTTTGGATCCTGCATCCCCATCCGCTCTGCCTGAAGGAAAAGAGTGATCTGTGGGATTTTGCAGGGGCGGGTTTCTTCGGAGTGTTCCTCTACTATTTCCTGGAGAACAGCTCGTTGGCTTTCACCTATGCGGGAAGCGTAAGCGTCATCGTCAGCACTGCGCCTCTTTTCACCATCCTCATGTGCTGCACGTTTTTCCGCATCCCTATGCACAAGCGGTACATCTTCGGGTTCCTGCTCTCCCTTGGCGGGGTCGCATTGATCTCCCTGAGCGGGATGAAGGAGCTCAATCTTCATCCCAAGGGGGATCTCATGGCGCTTCTTGCCGCATCCATGTGGGGATGCTATTCCCTTTTCACCACCAGAATCACCAGAAAAGGGTACGGAATGCTTTGCGCGACAAGGGTGATGTTCTTCTTCGCGCTGCTATGCATGGCAGTGGTTTGCATGCTTGAGCCGAATCATTTTGCACTGCAGCTCTTTCTCCGCCCTCCCTACCTATGGCATCTCCTGTTTCTGGGATTGATTGCCAGCGGTATTTGCTTTGTCACCTGGAATCTTGCCATGAAATATGCCGGAGTGGTTGAGGCATCTTGCTATATCTACGCTTCTCCTGTGGTTACTTTGCTTACGGGTGCTCTTTTCCTGCATGAGAAATGTACTTTTCTCTCCCTTTTGGGGAGTGCGATGGTCATTGGCGGAATGGTGGCAAGTGGCGTGAGAGAATGAAAAGTGTTGAGCATAAAGCCTTACAGTTGTAAAGTATTTACATGATCAAACGGACGGGATATGCGGATCTTCCCCTTCATACAGGGAGTGTGCCGCGGTGGCTGAGCGACCGGATGATGCTCTTGGGCACCGAGATAGTCGAGACACTCTTGATGGAGTACGGGAAGCGGGAGGTGCTAATCCGGCTCTCCGATCCCTTGTGGTTCCAGAGTCTTGGAGCGGTTCTTGGTATGGATTGGCATTCAAGCGGGATCACCACCAGTGTCATGTATGCATTAAAGCGTGGCATCAACGCTCATAGCAGGGAGTTCGGGCTTGTGGTGGCGGGAGGAAGAGGAACCTATTCACGTCGCACACCGGACGAGCTTGTCTCCTATGGTGAGCAGACCGGGCTTGATGGGAAGATGCTTGCCCGGACAAGCCGTCTTTGCGCGAAGGTGGACAGTGCCGCGCTTCAGGATGGGTTCCAGCTCTACCAGCATAATTTCATAGTTTCCGACGAAGGGGATTGGGCTGTTGTCCAGCAGGGGATGAACACAAGGACGCTGACTGCGAGGCGCTATCACTGGTGTTCCAATGCACTACGATCCTTCGTTGAGGAACCGCATGCTGCGGTTACCGGGGAGAGGCAGGATCGGATTCTCAATTTGACGGATGCAGCTGCGGCGAAGACCAGGGATTCCATTTTCTCGCTTGCAACGGGAGAGAAACCTGAACGGATGATGAAGGAGGTGGCGGCCATCGCCTCAAAAGAGGGAGAGCACGGACAACTTGAGCTGTTTCCCGAGGAAAGGAAGATGGTATTTGCGTCCGGAAGGAACCTTGCCATGCCGGCAAGGCATGAGATCAAGGCGAGTGATGTGGATCTCAGAAGGCTTGGAGGGGTGCTCGCTACCGCATATGAGAGCCAGCCGGAGAATTTTGAGGGTTTGCTTCTTACTCCCGGTCTTGGTCCAAGGACTTTGCAGTCTTTGACCTTGGTAAGCGAGGTGCTCTATGGCACTCCGAGCCGGTTTACCGATCCCGCAAGGTTCTCTTTTGCCCATGGAGGCAAGGATGGGCATCCGTTTCCTGTCCCGACTGGCGTGTACGATGAGTCGATCCGTGTCCTTCGGGAGGCGATTGACCGCTCCAAGCTTGGGCTGAAGGAGAAGAGCGATTGCATTCGCCGTCTCCATATAACGGCTTTAGCCATTGAAGGGCAATGTGATCCGAAGGCCGATTTTGATGCCTCTCTTGCAAGGGAGAGAGCGTATAGCCACCATTGGGGTGGCAGAACTTGCAAGGGATTTGTGTGAGCCTTCTCTACCATTGAAAAAACTATTCTGCTACGATAGCCGAAAGGGGTGGCGGAGTGAAAAGCATGCAAAATTGGGATTTGGGTCGGATCGGGGATATCTCCAGCGAGAAACTCGAGCGGAACATGCGCGAGCTAGAGGCATTCATGGACAGCGATCTTCGCCAAATGCGGACGATTCTCAAGAAATATGCTCCATTGGAGATGATGAAGCTTGCTTGCTGGGACCGCTGGCGCATGGCCCACGGAGACAATGCATGGGCTTGGTGCAATGCAAGCGCCTTTGTCCGGTTCCTGCAGAATGCGTACGTGTTGAGCCAGACCTATGAAGGGTCTTCCCTCTCTAGCGACCGCAATATCGCAAACAAGGATTACAAGCGGCTTGCAACCCTCTTTGACGACTTTGCCAAGCGTACCCAGCGCTATGTGGACAATGCGGTGCTTTCTGCCAAGAACCTTGGCGGCATCAAGGAACAGGGCATCGTCAGCCAGATGCAAACCTATGCCAGCGATCTCTGTTTCCCTCCTGTGCATAGCGAGAAGTCCATTCCCGCCCGTGCAAGGGTCCTCCGGATCTCCTTGTTCCCCTTCCAGGGGTTGATTGACAGTGCGTTCCATGCAGGACTTGATGGCATCATCGACGCATTCACCGCATTGGAAAGAGGAGCTTTGCTCTCCCTGGAAAAGCTTCGTAGCGAATCCAAGGCATACCAGAGCGACTTGCAAGGGAAGATTCGGGAATCGAAGGAGATGGGGCAGGTGTATGCCAATGAGCAAGAGCGTATTGACGCCATCATCACGCGCGAGCATTGGCACGACCGTGTGGATTCACTGATGGCGCGGCGTGACGGGTATGCATTGTATGATGTGCAATCGCTTACCGGACTGGATGGGCATGACTGCGCTTCCCTTTCCCTCGACATCGCTTCCGTCGAGGGTGAGTATACCCAGTATCCTTTTGAGAAAAGGGCGACGCGGGAGTATCCTTTTGTGCGAGGCACAAGCAAATTCTTCTGTTTTGATGCCGACCATCTGCTTGATGACGGATACTGGATCATCAAGGAGCTTCTCATCAGGAAAGGGTATATCTCCAGAGAGGAGTGGGACGCGACAGAAAAGGAGAACCGACTTCTCCAACCTGTCACCATCATCCATTCGCTTTTCGGCGCAACTAGTTTTGAAATGCACAAAGGGGAGTATGATGCCGTGTTCGATTTTCCCCACTCCCAGGTGGGCCTTGTAGTCGTCAACCCCATAGAAAGCGATCCGTTCAAGGATGGAGGGCAGTGCATCCGGGAAATAGACAACGGCATCACCCGTATGGGTCAGGCAAGAGGCAGGCAGATTCCCGCAATAGTCATCGACGCCACCATGGTGGGCAATTATCCTCTGCAATTGCAGGACGGAGTGCTCTATCTGACGTTGAGCCAGTTTTTGCGTATCACCCAGGAACCTGAGGCAATAAAGCAATGCAAGGCACTTTTCGGAATCGGCCCCGAAGCCTGCGTACTGCAAGAGCCATCAGCCGGCCAGCCTGAGCAACCAGAGGAGCCACAAGTGCAAAAGTCCGAAGAACCAGAAGAGCCTGCAAAGGAAATTACCGAGAAGGGGGTTTCCCAAATAGAAGCGGAAACCGAGCGGAGGGGGAGCGATGACAAGATGGGGCAAGAGGAGAGCCAGACAACGGAAGAGGAGAAGCCGGATGAGCCAAACCAGGAGCAAGGTGCCGGTTCCTTCTCCCTTTTTTCCATGTTGAAGGATATCGCCCACGGGAATGCCAATCCAAGCTATGCGGCCAAGAGCGGGAAAGAGGAGAAAGCTGATACCCCGCCAACGCAAGAGGCGGAACCTGAGCGGAGGGGGAGTGATGACAAGTCGGTGCAAAAGGAGAGCCCGATAACGGAAGAGAAGAAGCCAGATGAGCCAAAACAGGAACAAAGTTCCGGTTCCTTCTCCCTCTTTTCCATGTTGAAGGATATCGCCCAGGGGAACGCCAATCCAAGCTATGCGCAAAAACAACCTTCTCTTCTTCCTCAAGCGGGTGAGGAAGAGGATGAGGATTTGAGCGATGAGGCGGAAGAAGAGGTTGCAGAATCTTTAATCAAAGCTTCCGAGGAAGAAGAGCACGATCTTCCGGTGGATGATGTTCCTTCTCAGGAAGAGGAGGAGAACGAGGTCGCAAATGCCATCAGCCAAGAGGAATCTTCTGACGCTAAGGAAAAAGGTGGTGGTCCGAACGAGGAAGAGAGGCAGGAGGTCCCGGTGCCCGGGCAGGAACCTGCATCCTCTCAACCTTCTTCAACCCTTTTCTCTTTCTTGAAACAAATCTCCCAGGAGAAGAATGAAGAAGCGGAAACTCCTGTCAATGCACCTGTAGGGGAGGAGATACTTGAGACTCCCGTGCTGGAGGACCTGGAGAGCGTCTCTCCCATTGATGTCGCACTGGAGGGCAAGAGCATTCCGTCCCGGTTCAGGGAAATTCTCGAGGGGAAAGATTCCCTGGATGGCGCATTCTTTGCGATGTGCAAAAATGAGAGTGACAAATTCCTCTTGTCATGCAGCGCTTTGATCGACAAAGCGCTTCTCCTGGTGGCTTCGACAGGCAAGGACAAGATGTTCACCATAGCCAAATATTCGCTGACCTTCGTGATTGCTTCCCGAAGCGATGATGAGCTTAGCAGATATGACCGAAAGGAGAATATCGGTGCCATGATGTACATGGAGAAGAAGAATGCGTGGAACAGCCTGACTTTGTTCTATGACAAGGCAGGAGCGTTGCTTCGCGCGCAGGAGTCCACGATCAGGCAAGAGGATTATTCTCCGCTTGAGTGGAGATACGCGGTCAATATTGGCAAGCGGATCCTTGCAAAGAGGAAAGGACAAAGGATTTAAGATGGATGTTGCACTTCTGAGGCATCACCTCGAGGTCGCCATCATGGCGGCAAAGGCGGCGGGGGCGATGGCGCTGAGCGCCGAGTTTTCAACACATTTGCATGTGACGGCCAAGCATGCCAATGATTTCGTCACCGATGCGGACACGGCGAATGAGAATCTGATCATATCCATGATTCGGCATTCGTTCCCTGAGGAGAGTTTCTTCGGGGAGGAGAGTGGCGAGGAAGATGGCGGTAGCGCCGGTCGGTGGGTGATTGATCCTATCGACGGGACGACCAACTTCTTCCGGAACATTCCCGATTTCACCATCAGCATAGCATGGGAGGTCGAGCGACACCATCCACTTGTGGGTGTGGTCTATGTGCCGAGCCAGCAGGAGCTGTTTTATGCCGCTGAAGGGTTGGGAGCCTATTGCAACGGAGTACCTCTCCATGTCTCGGATGTTGCAGACCATGCGCTTTCCTTGATGGTATGCGTGCCACCCCATCGCCATCATGAGCATGCGGATGCCTATTTCGCACAGGAACGGAGAATCTTTGAGGGATGCTCCGATATCCGTTCCTTCGGATCTGCTGCTTTGGAGTGTGCCTATATCGCTGCAGGAAGAGTCGATGGATACTATGAGCTTTTGCTCGGCTGGTATGATATCGCTGCCGGGACCATCCTTATCCGGGAAGCGGGAGGCAAGGTTGAGGCGATAGGAGGCTTCAGTGACAGCAGATGCGACGTGGTGGCAAGTAACGGGCACCTGCATGAATGGATCTTGGAGCAAGTGCATGCGTGACACGAAGCTTGTTGTTTTTGATTTGGACGGCACGCTTGTCGATACTTCCCCAGGCATTTTCGCTACGGCAAGGTATACCGCCCAGAAGCTTGGAGTCAATCCGGATGTTCCCATAGAGAGGATGCGCCGTTTCATCGGTCCCCCTTTAGCAGAGTGCTTCAAGATTGTCTATGACTTTACCGATGCCCAGGTGGAGGAGGCATATCCGATCTATCAAGAACGCTACCGCAGCCATGGGCAATACATGGGCAAGGTCTATGACGGCATGTGCCAGGTCTTGGATTCCTTGAAAGCACGGGGCTACCTGCTTGCAGTCGGCACCTTGAAGAACGAATCCATCTCCCTCTCCCTCCTTTCCCATTTCGGGATCCTGAAGTGGTTCGTTGTGGTCCATGGTGATGTGGAGAAAGGGGGAAGAAGCAAAGCGGACGTCCTTTCCCTGGTCCTTTCCGATTTGCATGTGGAGGCGGGAAATTCCCTTATGGTGGGCGATTCCATGCTTGACCATGATGGTGCCTTCTCCCTTTCCATCCCTTTTGTCGCCGCCGCCTACGGTTTCGGGTTTCCCACTAGGCCCCAGACGGGTCCCTCTGTCTTAGCAGTGATTGACAAGCCTGTCGACTTGCTTTCCTTGCTCTGCTGATTACTCGCTTGGCATCAACCCTTGGGCTTTCAAGCGGTCAAGCAGCTCTCTGGGGCTCCCTTGGTCCACCACTTTTCCTTCTTTGATGAGTACAAGGAGCTGGGCGCTCAGCATTGTGCTCTCTCTGTGGCTGATGGAGAGGACGGTTCTTCCGCCGGTGGCCTTGAAGAGCACTTCGACTAGGTGCTTCTCTGTTTGTGCATCCAGGCTCGCCGTGATTTCATCGAACAACAGCATGGGGGGCTCGGTCACGATTGCCCTGGCAATCGAGAAGAGCTGCTTCTGCCCTTGTGAGAGGTTTTCCGCACAAAATGGAGCTCCCTCCATGTACTCGAGCCCGACAAATGCGAGCGCTTCATGGATCTGCTTGTCGGTAATCGCATCGTCGTACAGCCTCACTTGGTCGTACAATGAACCCTCGACGGGAACGAACTCCTGCTCCACATAGCCGATCAGCCTTCTTTTTAAACTGCTAGGGATGGAGGAAACGTCAACCCCGTTGTAGGTGACTTTTCCTTCGGTGGGCGCCAACAAACCCAGCACGAGACGGAAAAGGGTGGTTTTCCCGACGCCTGTCCGTCCGATGAAGGCGAGGTTCCCCTTGTCCGGGATGGTGAGGTTGATATCCTTCAGCACCATTTCGTCTCCGTCCGGATAGCGGAAAGAGAGGTGCTCGAAGGCGATGGTAGCTCCTCCACCGGCGAGAATCGAGTCAAGGGTAAGTGTCTCGTCCTTTGGCTTCTCCTCGTTTTCCTCGAGGAAAACGGTGATGCGCACCAGAGCGCTTTTCCCTTCCTGGATTTTCTCGAGCTCCTGTCCGAGCATGTCGATGGGCCTGAAGAGATTGCTGATCAGGTCGATGGAGGCGGCCAGCATTCCTAGCGAGATTCCAAGGAGCTGTATGTTCGGGCAGGAGAGGAAGAGTACCAGAATGATCAGCGCATGTTTCAGCACTTGCACTATTGTAGGGAAAAGGGAGTCGTAGAAATTGACCTTGTCGAGCGTCTCGTAGTTGTCTAGAAGCCGCCGCCCGTACAGCTTCTCCATGTACGATTCGCGCGCGTAGGCTTTGATGGTGTGGATGTTTGAGAGCGTTTCGGTGATATGGGAGTTCACTCTTCCAAGCTGGGAGAGGTTCTCTTTCTGCGCGTAAAAGAGCGCGCCCCGGAAATGGAGCGTGAAGAAGTACATGACCACCATGAAGAGAAACGTAATCATCGCCATGGGAGGGGAGAAGATGAAAATGGAGATGAAGATGCCGACAATCTTGGAGAGGTCGATAAGCAGATTGACCAATCCGTCGGAGAAGAGGCTGTTCACCTGCTCCGCATCATTCGCAAAGTGGCTTGTGATGGAACCGGGCGTATGGCTCGTGAAATAGGAGAGGGGGAGTCTCTCCATCTTGCCCGCCATGGCGTCCCGAAGCGATGCCACAAGCCTCTGCCCGAAATCGGTAAGCAGCGCAGCCCTGGAAAAGTCGCACAGGTAGGCCATGGTGATGGAAAGGAAATAGAGGAGGGAGAGGAGAAAGAGCCCTTGCATCTGCCCCGGCACCAATTTCGAGTCGATGATCATGCGAAGAATCTGGGGAGGAAGGAGGGAGCCCAAGATGACAAGGAGGACAAAGAGGAGGATGGAAAACAATCTCAGTGGACGCTCTTTCGCCACACGGTAGGCGATATGCAATGTGGGGTTACTCTTCATTCCGCTCGGTCTCCTGCAATGTGTACATGTTCCGGTAGACGGGATTGGTCTCCATCTGGCTCTTGTGGGTTCCCATCGTCAAATGGCCGTCAATGCCGATGAATCCGACCTGGTCGGTAAAGGGGAACATGGCGAGCCTGTGGCTTGCCAAGAGGATGATGGAGTTCCCATAGTGGCTTCGCAGAGCCTTGATGATATCTCTTTCGGTGGCGAGGTCCACGCTGCCAAACGGATCATCCAGAAGAATCAGTGGCGTCTTTCTCCAAAGTGCGCGGGCTAGGCTGATGCGCCCTCCTTGCCCGCCTGAGAGGCGTACTCCGCTGGATCCTACAATCGTATTCTCCCCTTCGCTCATGTGCCGCATGTCCTGGTCAAACGCCACATCCTTGAGCACTTCGCGTATATCCCCCGCCTCTCCCAGTGCCACGTTTTCCTTTATGGAAGCGCATAGCAATTCGCTTTGATGGCCCTGCCAGGAGATGAAGGAGCCTCGCTCGAATGCAGTCAAATCCCTCAGCTCCCTCCCTCCAAGGGTGATAGAGCCTTCGTACGGATAGAGCCCTTCGAGCGCGATGTTCAGGGTCGACTTGCCACTGGCAACCAGCCCTGTGATGCCGACAATCTGTCCCGGCTGTGCGGTGAAGCAGACATCATTGAGCACATATTTCTCTTCATCGGGATACCGGAAGGAGAGATGGCTCACCCTGAGATCCCTGGGCTCTTCCAAAGGATGGTGGATGCTTCGGTCCTCTTGCATCCGGCCGCAAAGGAAAGGCTTGATGCGTTCGAAGGAGACTTCCGCTTTTTGCCATGCGTTGAAGAGCTTGGAGGTTTTGCTCGCCTTCATGGTCACCGCATACAAAAGGAGGATGTAGCTGGTAAATGCGCCAACGGTCCAGGAACCCTGTATCACCTCTTTTCCCCCGAGGTACATCACGCAAAGGAATCCAATGCCGGCTATCGCCTGGTAAATTGGTCCGAGCGACCCTTCAAGGAGGGACGATAGCGTCGCCTTCTTTTGCAGGATTCGAAGTTGCTCCCGGTATCGCATAAGGAAAGGTTTCTCCATGCTTTGTGTACGGAGAAGCACAGTCTTGCTTGCCATGGCGTAGGTCATTCCCGCCACTATGCCTTGCTGCTCACGGCTGGCACGGCTAGTCTTGGTGACAATCGTCTTCATGCGGGAGGCAAGGAACATGGACAGTGGTGTGAACCAGATGCACAGCAATGTGATTTTCCAGGAGGAGACAAAGAGTGCCACCACATAGCCGGCCATGAGCACGCCCGTGTCGAATATCTCCGTGGTTGTCTTTCGGATCCCTTCCACGGTGATGTCCACATCGCCGACCGCCTTGGTCATAAGATCCCCCATCTTCTCCTGCTTCAGCTCTTCCAGGTTCTTGCTTATCAGGTGCTGGTAGACAGCCAGCCTCATGCGTGCGGTACTCCGGTTCGCAAACCGGCGGATATCGTATCGTTTCACATACCGGCAAATCTGGAAAAAAAGGACAAGCGCCATCAACGACAAGGCATCCCGGATGATGGCCGATAGCGGAGATCCTTTCGCTACGGAGTCCACCAGTTTTCCCTGCATGACCAATACGATAGACTGGCCAAGGTTGAAGATGGTTCCCGTAAGGGAAAAAGAGAGCACTAGAGGCCATTCTTTTCGAAAATACGACCGAATCTGTCCTGGATTCTCAAGGGGTGACAAATCGGGGTGGTGACGCATGAAAATCATTCTCATGCAACGTATGGCAAGAGTCAACATGTGCTATAGTGTGGTGGGAGTAAGCTATGAAAGAACGAATTGTATCGGATAAGGGCCCATCGGCAATCGGGCCTTACAGCACTGCGGTGAAAGCCGGCTCGCTTCTCTTTGTCAGTGGCCAGATTCCTGTTGATGCCAAAGCCGGAACCATGCCGTCCACCATCGAGGAGCAGACGAAAAAGTCGCTGGAGAATGTGCGCTTTCAATTGGAAGCTGCAGGGCTGACCATGGATGACGTAGTGAAGACGACCGTGTTTTTGAAGGACATGAATGACTTTGCTGCGATGAACGGAGTGTATGCCACCTTCTTCAGTGGCGTCTATCCCGCCCGCAGTGCGGTCCAGGTGGCCCGTCTCCCCAAGGATGCGATGGTGGAGATTGAGGCTATCGCGATTCTTGCGTGAAATCCGCCCACTGGGCTTCGGCTGCCAGAAGCAGGTCATCCGGCTTCAGACATAGCTGGAGCCCTCTGAGGCCTGCGCTGACATAGATTTTATCGAACAACTGGGCTGTTTCCTCTATGTAGGTGGGAAACTTCTTGATCATGCCAAGAGGCGAGCACCCTCCGCGGATATAGCCAGTGGTTTTCTGAAGATCCTTGGTGGGGAGAAGGTCGATGGATTTGCTTCCTGTGATTTCCCGGACCCGTTTCATACTTATGACATAATCAGCAGGAAGACAGAATACAAATTTTTGCTTGCCGTTGTCTTCGAGCACGATGGTTTTGAATACCTGCTCCGGATTGAGATGGGCCACTTCGCATACGTGCTTTGCATCAATATGCTCCTCATCCCACTCATAACTCATGGTGCTGTAGGGGATATGCAATGACTCCAAGATCCTCATGGCGTTTGTTTTGTGCATAGCGTGAGGATATGCGCTCAGCCTTGTTCGGTCAACGCCTGAAGTCCCCGACGAAGTGCAACGGAATTTAAAAAAGTGTGGTAAAATCTAACAAAACTCCTCAATTATTTTAGAAAATTGCGATAAAAACGAAGAAATAACAGTGAATTATGGTAGTCAAGTCCCAAGAACTTATGTTATTACTTACAGTATGAAAGAAGCTGGTGCAGAGAAATTTTGGGAGCGTTTCGACCGTGAGAGGAAATCTAAAGGCATTTCCATCAAGTCGATTACGGAAAGGCTGGACCTCAGTTATCCCCTGCTCATCACTCAGCGCTCGCGACAGATTTTTCCTTCGGTGACGACTGCATGCAAGATCGCGAAAATTCTTGACACAACGGTTGAGTATCTGATAACGGGCGAAGAGTTGGTGAACTTGGTGGAGGATTCCATGGGTATACAAGGATCGAGTCAGAAGCTGATTCCCCTTGATGTGGTGCTTGCCATGTCTCACTCCTCGGAGGAGGATATGAAACTCGTCCGAAGGATCTATCGGTTGCCGTCCGATGATTGAGGCATAAAGACAGGGCTCGGAAACGGGTCCTTTTCTTCATCGGTTAGCCTTTGAGGGAAACTCTTTCGCCTCTCTTGACTGTCAAACTCTGGAATTTTTGAGTTTTTTGCCGTTTTCCGTGTATCAAGTACACACGGAGGAGATTCTTCCCGCATATTACCAGAGGCAGGCGGCAGAACAGATATTT
>CAVESN010000041.1:0-9307 GCA_963618365.1 Bacteroides uniformis
CAATCTGCCATAGCACGGTTGGAAAACAAGAAAGTTTCTCCTCAACTTGATACATTGATGAAGGTTGCCGCTGCGCTTGATTGCGACATTAGAGTTGTCAAAGCCAAATGATTTACGCTTTTGCAATTTGTTTTGTCTACTGTAATTTTGTGTGATTTTTCGAAAGGATGCCAGCATTTTACACAGTCATGTGCGACAATGCGGCGCTGAAGAACTTGATGGACATTGATGTGCTGAGCTGGAATCAGAAGGAAAGTCTTTGGTCGTTTCTTGTGGGAGATACGGCTTGAAGACGGGCGGTCAACAAGATGCCATTACCGTCAAAAAGAAAAGGAGGGAACAATGCGTGTTATTATCGAGCAAGACTATGAATGTATGAGCAAATGGGCCGCGCGCCATATCGCCAACGCCATCAACGCCTTCAAGCCGACCAGGGAGAGACCCTTTGTGCTGGGACTTCCTACCGGTTCCTCCCCGATTGGTACCTACCAGGAGCTGGCTAGGCTCTACGGGAGGGGATACGTCTCGTTCAAGCATGTGCTCACGTTCAACATGGACGAATATGTCGGAATCCCCGAGGACCATCCCCAGAGCTACCACACCTTCATGCGGGAGAACTTCTTCAGCAAGGTCGACATAGAGAAGGAACATGTCCATATCCTTGACGGCAATGCGCCCGACCTTGAGGGGGAGTGCGAGCGCTATGAGAAGGCAATCAGGGATGTGGGAGGCATCGATCTCTTTCTTGGTGGCATCGGTTCTGACGGTCATGTGGCTTTCAACGAGCCTTTCAGCTCGCTTTCTTCCCGCACGAGGGTGAAGAGTCTGACTCTGGACACCAAGATCATGAACAGCAGGTTTTTCGGAGGGGATATCGCAAAGGTCCCAGACAAGGCCATGACAGTGGGGGTAGCGACCGTCATGGATGCGAAGGAGGTGGTGATTCTGGCCAGCGGGCACTCCAAGGCCCTTGCACTGAGGAACACCATCGAAGGCCCGGTAAGCCAGAGCTGCACCTCTAGTGCGCTTCAGTTCCATCCTCGGGGCATCATCGTTTGTGACGAGAATGCATGCGACGAGCTGAAGGTAGGTACCTACCGTTATTTCAAGGATATCGAGGCTGAGCACCTCGATGTGGATGCATTGCTGAAATAAGGATCTATGCGCCACTTTGCTTTTGTGCTTCAGATGCTTCTCGTATGCTCCTCCCTTGTGGCGGGGCGCATGGTGCAGACGGATCACTTCCAGATTCTCTTTGACCATGGTTCGGAACAAACAGCGAGTCATATCGCATCCTTTGTCGAGGAGGAGTATGACCAAATCCTCTCCTATCTTGATTGGGAAAGGGAAGATGATTCCAAAATCCGCATCGCATGCACGAGCCGGGATGATTTGGCCAACGCCAGCTACTCCTCCTTTCCTCAAAACCATATTCTCATCTCCGATACCGATTATGGCTTGGCTCTTGATGTGTGGGATGACCAGATCCGGGGTGTAGTGCGCCATGAGCTTTTCCACTATCTTTCCCTCTCCATGCAAAACCGCATCTGGAGCGTGATTGGCGATGTTTTTGGCGACATCTACAAGCCTGTCTATCTCCAGCAGGCACGATCCTTGACCGAAGGGTCAGCTGTCGCCTATGAGAGGGGACGGCTCTTGGATCCCCGCTACCAGGCCATGCTTTTGGAGGCGAAGAGGGAAGGAAAGCTTCCCCGACGGTATCTTGACATGAGCGGCCTCAGGGATACCGCTCCCAATGGAGATCTTACCTATACGTATGCGGGGGCCTTTTGGGCCTGGGTCAGGGAAACCTATGGGAGCAAGGCGTACGGGAATTTCCTCCATGCAACCAACAATGCGCTTTTCCCTGTCGATTTCGCCTCCCTCTTTCCCCGTTTCTTCGGTGATTCCCTGAATCAAGCGTTTGAGGCGTTCAAGGAGCATATCCCCTTGGTTGATGTGGAGCATCATGTGGAGGGGATCCCTGATCTGGACAGGCTTTATGACTGCAGGAACGACCATGTGCTTACGGGAAGATCCTCTGATGGCACCTTGCGCTACGACGGAAAGATGATGGCCATGATTCCCGGTTTGGTGGAGGCAGAGCTGGACGGAACGGGACATAAGGTGCTGGCGGTGGCAAAAACGCAAAACGGCAGCACGACAGAACGTGCACTCTATTGCATGCAAGAGGACGGGATGCACAAGCTTTTGGACCGTGGTGTTCTGGAGGCCGCGTGGCTGGAGGGCGGGATTGCGACAATCACCTGGGAGGGAGGACGGCAGCATCTAAATCTTCCCGATCGCAGTATCGCGCTTTCCCTTAGGCTCCATGAGCTTGTCGGGTACCAGGACGACAGTCTTGCCGCCGTGGCAAGGGTGGATGGGCGATGGATGATTCTCCTCATTCCGACAGAGGGAAATGCCACGGGGTATCCATTGGAAGAGGGAATGGTCCCTGCTTCGCTTCTTTATGATGGAAACAGGTTGTGGTTCACGTGGGCCAAGGAGGGGACCCTGCTCAGGGCAGGCTATCTGGAGAATGGACGGATATGGGTGATGGCAAAGGATGAAGAAGGGGGAGTGGCGCGTGCATCCGAATCTTTTGTCCAGCAATCATGGTTCGACCATGATGCGCTTGGCGCTTGGAAGAAAGAGGATGTGAGATGGAGGGAGATGGCAGCTTTCCCTGCATCTGTCCAGATTGGGGAGGAGAAGAAGCTCCTCCCCATGCAAAGCCAGAAAATCCCCCTCTCCTTATATATGAAGGGTACGTTTCTTCCCCTTGCCACATCGGTTCGCTTAGGAGGCGGCACCCATGTGTCAAGAAGTCAGGATACGGCGGTGGGGCTCTTCTGGCATACCGCAGACCTTGCGGGATCCTGGCATCTCTGTCTCGGAAGTGGATGGCAGAGTGGGGCAAGGGAGATGGTCGGGTTGTTCTCCCTTTCGGGATTTTGGTATGGACCTTCCCTCTCCTGGGAGCTAGGGGGGCAGGCGTCGCTCGGGGGAAACCTTGATTCCCATGGAACTCTCTCTTTCTCGTGTGGGGATCTTTCCCTCTCTCTGGGAGGTGCCGCCTATCGGAAGGAAGAAGCGCATGGAGTGACTGGCACGCTCTCGTTCTCTCTTGGCCGCTATGCGCAAATGGGATTCCATCCTCTCTCCGTCGGGGGTGTGGAGCTTGTTCCTTCCCTGACGTTTGAGAGGCAGTGGCCTGATGAGTCCTGCTGGAGAAACCTAGGGTTCCAGCTTACGGCAAGAGTTCCCCGCCTGCTCCCTTTCGAGACGTATGGCGTCGACATCTGGAACTGGCCGCTGACCTACCGTGCGTCGGTTTGTCCTTCACGGGACACCTATTTCCGCCACCAGGTTTCCATCCTTTTGTACGGAAGGGAGATTCAGAGGGCTCTGCCATGGGTGCGCATCTATTGCTATCGGATTGGATTGTATGCAGGAGTGTCTGAGCGCTACCAGGGAGACATGGAGAACGATTTCGGGCTCTTTTCTCCACCAGAGCACCTTTCTCGCAAGAGGACGCTCTTCCTTTCCTGCGATGTGGGGCTGAGCATCAACAACCGTGCCTTGTACCAATACGTGGTGCTCTCCGCAATCTTGCGCTATAAAATGGATGAAGCCCGGCCTTGGTCGGTCGGGCTGGGGATTTCGCTTGCCTAGGAAGTCACTTCACTTCGATGAGCTGGTACTCCTGGCTTCCCAATCCCAGTTTCTCGGCATGCTCGAGTCCTACATGCCAGTTGAGCTCGGGGTGGTTGGTGGTTAGATTGTCGCATGCATGTGCTGCTCTTCCCACGGGACTTGTGCTCACCAGCGGTGCCTTGTTCACCGCATCGCAGCAGGCCCTGTCCAGTGCGACCGGGTCGAACGAGGCGAAGAACCCGACATCAGGCACAAAGGCAAGGTCGTTCTCGCTGTGGCAGTCACAATTGGGCGAGACATCGATGACAAGGTTGATGTAAAAGGCATCCTTGCCTTGGACAACCGCCTTGGTGTATTCGGCAATCTTGCAGTTCAGCACGTCATTCGTGTTGTCATGCGGGTTGCTGATTGCGTCCTTCGGGCAGACAGCGATGCAGCGGCCGCAGCCGACACACTTGTCCTGGTCTATGTGGCAGATGTTTCCTTCAATTGTCGGTCCGTCATTGGCGCAAATCTTCCTGCATGCGCCACAGCCGATGCAGCGGCTTTGGTCGACTTCCACCTTTCCCCAGTTGTGCTGCTCCATCTTTCCGGCGCGCGATCCCCCTCCCATGCCGAGGTTCTTCATCGCGCCTCCGAACCCTGTGGACTCATGTCCCTTGAAGTGGGCAAGGCTTATGATGACGTCTGCATCCGCAAGCGCTCGTCCTATTCTCGCCTGCTTGACATACTGGGTCCCCTCCAGGGGGATGAGGGCTTCATCGGACCCTTTCAGTCCGTCCGCGATGATGATTTGACAGCCGGTGGAGAGCGGGTTGAATCCGTTGAGGTTGGCGGTATCCATATGCTCGAGGGCATTCTTGCGGGATCCAACATAGAGCGTGTTGCAGTCGGTCAAAAAGGGTTTCCCGCCGAGGCTCTTCACGACATCCGCAACCACCTTCGCATAGTTGGGGCGAAGGAACGCGAGGTTCCCCGCTTCTCCGAAATGGATCTTGATGGCGACAAACTTGCCGGTGAAGTCGATGTTGCTGATTCCTGCGCTTCGGATCAGCTTCTCCAGCTTGGAGAGGCGAGAGACCTTCTGGTGGGATTCGAGGTTGCAATAATAGACGTTGCTTGCCATAAAGCGCTCCTTCTTAGTTGGTTTTGTATTTGGCGATGGTGGTCATCTTCACAAAGAGTTTGGTCATTCTCTCCAGCTCGACGTCGCTTAGCTGGGCTCGCTCGAGGATGTCACGGACAAAGCGCCGCGTCCAAAGCTTCTCGTCGGCCATTTTGAAGAATCCCACCTTGTCCATCGTGGCTACTACCTGATCGACTCCGTTCTCCAGCCGTGCTTTCGTGACGGGATGGAGGTTGCCGGAGGATCCGTGGATTCGGCTGAAAAGGGTGTAGGTAATCACTTGGACTGCCTGGGAGAGGTTGAGGGAGGGAAATTCGTCGCTGGTCGGGATGGTGACCACTTCCCCGCAGCAGGCCACCTCGTCGTCGGTAAGTCCGTCGCTCTCCCTGCCGAAGACGATGCTGACATCCCCCTCTCCGAGGATGCTGATTTGCTCGGCGAGCTGCTCGGGGTTCACACAGGTGCTCTTGCGGAATTTTCCCCGCCGTCTTGTTGCGGCAACGGTAAGGATGCTTTTCTTCAGCGCTTCCTCCAGAGAAGTGTACTGTTCCCGCTTCTCATAAAGGTCGGCGGCATGGATTGCCAGCGCCCTGACACGGTTTTCCGCATACTCCCTGTCGGTGACCAGCACCAGGCGCGAAAGCCCCATCGTCTTCATCGCGCGGCAGACGCTGCCTATGTTCGCGCCGTCCTGGGTTCCCACCAGGACGATTCTGATCCGATGCAAGTTGTCCTCTCTTTCCATGCGGCCAAGTCTAACAGAAATCTTTGCCTCTGAACAGAACGAAAGCCTTGGAAGAGGAGGCCCCTGCGTGGTATACCTATGGGCATGGACTATTCGGGAAAAGAAGAGACAAAGAAGAATTACGGCAACATATTCCTTGCCATCATTACCATGATCATGGTCTTGGCGGTGCTCAAGGCATTGAAGGATATCATGATTCCCTTGGTGCTTGCCATGATATTCTTCTTCATATTCTCTCCGCTGACCGAGCGTCTTGACCGCTGGCATGTGCCCCATTTCATCAGCGTGGTCGTATGCTTCGTCCTGACGATGATGCTCATGTTCGTCGCCGGCATCTTGTTCTACAAGACAATTTCCATGCTTATCGTCGCGATTCCCCATTACAATGAGCGGCTTGTCAGCTTGGACCACGAGCTTTCCCTTTTCGTGGCAAGGTATCCCCACTTTGATATTCCTGAGGATACTTCAATCGTGGCCATCCTGCCGGTCAATTGGCGCAGCCTTGCCATCGATACGCTTACCACGCTTGCCGGCAGCATCATCAACGTGGTGAAGGTGAGCGTCATGATTCTTCTCTATGAGCTTTTCCTGCTGATGGAGAGGCCGGTCTTTGTTCCGAAGATTCGGGCGGCGTTCACCAACAATGGCGCCATGATCGCTATGATGAGCGAGAGGATCAGCAAGCAGGTTTCCAAGTTCCTCCTGCTCAAGGCGCTTATCAGCTTCTTCACCGGGTTGATGTTCTATGTGGCTGCATTGGCTTGCGGCATGGAGGTGCCGCTCATGTATGGCGTGCTTGCTTTCGCATTCAACTTCATCCCCTCCATCGGCTCAATCATCGTCACGATACTCACTATCGTGATGGGGATTTTGCAATTCGCCCCACATTGGTCCCCCATCATCTTCATCATTGTCATGACCATCATGACCGAGATGGTGCTGGGCAACATCATCGACCCGAAGCTGCAGGGAGGCCAGTTGAACATCTCCCCCTTCGCTATTTTGGTCGGACTTGCCATCTGGGGGTACATCTGGGGCATCGTCGGCATGTTCCTCGCCGTCCCCATCATCAGCTGCATCGAGATTGTGTGCGCCAATGTGAAGCCGCTTCGTCCTATCGCATTGCTCCTTTCCGGCGGACGCTCCCTACTCAGGCAAAGCGAGAGCGCCCAGAGGCGGCAGGAGCGCAAGGAGAAGAAGCAGCAGAAGAGCAAGAAGAATGCGCCCAAGCGTGTCGTCGACATCGTGCTTCCTGACAAATTTCCTGGCGGGGAAGCAAAGAAAAGCGTCGAATGAGTTCGCTGTGCGCTGATTTTCCCACGCTTGGCGGGGTGGAGGCGCACTCGCTGCTTGATGCGCCCAAATCCTATGCACCCTTTGTTTCTTATGTCCTTGCGTTCTATGGACGGCATGGGCGTTCCTTTCCCTGGAGGGAGAGTGACGACCCGTATCGCATCTTTCTCAGCGAAGTGATGCTGCAGCAGACGCAAACGGGGAGGGTTTTGGCAAAGTACCAGGAGTTTCTCACCCTTTGGCCAGCTTTGAGTGATTTGGCAAAGGCTCCCTTTGACTTGCTGTTGGACCGTTTTCGCGGGCTTGGATACAATCGCAGGGCGCGCAACCTCAAGCTTGCCGCCATGGCTTGCGAGGCATGGGGCTACACGTTGCCTTGCGATGAGAAGAGGCTTCTTTCACTTCCCGGAGTCGGTGTCGCCACCGCGGCCGCTATTCTCGCCTTCGCCTACCATGTCCCCTCGCTTTACCTTGAAACCAACATCAGAAGGGCTCTTATCCATTCATTCCATCATGGCGAGGACCAAGTTGATGACAAGTCGTTGCGCGAGGACCTTGCGAGCATGCTTTCCTATGTGGATGATGTGAAGAAGTGGTACTATGCCTTGATGGATTACGGGGCCTTGCTGAAGCATCTTGTGCCCAATCCGAATCTCCATAGCAGGGGATACAGGAAGCAGTCCCCCTTTCATGGGTCTCTTCGCCAGGTGCGCGGCATGCTGGTGCATGCGCTAAGCGAGAGCGGTCCTCTCGGAGGGGAGGCGATTTACCGGATGCTGCCATTTGAGAAGGAACGCATAGATGCTGCCTTGGATGGGCTTGTCCATGACGGGATTCTTGCCCGTTTTGGCGGCCAATACAGGATTCCCTCATTGTTGGAAGAGCGGTAAATATTTATACTGACGAAAAGAGGAACACTATGGCTACGATTGATGTCCGACATTTGCACATTGGTGGCAATCCTGCGTTCCCTCACGGGAAAGCGGTTGCCTCCAGGAGAGGAAGGATCACCCTTGTCATCGGAGGGGAGAGAAGCGGCAAGAGCACCTATGCTGAGGATTATGCCCTTGAGGCGGCGGGGGACGGCTGCCGTTATTTCATAGCCACGGCCAAGGATGGGGATGATGAGATGAGCCGCCGCATTCTCTGCCACCAGAGTTCTCGTGAAGGGCTCTTCGTCGCCATCAATGAGCCGACAAAGTTGGCGGATGCGCTGAGAGGCCTGCCTTGCAGTTGTGAAGTATGCATCATTGACTCCCTGACTGTCTGGGTGTGCAACTTGATTCGGCAGGATGCCTTGGACGGCAAGGTGGATGAGCTTCTTGACGCTTTGGTCTCCTCGCAGTGTGACCTGATCCTGGTGACCAATGAGGTCGGACTGGGTTTTCCTCCCCAGGACGCCTATTCCCAAAGCGTGGTGCAAGAGGTGGGAAAGCTTAACCAGAAGCTAGCCAGTCTTGCGGATAATGTGGTGGTCATGGTCTCCGGTCTTCCCTTCGCATTGAAGGGAAACGTATTGTAAGAGGCTTGTTGTTTTTCGAATGGCTAGGGAAAGGGAGAAGGCTATGGATATCGTTTGTCTGGATTTGGAAGGAACTCTGGTTCCGGAGATTTGGATCAGCTTCAGCGAGAAGACCGGAATAGATGCATTGAAGATCACCACCCGGGATGAACCGGACTACGGCAAGTTGATGCGCTACCGGATGGAGATTCTCTCGCAACACCATCTCGGCCTGAGGGATATCCAGGAGGTTATTGGAACCATGGAGCCTCTGGATGGTGCAAAGGCATTTTTGGACAATCTCCGCAAAAAGACGCAAGTGGTGATTCTCAGCGACACCTTCAGCGAGTTCGCCGGTCCATTGATGGAGAAGCTCTCCTGGCCCATGATCATGTGCAACAGCCTGAAAGTGGATGAAAAGGGGATGCTGTGCGACTATGTCATGCGGCTTGAGGATGGAAAGCGCAAGGAAATCCAGGCTTTCAGAAGCCTCAACTACCGCACCTTCGCCGCAGGGGATTCCTACAACGACCTTGCGATGATCCATGAGGCGGACGGAGGGTGCTTGTTCCGCGCTCCGTCCAATATCCTCAAGGAGGAGCCGCAGCTACGGATTGCCGAGAACTACAGTGAGTTTTCCTCAATCATATCTTCCTTCCTCGCAAAATGACGAAAAGGCAATACCGCTCCCTCGTGTGCTGGTCGGTCATTCTGGTCGTATCGCTTTTTAGTGGTTTCGCCTTGCTTTTTTCAGTATGGCGCCCTGCCCCTTTCGTGGTGTGCGCCCTTGTGCTTTTCGGTGGTATCGTGGTTGCGATGTTGCTACGCACACTTCGTGTTCTTGGTCAAGATGTGGATGAGTCGCAATCCGATAAAAATCCTGGGAATTTGTAAAAACATACTTGACGCATGATTTCTTTTCCTCCATTGTAATGGAAATTCCGATGAGGAGAGCGCGATGGCTGATGCAAACTTCACCAAG
>CAVESN010000041.1:9460-15612 GCA_963618365.1 Bacteroides uniformis
ACGAAATGGAGCAGGAGCTCCTTTCGCTGAAACAGGATATTCTCGCACGGTTGGCTGACCAGGCCAATGAGACTCGGGATATCGCTAATTCTGCGGAAATTAACGATTCGATTGACGATGCGTCAAACGAGATAACTTTGAAGAAGCTGGAAGCGGTCAACAAACTTGATGCGGACAGGCTGAAGGCGATCAACAATGCGCTGGACCGTATCCGGATGGGCAAGTACGGGGAGTGCCTCAAGTGTGGAAGACCGATACCGGAGGCGAGGCTGAGGGCGCTTCCCTTTGCGGTGCTTTGCCTTGATTGCAAGCATGCGCAGGAAGGGTTTCACCGGTAAGAAGAAGGGGCTGTGCCAATGGCACGGCCCTCATTCTTTGAAGAAAGGATTCGTTCTTTTCTCGATGGCGATGGTGCTGCCTTCTCCGTGGCCGGGAAGCACGATTGTCTCCTTTGGAAGCAGGGAAAGCTTCTTAAGGCTGGAAAGAAGCGTGTTGTAATCTCCGCCATAGAGGTCGGTGCGCCCTATTGAGCCACAGAAGAGAGTATCCCCGCTGAAGAGCATGTGCTCATCCAGTAAGAGATAGCACACTCCTCCTTTTGTGTGTCCCGGAGTGGCTATGACTTTTATCATTCCATCGAAGAGCGACTCCCCACCAAAGAGAAGGTCTGTGGGTTCGGGAAGCCTGGCAAGCTGGCTTTCGTATCGGGAAAGATATCCGTCACTGTCGCCCCGCGTCTCTTTTAGACGCTCCAGTGCTCCGCTTCCCAGAAATTCCTTATCAGCCGATCCCACATAGATGTGAGCTTGAGGATACGCCTGGTGCACATCGCCAAGGGCGGTGACATGGTCCCAGTGGGAGTGGGTGATGAGAATCGCCTCGAGGGGGAGGGAAGCGCTTTTGACCGCCTGAATGAGAAGAGGGGCGTCATTTCCTGGATCAATCATCCAGGAGCGTCCCTCCTTGTAATCCTCCAGAAGGTAGCAATTGGTTTGGTAGGGGCCTACTGCTATCCGTCTGACTTGCATTTTCAATCCTTGTTCGAGTAGGTGACCGAGATGGTTCTGCCCTTGATCTCCATGCCGTTCATCTTCTCAATCGCCTGTTCGCAATGCTCCTGGCTCATGGAGACAAAGCTGTACTTGTCGTGAATCCGAATCGCATAGATATCGTCGCTGGCGACTCCGAGTGTCTCCTGGACTATCTGGCTCAAGTCCTTGGCGTAGAGCCTTCTCATCTTTCCGATGTTCAGGTAGAGCGTCTTCGCTCCTTCGGGGAGGGGCTTTTGCTCGTGCGCAGGTTTCGCTTCATGCTCGCTGGCAGCTTCCTTCTGCACTTTGGGTCCTCTTTGCGGTTTGTTCCCCTTGCGCTCGAACTTGCCTTGTCCTTTCATGGCCTGGCGAAGCAGGTAGGCCATGAAATAGCCCCGGAGAGTGAACGGGACGTTACGCTTGATGAGTTTCTTCAAATGCTCGAGCTCGTCTGGGTCCGAATGGGATTTCGTTTCATTCGCGAGTGCCTGGATGCGCAGGGTGATAGCTTGGTCCCGATCCGGCTTGTTCTCTTCATTGTTCATAGGAAAATGGCTCCTTGCTAATCCTCATGATGATCATCATGCTCTGGTAGTGTAACGTAAAACTCACGGAAATGTGACTTTACAGATGATAGAGCCAGCATACCCAACCCGCTCTTTGCTTGTCAAGAAAACCGCCAGGCCCGGATTTCTCATTGCGACCATGTTCCGTGCGGGCTGTTTCGTGGTACCATCTCCCTCATGGACAATTCGGTTGACAGCTCTCTCCTTCGGAAGCGCTTGGCAGAGTTGCAACAGGCTCTGAGGGAAGGGTATGCGGCTTTTGGCGCGAGTTGTGCCGCCACTGAACGGCTTTCTCCTCTGGGCGCCTGCCACGAGAAGTGGGAGGCGTATGATGCGTGTCTTGCCGAGCTGAGCAATCAAGAGCGGGATTTCCAACGTCTGAAGCACCATTTCGAGGCGGCTAGCGATGCCTTTGCCAGGATCAAGGCCATGCAGGCGCTTCTCAGGCAACTGGATGAGGAAAAGGAGCGTCTTGCCGAGCGTCTTGGCGCAGCTTCCTACGAGGCCTACCTTTGCGGGCAGGAAAGTGAGCTGGTTGTGTTTCTCTCTCCCGTGTTCCATGACTATGCCGAGGCGAGCCGAAGCCGTGGCGGTTTTTTGAGGGATGGATTGAAGCTTTTGGGACGCAAGAGAGGTGCTTATAAGCTCTTTCGCAAGGCGGGGATGCTCCTTCTCGCGCAGGGAAACTACCACTTGGTTCCCAATCCCGGGCTAGTGGAGGAGGTGGATGAGTTGTATGCGAGGCAGGCCGAAGCCTCGCAAAACCTTGCAAGCGACATGGAGAGCGTCAAAGGCTGTCCTGACATGACCGACAAGAGCAGACTGGAGCGCATGGAGAAGCATGTGAAGGAGTTGGGCGACACGCTCCAGAAGCTCGCATATGAGTATGGAGTAGGAGTCTTCGAGGAGGTTCCCCCTCCTGTCATCCAGCAAAAAGTGGGAGGGAAAGCCTACCAGCAAGGGTTGGATATTCTTGCCTTGCAGAATGCCATCAGCCAGGTTTCCCAAATAATCAATCGAGAGGAAGGGGAGAGAAGGGCGAAGGAGATTGATGCGCAGATTGAGCTGAGGAGGCAGCAGGTGCAATTGCTTCAAGAGCAAAAAAGGGAGCTGGATGGGCAGATTTCCAGGTTGTATGGGGAGATGAGCGTGCTGCGGCATAAGGCATTCAAGCTCAGGGGTTCCCATGAATGACGGAAAAGGGAGGGAAGGGGAGTTTGTTTCCCCTACCAGCGAAGGTGCGGCAGTCTATGTTGACTTTTCCAAGACAAGGGAAACCCATTCGCAAGTAAAGCGCCACTTCAGGTTGGGCTTTTTCTCTTTGTGGCGTCTCAAGACGAAAAAGGCTCCTTTGCCTTTCGGATATTTCATTGCCTTGCTGCTTGCCGTCATTGCCGTATTCCTGCTCATGCTCGTCTACCTGAAAGGATATCGAGCCTTTACTCGTACCCATGTGGATGCAGAGGTACAAGTCATGCAAAGTGAAAGCAACACTTGCGTTGTCGTTGTCGAGCAGGGGATGAGCGCAATGCAGGCAGCCTGTGTGCTTGAGGCTGAAGGGGTGGTTGCAAGCGCAGCGGAACTGCTATCCTATCTTGTCTCCGAAGGTCTGGAGACAAGCGTGCAAAGCGGAACCTACCTCTTTGAGAAGGGTTGTGACATCCTTCTGGTTGCAAAGAGGATTACCCAGCCCAAAGCCCAGGTGCCGTGCGTCGTGCAGCCGGGGTGGACTCTCCGGCAAGTGGATGGATATCTTGTGCAAAGAGGGTATGCAAGGGAGGGGGAGTTTCTTCGCTCTTGCTCCCGTCTGGTGTCGGCGTACGGTCTTTCTTTCGAGGAAGGGTGGTTCCTCAGTGGCTCGTATGCCTCTCAGGATCCTTTTGCTTTGGCCCAGGCCATGTATCAGGGGACGATTGAGGCGTTCTATCCTTATCTTGATGGGGAAGTGGTGCATGCATGGGGGATAGAAGGGGTCCTCATTGTCGCATCCATGGTTCAGGCGGAGACGCAGGATGTGGCACAGATGAGGTTGATCGCCGGGATTATCTATAACCGCATCAGGAGCCAAATGCCACTCGGCATCGATGCGACAACCCGCTATGAGCTGGGAGATTGGATCAATCCCATCCCGGAAGAGGTTTGGGTCCGTGATACCCCTTACAACACCCGGCGCAAGAAGGGTTTGCCACCGAGCGGCATCTGCTGCCCGTCGAAAGAGGCTGTCGAAGCCGCATGCACTCCGCTAGGGACGGATGCGCTCTATTATTTGCATGGAAAGGACGGTAAGATACATACCGCAACTGATTACGAGGGGCACAAACGGAACATCGCCCTCTATTTGTGAGGTTCATATGGCATTGTTGTTGCAATCGGTGCATCTTTTTGCTCCGGAGGATTTGGGCATTCAGGATATCTTGGTCGTGCAAGACCGTATCGTGGCCATCAAATCTCATCTCGAGGTGGTGATGCCATCATTGGAAACGTTTGACATGGAAGGGAGAGTGGCCATTCCCGGTTTGATTGACCAGCATGTCCATCTTCTCGGTGGAGGAGGGGAGGACGGCCCTGCGAGCCGCGTGCCCCCTCTTGCGTTCAGTGACGCCGTGCTTGCCGGGGTGACTTGCCTTGTGGGGACGCTGGGGACTGACAGCCATACACGCACCATCCGGGACTTGGTTGCGAAGACGATGGCGCTTCGAGATGACGGGTTGAGCGCATACTGCCTTACCGGGGCATACGAGTATCCCGCAGTGACACTTATGGGGAACGTGGCTGACGACATCGTCTTTTGCGAGCCGATCATCGGTTGCAAGCTTGCCATAAGCGACCATCGCTGTTCTTGCCCGACCACCGAAGAGATCATCCGCCTTGCAAGCCAGGCGAGACTTGGCGGTTTGATAGGAAAAAAGGTGGGGGAGCTGCATATCCATGTAGGTGCTGACGAAAGAGGGATAGAACAATTGTTCGAGATTCAGAAGAGAACCATTCTTCCGATAACCCAGTTCCGTCCCACCCACATGGCTGGTCACGTGGAGCAAGCGAAGGAGTGGTGCGGGATGGGGGGCTATGCGGATATCACGAGCGGGGCAAAAAGCGTGAATGCCCTCCTTTCCCTCCTTTCCAGACTGGATGGGAGACATTGGCATCAGGTGACCATGAGCAGCGACAGCAATGGTTCGTTCCCCAAGTGGAATGAGAAGCGCGAGATCATCGGCATGGATCGTGGCCGCATGACATCTCTTTTGGAGACCATGCACATGGCATTCGATGGGGGAATGGATTTCGTGACGGCGATTTCTCTAGGCACAAGCCATGTGGCTGATGCTCTGCACCTTAAAGAGAAGGGAAGGGTACGAAAGGGATGCCAGGCGGATCTAACCTTCCTGGAGGATTGGAAACCAAGCTTTGTCATGGCAAAAGGCAGCTGGTTGATGAAAAATGGTAACCTTGTGAAGCGAGGAATGTTTGGTGATTGAGAGTTGTATTGTCGCATAGGCGCGAATACTTTATAGTGCAAACAATAATCGGAGGTCCTCGTGACAAGAGATCAGGTTCGTAATTTGGTTGGTGTAGTCATCGCATCTGTAGTGATAGTCGTGGTAGCCCTGGTTTTTGGGACTAGGCCGCAAAAAGAACAGGCCATAGAAAACGCAGTGAGCAACTTGACCGAAGTTGTCCAGGAATTGAAAGCCGCATCGTCCGACACCTCTATCCAGACATCCACTGTCCGTGAAGGAGAGATTGCAGGAGCTCGTTTCAAGCTCTCTTTCTCCGAAGCCTCTGGCACCATCACCTATAGTGGCATCGACTCCAAGCTTGTCGAGGATTTCTTTTCCCGTGAAACAGAGGAGATTGATGGTTTGAAATACACCATGCAAGGGGAGGGGACAGTGCAAGTCTCCTATCTTGGATTTTCCGAGCTGGATGACCAGATTGTCGCCGACTGGCTGATTGAGGATGCCAAGGCGCTGACAAGGTAACAGCCAAGTCCAGACTACTATGGGGCTACTCTTTCCACAGGAGAGGGTAGCCTTTGGTATCTGAGAGCAAGCGTACACCGCTGTCATCTGCATGGCAGAGCGCTCGTTGACGCTTTTGCCAGCTGCGCTCTGACCAAGGAAGAATGCAAAGGACTGCCCCACTGTGCTGTTCTTCGGCTTATCGCGCGATTTGAAAATACTGAATATGCTCATTATGCCTCCTTTGGGCATGAAAAAAAGCACCCCGTTGGAGTGCTTATAAAGAATGATTAGATTTTTTGCTTAGAATAAATCGCTATGAGTACCGGTACGCATGAATTCCAGCACTAACTCCTCTCTGTATATTTTGTAAACCAAAAGCCAATCTGGTTCTATATGACATTCTCTCATACCCTTGTAATTCTTTGAATTGACTAATGCGTGATCCCGATACTTTTCAGGTAAAGGAGTCTCCGCACAAAGCAATTCTACAACAAGTGTCAGTTTGCTTATATCTAACCCTTTTTTGACTGCCTTCTTATAGTCCTTTCTAAATTGTCCGGAGAATTCTGGTAAGCATTGAGTGCCTTCATCAT
>CAVESN010000041.1:15622-16287 GCA_963618365.1 Bacteroides uniformis
CTTCAAGAACATGATTTACTTCTGTATGGGTGGTTTTAACTTCCCATTCGTCAAAATCATGGAATAAGGTTACCCACTACAAATAGCGAATAACCCTATAGTAGTTTTTTGTTGACCGCCAGTTTTCATGCCGTCTCTCCCGCTAGGAACAATCTCGAGCTTTCCATCTGTTTCCAGCTCAGCGTCATCTGCGACCCTGCCGCGTTTATCCTTTTCCTTGCCTTCAGCAGCGCCTCGGCGCCATCCATGCCACGGAGCATCCATCTCAGATTCATCAGCGCCGCATAGCGGTTCACGTACTTTGTGGCCACACCGCGCATGGCCGTGTATGAACTGGAAAATTAAAAGACTTCCGTAAAGCTGAATTATTTGAGGTCTGGTTTTTCCGAAGGGCGGGGATGATCAGGGACATATGCGCAAAGGAGTACAGGATACCGCACTCCACGAAGACCCGCATAAGCGAGAACACGGTGTACGGGTGGTACCGAACCTACATGGGGTCCGGGACGATTGATTCCCTCGCGCCGAAGGAGAGGAGCGACAAGGGGAAGAACCGCAAGCTCACCCCCGAGGCGCGGGAGGAGCTTCTGAGGCGTTACCGTGACAAGGAGTAAGCGTAACTTTGTGAGGGGTATGAACTGATAACGCAGCCATGAGAGAATTCC
>CAVESN010000042.1:0-3251 GCA_963618365.1 Bacteroides uniformis
CACCTACACGCATATGCCCATTGTACAGAGAAGGACAAGCATGGTTCAACAACGGGGAAGGAGCAATGTTGGTTAGTATTCGGGGCTTAGCAAGAAGTCTGCTATATGCATCGTCTTGACCCCCTCGTAGTTTCCTCCTGAAAACTCATCCGCGGTGAGAACATATTTTGGATAGTTGTCACGGATTTCCAGCAAACGGTCATATCCCCTTTTTCCGTTCTTGCGGAAACAAGCTCCCGTGACGCCTGCACATAGAGCTTTTCATTTTGGCGTACTGCGACAAAGTCAATTTCACCGCTGCCGAACTTGCCCACATGCACGGTGTATCCTCTGCGGCGAAGCTCAAGGTATACGATATTTTCAAGACTGGACGCTACGCTGTCGGTGGTATATCCAAGAACGCTGTAACGCAAGGCGGTATCCGCAAGATAGTACTTCTCCTGCGTTTTCAAGATTTCCTTGCCATGCAGATCAAATCGAAGGCAGCGGTGCAGCAAATAGGCATTCTCCAGTTTCTTCAGGTAGCTGCAAGCCGTTTCGTTGTCCAATGTACGGTGCTCCGCTTTCAGATAATCAGAAATGGATTTTGCCGAGAACGTATTGCCGACGTTGTTGAATGCATACTTGACAACTCGCTCCAGCTGATCGATCTTTCTCACCTGGTTACGCCTGACAATATCCGAAAAAATCGTCGAGTTATACATATCTCGCACGATGGTATATACATCATCCTGAGCAGAGGCTCGCAAATGCGTCGCAGGAAATCCACCTAGGCGCACATAGTCAGCAAGCTCGGTTTTCGGTTCTTTGACCTCAGCATACTGCCTTTTGAATATCAGATACTCGCCAAAGGACAATGTAAAAATAGGGAAAGAGAGGTACCGTCCTGTCAGATAGGTTGAGATTTCAGAGGACATCATCCGTGAATTGGAGCCTGTCACGTACAGGTCAACATCAAAGTCCGACGCAAGCGAGTTAACAACCTTTTCCCAATCCTTGATTTCCTGCACCTCATCGAGAAACAGATATGTCTTACCCTCTGAAGAAAGGCTCTCTTTCTGCTCCGCATACATCTGCTTCGCCGTCATACCCTCATATTCCATTGAGTCGTACGGCGGCTGACAATACGATTTCCAGGAACATTTCGCCGTGTTTGCAACTGCTCCATAACCATTTTCAGAATCGTTGATTTTCCCGATCGCCGCACTCCCGTAAGGACTTTTACAATTGGCGTATCCACATAAGCCATAATCTTATCCATATACAAAGGCCTGTAAATCAATCCCACCACCTCAGCATTCAGCATACCGCGACTACATTGAAAATCAGGAAGTTTTGCGATTGCTACTCGCAAAACAATACAATTTGATGTTTCATTGCGGATTAAGTTACCTGTCCTCCCATGAGAAATCAGGCCTGCACTATCTTTGCATGATGGCAATGGAAATTCGATTCCATGGGAGCGTTAAGAGCGTTTTCCCATCTCCCCGCTCTCAAACAGAGGGAATCCATGATGCTTCTTCTTTTGGATTCGGCTTTAAGCAAACATGCGTGCCTTGCCCCCTCTTCTATTCTCCAACTTCTTGTTTCGTGCTAGGATAGCCTAAACAGATACGCATATTGCAAAGGAGAGTATCCTATGACATTCGCAGAAACCATGATTGCAAAAGCAGTTGCCGCGCAGAAGCGCTTGGTGCTGCCAGAAGGAACCGAGCCGAGGACATTGAAGGCCGCCCGCAAGATTGTCGACCAGAAAATTGCCAGCTCCGTCACGCTGGTCGGAAAAGTGGATGAGGTCAAAGCCGCCGCCAAGGCAGCCGACGTCGATGTTTCGGACATGATCATCGTCGATCCCGCCAAGAGCGCGGACCTAGACAAGTATGCCAACGAGTACTATGAGCTTCGCAAGAAGAAGGGGATGACTCCCGAACAAGCCCATAAGGATATCCAGGATGTCCTGCGCTGGGGCGCCATGATGGTTCGCCTTGGGGATGGAGATGCCATGGTAAGCGGAGCGGAGAGCACCACCGCCGACCTATTGAGAGCGGCATTCACCATCATCAAGTGCAAACCGGGCGTCCAATACGCCTCCTCCTGCTTCGTCATGGTGACCGACAAGGCCCAGTATGGGGCGAACGGCTCCTTCATCTTCGGCGATTGCGCAACCATTCCCAACCCCACCAGCGAGCAGCTCGTGGATATCGCCGAGCAGTCCGCCCAATCCTGCCGCACCTTCCTGGGTGTGGAGCCGGTAGTCAGCCTGCTCTCCTTCTCCACCAAGGGCTCCGCCAAGGGTGATTTGGTCGACAAGGTCGCCAATGCGGTGAAGATGCTGAATGAGAAGAATCCCGACCTGATGGCGGACGGAGAGCTTCAGCTTGACGCTTCCATCGTTCCCTCCGTTGCGGCCAAGAAGGCTCCGGGCAGCAAGGTTGCAGGCCATGCCAACACCTTGATCTTCCCCGACCTCCAGGCGGGCAACATCGGTTACAAGCTGGTGCAAAGACTTGCGGGAGCCGAGGCATACGGCCCGATTCTCCAAGGCTTCGCAAAACCGGTGAGCGACCTCTCCCGCGGGTGCTCGGTAGACGACATTGTGGTTACCAGCGCAACGACCTTGGCACAGGCTGCCGCCAACTAAAAGGACCGGTTGTCTTCATCACGGGTGGGCGTTTGTCCACCCGTTTTTCATCCCTATTCCCTCACAGGCAAAAAGAGTACACTTACGCACATGAAATCCCTTGAAGTGGACGTGCTGGACACATCCCGTTCCAAGACCAGCATCATCTGGGCACTTGCATGGCCCGCAATCCTCGAACAAATCCTGCAAGTCATGGTCAACTACGTGGACTCCGCAATGGTAGGGAGGTTGGGAGCCGAGGCGACAGCCTCCATCTCCCTGAACATCTCCACCATCTGGCTGGTCAACGGATTCATGAACTCAATAGCCATAGGGTTCGCGGTCCTGATGGCGCACGCCATCGGAAAACACGACTATGAGAGGGCGAACCATGTCATCCGGCAGACCATACTGACAGAAGCCTTGCTCGGACTTGCGGAGGCGACACTGATTTCCCTTCTTGCCTTACGGCTCCCCACGTGGATGGGTGCAGACTCCTCCATCAGGCAAAGCAGCACAGACTACCTCTTCTTCATCGCCATCGGCTACCTTCCCACCCAGCTGATGATCGGGCTCTCCTCCCTGCTGAGGCTCAGCGGAGACACAAGGACGCCCTTGCTTCCCGGAGCGC
>CAVESN010000042.1:3261-6261 GCA_963618365.1 Bacteroides uniformis
TTCCCCTCCTTCCCGTTGGGAAAATTCTCCCTCAATGGACTCGGCTACGGTGTAGCAGGGGCCGCCATGGCAACAAGCCTTGCCTCCACCATCACTACGCTTCTCCTCTTTGCTGCGCTCAGTCAAAAATCAAGGCATGCGCGGCTCGTATGGAGCGGAAAATGGCATATGGAAGCGGCTATTGAGAAGCAGGGAATGCTTCTCTCCCTCCCCATCATCTTCGAGCGGTGTACGCTCAGCCTGGGGCAAATCGTACTGACCGGCATGATCACCGGACTGGGAATCACCGCGCTGGCAGCCCACTACCTTGCGAACACCGCGGAACAGCTGAGCTTCCTTCCCCCTTCCGGCTTCGCCACAGCGGCAACCACATTGGTGGCGCAGTCCCTCGGAGCAGGAAAGCCCAAGCTGGCCAAGGAGTATGCGGATACCTGCATCACCCGTGGCTTTGGCTTGATGCTCTTCATGGCAACGCTCATGTTTCTCTTCGCTCCCCAGCTTCTGGGTTTGTTCACCACCGACATGGCAGTGGTGGCGCTGGGAGCATTCGTACTGAGAATCGAGGCATTCGGGGATCCCGGACTTTCCATGCAGCAACTGGTAAGCGGAGTACTCCGGGGCGCAGGAGACACGAAGATGCCATTCTGGATCAGCTTCATCGGCATGTGGATGATCCGCCTCCCCCTTGCCTGGATACTTCTACGCGTAACAGGCAGGGGCCTTGAGATGGTATGGCTAGCCATGATGGCGGAATTGCTTGTCCGGGGTCTTGTCTCGTTTATCTACTACCGCTCGGGACGCTGGATGCATGCCTGGAGCATAGCGAAGTAAGCGTCACCAGCTCCTCCCAGGACAAATCCTCCGCCCGACGGTTCGGTGCGATGCCGCTTTTTCCCAGCACCTCATCCACCCCCTGGCGAAGCAGCACGGAACCGCACTTGCCACGAAGGAGGTTGTTCTTGATGGTTTTCCTTCTCTGTGCGAAAAGATCATGCATGAGCATGATGAAGTCGCGTTTAACAAGAGGAGGCACCCTTCCCTCTTTCCTTCGCTCCAAAAGCAAAACCGAGCTGGTCACGTTCGGTTCTGGATAGAAGCTTCCCGGCTTGATGTCAAAGAGACGCTTCACGTCATAGTCCATCTGGCAAAGGATGGAGATGGTCGACCATTCTTCACTGCCGCATGTCGCGCAAATGCGCTGGACCACCTCTTTCTGAAGCGTAAAAACCATCTTCTGCGGCCGCCAGACTCCTTCCATGATATTGCCAAGGATTACCGACCCCACGTTATAGGGCAAATTGCCGCAAATCCTGTCCGGAATATCGGTACGGGAAGGCATCGTCTTCAGCGCATCGCCTTCCACGAGTTCAAAGCCTTTCTCCCCCGCGAAAGCGCATTCACGCAAGATCCGGCAAAAGCCATGGTCAATCTCGAAGGCAGCGACAGAAGCACCCGACTGCAAAAGCAAAGAGGTGATTGAGCCGAGTCCCGCCCCAATCTCCCACACCTTCATCCCCTTTTCAAGGTCAAGGGCCTGGACAATACGTTCACGAATGGTTGTCTCGATCAGGAAGTTCTGGCCGAAGCGCTTGCACATTGCCATATCCTGTGCCTTCAGCACCATCTTGATTGCCTGGGGGGAATCGTAACCGAAGTTCCAGCTCATAATCTCTTCTCCTTGCCCGTAAGAGATGCCTCTCAGCATATCCGAGGAGGAAAACCACGGTCAACAAGCCAAATAGCACGTAAAAGAGAGCCTCTTGCTCCACATTGAGAAACTCAATGGAAGCACACCAGGAGAGCAATGCGACAAGCGTGCGAGTCACTTTCCCTAGCATCCAGTCGCAGAGAGGGAGATGGCATAGCGCACCAAAAGAGAGGTGCCAGGCCAGAAGGATCAGCAAAGAAGAGGGAGTGCTGATGAGAGCAGATCCCAAATTCGCCTCCCCCATGATGGCAACAGTCACAGGGATGGTCATGAGGGAGACCAGCATACCCACCACCGCCATGGCAAGAAAAGGATGCATCCCTTTGGTAACCACGGGTGCGAACAGCAATGCCACGCATGCAAGATAGCTCAGGACAAACCCCAGGCTGGAAAGGTGGTAGGGGAATACGAGAAGTTGCACTGCCAAAGCGAGGGCCAAGGAGAGGGAGGCGCGGTCCTCCCTCCCGGAGAGCAGCACAAGGAAAAGACGGAACAGCAAAGCTCGTACCAGAGAGGGTTTCGGACCCACAAGCAACACGAAAAAGAAGGAGAACAAAAGGCCGGAGATACTCCCAACCAGGGAATTGCTCAAGGCAGATACCACATGGGTAACCACAGCGGAAACTGCACCGAGATGCATTCCGCTGAGGGCGAGAATGTGGCTGCACCCGCTCTCTAGCGCCAGGGTTTTCAAGGGGAAAGCATACGAATCACTTCTTCCCAGCAGCAGCATCAGGGCCAAGGAGCGCTCACGATGAGAGGAAATTGCATTTTGCAACCGCTTTTGCAATGCAAGCACCGAGTCAAACCGGATCCGTCCCAAGCCTCCCATCTTCCGCACCTGCCAATCCTTGCAGGAAAAGAAGCCATCCTCCCCCACTCTTCCCCAAAGCTGGATGACACTTCCCGATGGAATCATCCGATTCACTTTGAGAAGGGAATTGATGCAACCAGTGCTGGTGACGATTGTCCCGTATGCGTCACCACAAAAGAGGAGGTGAAGACGGATGAACTGGCTTCCCCCTTCCGTCAGGGAAGAGTCATCATCCATCACTCCGACGACAAAAGCGACTTGCCATTTGGGAAGTCCGAGATGGAGCTCTCCCTTTCCCTTTGCCCATGAAGCGCTCAAGACAAGCAAGAACATAAGGGACAACAAGAGGAACCATCTCCTGGGCAAGAGAAGAGAACACGCCACAAAACAGGCCACTATGCCCCAAAACGGCAGAGGAGCCGAAAAGACCGACCAAGTCAGCAAAATCCAAATGGAGAGGAGCGACAAAGGCCCGAAG
>CAVESN010000042.1:6271-16184 GCA_963618365.1 Bacteroides uniformis
GGCCCGAAGCGCAACAACCTCATACTCTACACAACCGCAAAAAACCTGCGATTGCAAATCTTTCAGAGAAATGCATGGACAGCAACCATACGAAGCAAACATGGCAGTCAGCATACAATTTGTGAGATTGGAATGAATTGCTTACCATTCAAGCCACCCATGGCGGCACCAAACTCAGACAATTTGAGTAGTACCATGGTACGATAGTCATCCCCTTTGCTTCCCATACCCTTATGGAAGAGAAGGACAGAAGCACCTACAAAAGCAGTGTGTGATGTTCAGAAGTGATTTCCATTTTGTGCGGACCGCTTCCGCGCGGGAAGGCGAGGCATCTTGCTCCCTTTCTTCACAAAGAGCATCGACCATGAGTTATTCCTCAGGATGAAGAAGAAAAGATTGGAGCAGGGCGTCGCCCTGGGTGCTTTTCTGATGATTGTCCCGACATTGAGATTGCCAAGCATACCGAGCTTCTTCTGAAGACTGTGCGCAGCCTCAGGACGTAGTGTTTTTCCCTGCCTGCATGCGACAACTTTGTTTCAACGAGCTTGTATCCGTTGGTACAGCTCGTTTGCATTTAGGCAGATCTTTCCTGCATGAAGTCTCTCCAGCTGGCCGGTGGTACGGTATCCCCATCCGACCAATGCCAATTGGCTTTTCGCGTTATGGGCAAGCATGGCATCCACCTCGGTGTCCCCCACATACAATACGGAGCGGGGGGTTCAAACCCCGAATTGGTTGCAAAACATGAGGAACGTGCAAGAATCCGGCTTAGGGGGAACGTACGGGCGTTCTCCCACAATGAAGGGAAAAGCTTTTGGAGAATACGCAAAACGACCTGTTCATTCTTGTTGGAGAGCACACCGAAAGGAGAGGAAAGTCCTTCCCGCAATTTCGCCATGTCAGGGTATGGGGTGTCGTAGTCTGAAAGGTGTTTCAGGCAACAGGAAAACATCACGTCGAGTAATTCCTGTTCCCTTCGGGGAGATACTGTTTCCTTTCGTAGGTGAAGAGCATGCTGGAGTGTTTTTCTCAGTCCATATCCCACGACTATCTCGCTCTTATTTAGCGGCTGTATCCCTTCTCCTGCCAGCGCGATATTGAATGCGGTGGCGATATCCGCATTGGAATCGACCAGAGTGCCATCCAAATCGAACAAGACGCCTTTGACTTCTTCCCCCATGCGCCAAGCATGCCCACGCTCTTCATGAATGGCAATGAGATTGTTCCTCAACACGCTCTTTGCTAGAATATGGTCATGCAAACAATCCGTATTGAAGCGGGCAAGGAGAAACAGCTTCTTCGCCATCATCCATGGGTTTTCTCGAAAGCATTCGATGCAAAAGGAATCGCTGACGGAATCGTCCGGGTAGAATCATCCTCTTCCCTCTTTATCGCATGGGGAGTCTATGATGCGAAGAGCCATATCCCGCTCCACCTCCTCTCCTGGAAGGAGGAAGAGCGGATTGATGACGCTTGGTGGAAATCCCGAATCAGGGAGAGCGTCATGCACAGGAAACATTTCCTTGAGGGAAAGGTGCGCAACACCACGACATTCCGCCTCATTTTCGGAGAGGCGGACATGCTTCCCGGTCTTGTAGCCGATGCCTATGGAAATACCATCCGCCTTGTCATCTCCAGCCACATTGCGTGGGAGCGGAAGGACCTTGCGCTTACGTCACTCGAGGAGCTTCTCCACCCCGCATTGATGGTCGTCACCACGGACAGCAACTATGCGAGCGTGGAGTCGCTGCCCCAAAGCGCGCTCTTCTGGAAGCAAGGGGAGTATTTCACTCCTACCGAGAAAATGAAACCGATTTGGTTCAAGGAGGGGGGAATCTCCTATTCTATAATTCCCGGCATGGGGCAGAAAAGCGGATTCTATTGCGACCAGCGCAACAACCGCATCGCCATAGAGCGTTATGCGAAAAATGCCACCATGCTGGACGCCTTCTGCTATACGGGAGCCTTCACGCTCCATGCGCTCAGGGCGAAAGTGGCCCATGTGGATATGATGGATGCAAGCGACGATGCATTGCACCAGGCATTGGTGCATGTCCATGCCAATCAGGATGCAGGAATCATTCCTCCCGCCAGCAGGGAAAAGGTCAGCACAATCTGCTGCAACGTCTTTGAGGCGATGAGGACTCTCAAGGAGAACTACTACGACTTGATGGTGCTCGACCCGCCGAAACTTGCAAAGACGAAGAGCCAGGCGGAAAGCGCTTCAAAGGCCTATAAGGATTTGAACAGGCTGGCCATGCTCAAGATAAAGAACGGTGGCATCATCGCCACGTTCAGCTGCTCGGGCGCCATAGACAGGGAAACCTTCCGCATGATTCTTGCCTGGGCAGCCCAGGATGCTCATGTGGAAGTGCAAATCCTTGAGACGCTGGGAGCGGGAGAGGATCATCCCATCCGGATCTCTTTCCCCGAATCAGAATACCTGAAGGGGTTCATCCTCCGCGTCATCAAATAGCTTGCTGTCGGCAAGCCTTGGGAGATGGGGTAAAACCGCCATCCCCCGAGTCTCCCAGATAGGAGACTACTATCCCCACAAGGTCAAGCGCCTTTCTTGTCGCCTCGTCCAGGTCTTCCACCGCGCCTTCCTCACCACCAGAGAGGGAACGGAGCTCGATACCATACTCGTCCATGGTCCTCACGTGCAGAGAAAAGGGGAAAACCAAAGCCTCCGGCATGGTCTTCTCCTTGTTGAACTTGCAACGATGGAAATGCGCATCTCCATTTTTCGCACGCGATGCGCATTGCGCGAAAAGCCGGCAAATCAAAGGACGGGCCGCATAGACCTGGCAATGGTACGGAGTGGAGGGGTCATAGAGCGGGCAATGGTCGAGATGTGAATCGCTTAGCTTCTCTCTCAAGGAAGCATCTTTCGAAACCAAAAGAAGGTATGCCGCAACCATCCTGGCCTCAAGCGGAGTGATGTCCGGCATGAAGTGCTCGCAGCAGGTGCCACAGCCGAATGCGCAATGCACTCCGTATTCTTGACAGAACGCCTCTGTCTCTTGCTCTATCCTGTCATACAAGAGGGAAAGCCGGGAAAGACTTCTCCCCAAGAAGGAATCTCCCAATTTTTGGATAATCTGCTCACGTTCCATCTGCATGATGGCAGATGGTAATGCCAAACACCCACCTTCAGTCAATTACCCGGGCAATTGCCACATGCACATATTTCCCGTATCTTTGGATGGCAGGAGGAACAGATGTTCACAAGAGATGAAGCAGTCGCATTGCTGAAGAAATACACGAAGAACGAGCACTTGCTCTACCACGCCTATTGCGTCGAGGCTGTCATGCGGCGCTTTGCAAAGGAACTCGGGGAAGATGAGGAGTATTGGGGACTATGCGGGCTGCTGCACGACATCGACTGGGAGATGTATCCAGAGCAGCATTGCCACAAGGCGCCAGAGCTTCTGAAAGAGATCAATGCACCGGATGACGTGGTGCATGCGGTATGCAGCCATGGATGGGGCATCTGTAGCGATGTCGAGCCAGAGCGGCAAATGGAGAAGGTCCTCTACACCATCGATGAACTGTGCGGGCTAGTGTACGCCACCGCGCTCATGAGACCCGGCCACATGGAAGGGATGGAAGTGAAGTCTGTCAAGAAGAAGTGGAAGAATGCCAAGTTCGCAGAAGGAGTGAACCGCACCTTGATTGAGAAAGGCATCTCCATGATCGGCTTGGAGAAGGATATGGTCATCCAGCTCGTCATCGAGGGCATCAGCACAGTCGCAAGCGAAGTGGGTCTTTAAAGGTCCTGGTAGCTGTCAAAGGGATAGCACCGGGCAGCCATTGAAGCGAGTTCTTCCCTCTCCCTTTCATCCGGTAGGGTGATGGCAAGAGGGGGAAGATGAAATGAGGAAAGGACATTTTCGCCAAAAAGCCTTCTCAGCTGCGCTTCTTCCACCCCATCCTTCCTTAGCTGGCCGAGGAGATGGAGCACACCGCAAAAGCCGGGAATTCCACTTGCTCCTTTCTCCTTGTCCATAAGGGTATGCGGAGCATGGTCGGTCTCAATCCAGTCGATTCTTCCATCCAGCACAGCCTGGTACAGACATCTTCTCTCCTCCTCGCTTCTGAGCGGGGGGTTCATCTTCGCATAGAGACTGTGCCTCTTCGCCATGTTCCTCTCAAGAAGGAGATGATGGGGAGTACAACCCATGGTTATCTTCCTTCCCTCTTTCCTTGCTTTTTCCACCTCAAGGACCGAAGCGATGCTCGAGACATGGGCGATATGGAGAGTCCCCTGGAAGCCAGCCTCGGCGCTAAGGGAGATCTGGTCTTTCACGCTCTCCACTTCGGCTATGGAAGGGCGAGCATCGCTATGGGTTGAGTAGTCCTCACCATTCTCCAGCTCTGGCCTGAGCAGCGACTCTTTCTCGCAATGAACGGCAAGCACTCCCTCATATCCTTCCTTAGCCAACCGCTCGTAGATGTGCCGCTGCGCCTCGATGGAAACTTGTCCCATGTTTCCCGTGGAGTTTCCTGCAAATAGCTTCAAGCCCACCACGCGGGGAAACAGATCCTTCCATGCTTTCACGACATCCTCTATCTGGCTCTCGTCTCCCGTCAGCCCAGCAAAAAGGCTGTAGCAAATATCCCTTCCCGTCTGCTCACGTACCAAGCGGATGGCATCATCGCTTTTCTTCAATCTGCTCTCAATCGCCTCTCTCCCCGTCAGAGGCGGATTGCAATTGGGCATGTCGAAAAGCCATTGGTCCCCGATAAAGCTGGCAACAGAGAGGCCGTGGACCATTGTCTCCTTTTCGGCCTGCAAATCATCGCGAAGGTGCACATGCGGATCAATCATAGGCGAAGAAGAGAGGGGGCATTGGCTTTCAGGTAGGTGTAATCCATGAAAGTCCCCCATTGGCATGCAAGACGGTGGCCGCATGCACATTCTCCACAAAGCCCGACCCCGCATCGGGTCATCCTTTCCATGCTGAGATGCAGCATCTCTTCTCTTACTCCCATCTCTAGCAGTTGCTTCGCTGCGATGGCCATGAAAACTTCCGGGCCGACAAGGTAGATTGCGGTATCGGAAGAGATTTCCCTCTCCTTGAGCAAATCGAGCACCCTCCCGGGCTTTCCGCCATCCGCGACGCAGGTGAACTTGCCATAGACTGAGAGCTCTTTTTCCAAAAGCGCAGGTCCGTCTACCGAGACGCTGGTCCCCACCATCATCTCCACTTCCGTTCCCTGATCCCGAAGCTGGCGGGCAAGCATGGGAAGCACAGCCACGCCTGTTCCTCCGGCAATCAGCAAAGCCTTTGCGGTTTTTTCTGGTCGGACGGGATCCCCGTAAAGTGCGCGCACCATCAGCTCGTCCCCCTCCCCTAGGGAGAAAATCTTCTTGGTCACATTCCCTCGTTTCTTGATGACAAAGGAAAGGGGATCGGTGAGCGCGACACTGAAAGGCTTCTCGCCCACGCCGGGAATCCAGATGAAGACGAACTGCCCTGCCTTGCTATCCAGCTTTCCATCGCAAGTGAGAATCACGATATCCTCACCGTATTGCTCCCTTTTCACAATCCGATACGGCTTGTACTCCATCTTTCTCGCTTCATTGCGATAGGAGGCGCTCTCTTGGCTCTCCCCTTGAGAAAGAACAGCCTCAGCCTCCCGCTTAATTGCCATGAGATATTGTGGCCATTGCCTCTGGTTGACTTTCGCCAGCGCACTTCCGATGCCCACCATGTTGGCACCCGATTTCATCATCAAAGCGGCTTTCTTTCCGTCATCCACTCCCCCCATGCCGATTATCGGCACATCAGGGCCAAGCGCAGAGCGGATTTCCTTGATGCACCCCAGTGCGCGGTCAAAGACCCACTTTCCGCTTTTGCCACCTTTTCCCCCGAGTCCGTTTTGCAAGATGGGAGAACCGGTATGGGGCTCCACATACACCTCGGGAGTGAGTGTGTTGATGGCGGTGATGCCATCCGCACCGGAAGAGATGACGGCTTTGGCGATGGAGGCGATGTCCGGCACATTGGGAGTAAGCTTGACGAACAAGGGAATATCCAGCTCTCCTACCTCCGCCCGGATTTTTTCCACATACTCACTTGCAATCTTTGCATCGCTTCCAATGGAGGCGCCAAAGCCGGAGGCGGCGTGTGGACAGGAGAAGTTGAGCTCAATCATGTCCGCCACAGGGTGCAACAAGCGAATCATGGTGATGAAGTCATCAGGACTCTTCGCAGCCAGAGAGACGTTGAGAAGAGATCGCATTCCCTTTTTACGATTCCGCTTCAATTCAGAAAGCGCGGCTTGGGCGCCAATATTGCGAAGCCCCACCGAATTGCCAAAGCATCCAGCCTCCGGCTCGCAAATAATCGGTTCAGGATTGCCCGAGGTCGGCACCACCTGGTAGCTCTTGGTGGTAATCATGTCCATGGCAGGAACTTCCTCATCAAAGTACTCAATCATGGAACCATTGGTCGACGCGACTCCGCTTACCGTACAGAGGAGCACTTTGCTCCTGTTCCCCCGTAGCAGCTCCATCACCTTACGCTTCATAGTGCTGTCTCCTCCCTGAGTTTCCGGATGGCGGAGAGCGAGATCTCAAGCCAGGATTCCGGGACCGGAGGATTCTTCCAGGGATGAGTCAAACCGCTGGAGGAATTGATACGTACCAGAGGAAGATCGTATCCCGCCTCTCCAAGAGCCTTGATGACATCCGTCGCGCTTCCGCCCTGGCTTCCCACCCCTGGGACAAGCAGGGGATGGGGATTGTCGGCAAAGAAAGATATGATATCCTTGAACTCAGCCATGTTGGTCGCTCCCACTACCGCTCCGGTATTCCACTCGCAAACCTTGCGCGCAACATGGAGATAGAGCGGCTCGGAGCCTACCATGGCATTCTGCAGATCCTTACCACCGGGATTGCTCGTCCGGCAAAGAAGATAGACCCCTTTCTCTGGATTATGGGAGACAAAGGGATTTACGCTGTCGCCACCCATGTAAGGAGCAACCGTCACCGCATCTGCCTTCCACTCATCGAAAGCCTCCACGGCGTAATTGACGCTGCTTCTGGCAATATCACCCCGCTTGCTGTCAAGGATGAGGGGAATACCCGGGAAAAATGTCTCAAGCATGTCCAACACGTCCGCCAAGGCCTCGCTTCCCGAAAAGTCCCCCTCACGGGGTTTGTCGAGGACGGCCCAATAGCCGATATTCGGCTTGAAAGCGGAAGGCACCAATCCCTCTTTGCGCATTTTTTTGAACAGGGTGCCGAAGAAGCGGTTCAACCGCTCTCGGGTGGGTTCCTTTCCGGGCAATACGGGAAGCTGGGGATCGAGTCCCATGCACATGATGTTGCCTGTCTGTTTTGCAGATGCACGAAGCAGATCGAGATAGCTCATTTCTCCTCCCTGGGAAACCCATGGTTGGCACCCCACGCAAACGGATCCTCTCGCCAGGAAGCGAGCACCTGGACCTGGGCTGAAGTCAGATATCCGCTCTTCTCCGCCCAATAGAGAACCGTATCGTAATCCAGGATGGTCTCAACCCTGCATGGCGGATTCAAGCTTGCAAAGTTCTCTTTGCTTGCTTGCAATCCGTAGGTGAAAATCGCATAGCAATAGGGGCAAAGCCCCCCCGCATCGACAATCGACTTGACTGCGGAGATGGAGGACCCCCCCGTGGAGATCAAATCTTCCACCAGGAGGACGGAAGCCTGGTGGTAGGAACCATCATGGAGCCCCTCTATTTTCTGATGGAGGCCGTGGTCCTTGCTGGAAGAGCGGACATAGCTCATCGACTTGTGCAATTTATCGGCGAGTGTCGTCGCATGGGGGATTCCCGCTGTCGACGTTCCCGCGATATTGTCCGGGTCGAAGCCATCCCCCTCCAGCATGGAGGAGAAGGCAGACGCAATCATGGCCCTGCTCTGCCAGTCATACAGGAACTGGCGGTTGTCGTTGTAAATCGGCATGCGGTACCCGCTTGCCCAGGTAAAGGGATTTTCGGCATTCAGCCGAATTGCCCCGTTCTCCAGCGCCTTCTTTGCCAGCAGCTCGGCGAATTTATTTTTCTCCATAAAGTTACCTCCGTTCAATTTTTCTTCCAGATTTCCTTGTAGGAATGGGTCTTGCCACAATAGGCGCAGCGGAACTTGTCGTCCTCGGTGCGATAGAACATGGCAGGGACCCCCTCCGCCTGCGATGGATGGGAGATGCATGCGTCATTAGTGCATTGCAAGTCGTCGAAGTTGTAGATGCGCGGAGGCATATACAACCGGTACTTCTTGTATACTCTTCCATCCTTGATGATATTCAGAGTACACCCTGGAGCAACCGCAGCCAACCTCTTTACCATCTTATGGTCAAGTTCCGGAACATCGGGGCGGAAGATGATGCCCTTAAAGGATGTCTCACCCCTATGGCCCTGGCTGATCCAGTCTCCCCCCTTCTGCCCGTCGAGGTTCAGGACCCTGCAGATCAGACGCATGTGGTCGCGGATTTCGCTCGGACTGTCGCCTCTGGCGATATGGTCGATGACAATGCCGTTCTGAATCGGATGCACACCCTCGCTGTAATCCTTCTGCGCACCGCTCTTTCCAGAAAGGTCCACCTCCACGATATAGGGGACCTCCTCCTTTGGCTCCTGCCCTACGGGAGGCACGAAGTCCCATCCGATTTTCCCTCCGATGAGGGAGAGCAGCGTGATACGGACATACATGCCGTTGATTGCCTGCCTTTCCCAACCGTTGAGAGGAGTGTTGTCCAGGAAGGTGGGGATGGTGGGGTGCTCCTTGTGGCGTGGAAGCGGATGATAGAAGTGGGTGTTCGGCTTCAATTTGTCCATGAACTCCCTGCGGAAGGTGATTGCCTTGCGTAGCTGGTCCATCTTCTCCAGCACCTGTTCCCCCATTCTCTCCAGCTGAGGCCTGGTGAAATACCATGTAGTGCTGATGTCCTTTTGGGAAAGATACTCTTCGATGGAGTCGAAGAAACGGAGAGAAAAACCATTCTCCCTCATCTCCGTCACATAGTTCTCCGGCATGGAAAGTTCCTTCGGCGCGATGAGGTCGACCTTCACGTGGTCGAACAGCTTGAGCCCGTCAGCCTTGCTATGGACGGTGCGTCCATGGAACAAGTCCCCGATCAGTGCGACATGGAGGTGGCTGTAATCGAAGCCGTTGTCCTCGAGGAAGGAGAACTCGTCAAGAAGCTCCTGGGTAGGATGTTCATGCTTGCCGTCTCCCGCATTGACGAAGGAGATGTGGTACCCGAGCTTGTTGCGCTCCCGATAGTTCCTGCTGTCAATCTCAAGCCAGCGGCAAAGCCCCTCGACCTTGCTGCGCACGATGAAGATCGAGTTGTGGAATCCACCGAGCATATGGAAGGTGTCGGCGTAGCTCTCCCCCTTGGAGATCGAGCTGGTGTCGGTGTTGAGCTCTCCCACTTTCACCTGCTGGAAGAATGCGGCGTTGCGGAAGCTCTCCTTGGTGCGGGTGCTGTTCTCAAGGAATACTTCGTAGATGCCGAAATCCTTGTCGCCGATACGAAAAGCATCCATCGTCTTCTTGTCGTTCGTCTCAAACGCATGTTTCAGAATCCGTGTTTTCTCGAACAGGTACTTCCGTTCCGCGATAGAGAAATCGTTGATTTCACACAAGCTCCGCGCCTCAAAAAGGTTCTTTTGCTCCATCTGCATTCTCCTTAAAAAAAGAGCCGGCAACAATGCCGACTCTCAACATTCACCAACAATAATAGGGGGAACAATCCGTATGCCATGACCTTGGGCTTTTCCTTCTCATCGTCTCCCTCCCTGATTTTCTGAACAACCATAGCAAAGAAGCCTTACCGTGTCCACCCCTTGTCATACAATACCCGAATAGACTTTTTTGACAAGCTCATAGGTTTCAAGATTGCCTATATCGGAGCGGTTC
>CAVESN010000043.1:0-6117 GCA_963618365.1 Bacteroides uniformis
GAATACCAGCTACTTCGCAGATGCGGCTGCGAGAAGCAGAAGCATGTCTTGGTGGTTGCGTACTGTTGAAGGGGATTCAAAAGCTTATCGTGTTAAAGGTGATGGTAGTATAGCTGGTGACAAAGAGCGTAACGATGTTAATGTATATGTACGTCCAGCTTTCTGGTATACTTGGAACTGAGGCGGAATTGAAAATAGGAAATACCTATCCCTTCCGAAGGTCTCTGGTTCACCGGGGACCTTTTCTCTGCACCCCCAGACGGAGAAATACCGTGGTGTCCTTGGGCGCATTGAGCTTTGTTCGCTTCTAGTCAGAATTTTGTCGCTGTGGTACAAACGAATCATGGAGAAAACCTACCGTATCGGGGATGTTGCACGCATGTGTGGCGTCACTGTCAGAACTGTCCGCTACTATGAGGATCTTGGGCTGCTTAAGAGCAAGAGCCGCACCGAGGGTGGTCAGAGGGTCTATACGGAGAGCGACATTGTCTATCTCAACCGCATCCTGGAGCTGAAAGAACTTGATTTCTCCTTGGATGAGATTGGCCGTATCATCAAGCTTGGCCCTTCGGACAGTGATGGAAGCCAGAGACGGAGTGCGCTCCTCAAGCAATACCGCTACAAGCTCTCTGATGCCATTGAGCGACAAGCCGTACTGGAGAAACGCATAAGCGACCTTTCCTGGCACATCCGCCAGCTTGAGAGCGGTATCAACTGGCAGGAGTGTCCGGGCAGTGCGTGTCCTTCCTGCCCGTTCGGAGAAAAGTGCCGCTTTTGCCGAAAGGGCTAGATTTGCGTGCTCCGGTAGTTCGCAAGGAGCATGTTGATGCTTTTGGCAAGCTTTTCTGTCGTCTTTTCGGGTGTCATCCCTTGGCTCAGCATCTCTGCGATTCCCCTCTGGAACGTGTAGTAGATTTCATAGCTGGAAGGAACCCATATTCCCTGGAGAAGCGGATTGCTCTCACGCATTTGCGTTATCGCGACAAGGGAGAGCGGGTTCTCCTTGACATGGTTTTTGAACTCTGCCATCTGGTAGGTGCCTTCGTTGACGGGAAAGTAACCGGTAGCTTCATGCCAGGAGAGCTGTGCTTCTTCGCTTACTGCGAATTGGATGAAACGGAACGCTGCATCCTCGTTCCCGCTTTGGTTGTCCAAGGCGTATAATGCTCCGCCACCGATATTGACTCCGCCTGTCGCCTCTTCATCCACCATGGGAAGATTCGCCACACCAAGCTCGAATTTTCCTCTAGTCATGGCCTCGATGGTGGTGAGCATGCTGGTGGATTGCACAATCATGGCGCTTTTTCCGCTGGCGAACTCCCCTGGCAGGGAGCTTGTCGCGTTGTCTAGCGATCCAGTCTCGTAGAGTGCCTTCCATTTCGCAAGGAAGTTGACCATGGTGCCGTTTTCGTCGAAGAGCACTTTTGTCGGAATTCCGTCATGGCCGTTGTTCTGGTCGACAATCATGGACAGTCCTTTTTGCTGTCCGAGCCATGCGCAAAGCTCATAGGTGGTTGGCACTCCTGCGAACCCGTAGCGTGTAACATTTCCCGCCTTGTCTCTCTTCAAAAGGAGCTTTGCGTCTTCCGCCATTTCGTCAAGTGTTCTCGGCGCATGGGTGATTCCTTTTTCATCAAATGCACTTTTGTTGTAGTAGAGCAGGATGGTGGAGGCGTTGAACGGCATGCCGATCATCTCTTCCTTGTAGGTCTGGCTGAGCCTTGCCGAAGCTACAATTTGTGTAAGGTCGTAGCCGTTTCGTTTGGCGAGCTGCTTGATGGGAATCAAGGCTTTGTTGTCCCTGATATCCAGTATTGCCTGGGCGTCAAGCTGGACGATATCGGGAAGATCTTGGAAATTTCCTCCTTGCCAAATTGCTTTCGCTTTGGTCAGGACATCACTCGCTTTCCCTTGATAGATGGCCTCGACGCGGATGTGCTGCTTTTCTCCTATGGTGCGGTTGAACTGGTTTACAAGCTTCTCTGTCGCTTCTCCAATCACCCCGGCATTCGAATGCCACCAGATGATATGTGTGGTGTCGCTTTCCTTCTCCTTGATCCCTATGCTGAATGACGGCAGTGCGAAGAAGAGTGCTGCGATACACAACAGTTTGTTCCTTTTCATACTTTACCTCCCGGAGAAACGTGTGCTGATGCCGTCAAGAATTCGCCTCCTAAATGCGAACACGAGCAGCATCATCGGCATGGTTAACATCACTATGGCCGCGAATTGCGGTCCCAGGTCGTAGGTCTCGCCAAATCCCATCATTGTAAGGGCGACCTGCACGGTGCGCATGGAGTCCCGGCTTGTGACGAGTAGCGGCCAAAGATACGCATTGAAGTATCCCGTGAAAGCTTGCACCGAGAGCGCGAAGAGGATGCTCTTGCTCATCGGTGCCAGCAGCATGGTCATGAAGCGGAAATCGGAGCATCCTTCCAGATACGCAGCTTCACGGTATTCAGGGCTCACCGTAAGAAAATATTGCCTGAGGAGGAAGATGGCGGCGGGGCTGAAGATTGCGGGGAGCACCAGCCCGAGGTAGGTGTTGGTCAACCCCATGTTCCTGACAGTCAGATAGTTGGAGAGAAGCAAGGCATCGGAGGGAAGAAGCATGGAAGATGCTAGCACAAAGAAAAGAGAATCTCGCCCTTTGAAGGAGAAGGTAGTCAGGCTGTAGGCAGCCAATAGGGAAACCGACAGGCGAAGAAATCCTCCAAGAACCGCACAGATAAGCGAATTGGCAAGATACCGTGCCAGATTGCTTGATGCGAAAGCCCTGACATAATTGCCCGGAGTGAAGACGGAGGGAAATAGTCGTGCAGGGGAAGTGCTGAAGTCCCCTCTGGCGAAGAATGATGCACAAATGGCCCAGAAAAAGGGGAAGAGAACCACACAGGCAAGGAGAACGGCAATTGTCGGCCGGATGCGTCTCATTGGTAAAAGACCCTCCTTCTTTGAAAAACCATGCCGATAAGGAACGGGATGAAGCTCAGTGCGAAGGCCACGCTTGACAAGGCGCTTGACAAGGCGATATTGCCACTTTTGAATCCCTCGAGGTACATCTGGAAGACAAGGGTCTGGGTGGCCCCTAATGGCCCTCCTTCGGTCAGGATCATCACCGGAGCGCATATCAATAGGGCATCCTTCATGCTTGTCAGCACCACAAACAGCAAGGTGGGCCCCGAGAGCGGAAGCTCGAGATACTTGCATTTCTGCCACATGCAGGCACCTTCCAGCTCCGCTACCTCGTAAAGCTCTTTGGGTATGTTCCCCAAGGAGGCGACAAAGAGAAGGAAATCAAAGCCGAAGTCCAGATATATGGCGGTATAGACAAGCATCCCCATCGCCGCACGTGGATTTGAAAACCAGCGCAGGGAGGGGAAGATGCGGGTGTACAAGCCCGTATGCTCATCAAACAAGCTCTTCATGATCAGGACGACCGATCCCATGGCGACTGCCAGGGTGGGCATCAGCATGCTTTGGGTGGCGGCCAATGCTTTTCCTTTTCCATGGACCAAAAGCGCCATAAGGAAGGTGACGCACAAGTTGAGCGGCACGAACCATGCGGTGAAAACGAGAGTGTTCTTCAGGCAAAGGTAAAAGGATTCGGATGAGAAAAGCTTTTGGAAGTTCTCCCAACCTACAAAGCGTATGCGACTGCCGTTCATCCTGACATGGCAGAAGCTGTCGGCTACTGTGGAGCAGAAGGGGGCATAACAAAAGAGTATTGCCAGCGAGAGCGCCGGCAACACATACAGATAAGGGGTTGTCTTTCTGAGCCTTGTTCCTTTCATCGCAAGGCAATGTAGGAAAAGAAGGGGTTTGGGGCAAGTACGCATCACCGGTTTTTCACCCGAAAGGGAGGGAGTTGCTTCCCCGTGGAAGCCAACGTGTTACGTAGCTCGTGCTACGTCAGCTTTTCCCGAAGAGCTTTTCCGAAAGGTTTTCCCCCCATGCCTTCAGTGGCTCAAGCACGTTCTTTTTGATGCGGGGATCGACTTCCGTCGAAGCCATGTTCTCCTTGATTTTCCGCTGGTAGAACTCCCAGTTTATCATGACGTTGCCCGGGGGGCTGAGGATGCGGCTGGCACAGAAGCTCTTCCATCTCCTTTTCTGCTCTTCTGTCAGTACTTCCGGCCAGTTGCGCGCCACATGCCGCATCAGCATCTCCGGAACCCTTTTGTCCTGGAAGTGGATGCCGAGTCCCAGCTTCTCGCTTGGCGCACTATGGTGGATTGCCTGGAACTGGGCCTTGTCGCTGTCAGGAAAGAATCCTCCGCTGTAAATTTCGAAGTCGGTGTCGTCGACATCATCGTACTGCTCTGCGGCCTTCGCCTCCCTGAGCAGGGGAATCAGCTGTGCATTCTGGCTCAGAAGCCTGTAGGCGCTTCGGCACTTCTCTTTGTCTATGCCAAGCCTCTTGAAAGTTGCCTCGTCCGGAAAACTTCGGTTGACAGGGGTGATGAAGGGACAACGGTTGATTGCGATGGTGCAAACGCCATCAACCTCCATGAGATCTTTCGGGTTCTTGGACGAGAGCAGCGCCAACGGGTCTTTCATCAAGTTGAAGCAGATGAACGTGTTTGCCACATCTTTCGCGGGGGTGATGGGGAGCACCAGCTGCGTGTATCCATGGCAGCTGGTAAAGCGGCGGCTGGTCAGAAGCACGGGGTCCCCGAAGGGAGTCTGGATGAGATTCTTGAGAAGATTCTTGCTCCTGTAGCGCCAGGCCCAATCATACAGCTTCGGCTGCTTCTCCTTGATGAGGCGTGCTACCGCGATGGTGGCATTCACATCAACCATCGCGTCATGCGCACCTTTTTGGTCGATGTGGTTCGCACTGGTGAGACTGGTGAGTTTGACCGATGGAAAGTCTGGTTTCTCCTCGTGAGACGGCCATTCGATTCCTTCGGGACGCAGGTCATGGCAGGCGCGGATCATGTCAATCACATCCCACCGGGAGCAGCCGTTCTTCCACTCCCTCTCGTAGGGGTCGAAGAAGTTGCGGTACAGGCAGTTTCGGATCATCTCGTCGTCATAGCGGATGTTGTTGAATCCGGCGACAGTGGTGCCGGGCTCGGAGAATAGCTCGTTGATCCTTTTGATGAGCTCGTACTCGCACATTCCCTTCTTCTCGGTTTCCTGGGGAGTGATGCCGGTGATCATGCAGGAGAGAGGGTCGGGGAGATAGTCGTCGCTGATCTTTCCATAGAGTACGGTGGGACTTCCTATGGGGTTCAGCTCCAAGTCGGTCCTCTGGGCCGCGAATTGGGCGATTCTGTCATAGCGGGTGTTGAGGCCAAAGGTCTCCAAGTCGTACCAAAGGATGGTTTCGGTTCTCTTTTGCATGGCAGAAAGTGTACCACACCTTCCACGCTTTGGGGTAGGATGGGGGTATGCAGAAGCTTCTCATGGCATTGCTTTTCCTGGCATGTCTTTTCCCGCTACCCGCCCGCGAGGTTTCCGGGGTGGACCTTGCCGTGAGCCATGCGGCGATCTATGATTGCGCACTTGCCGTCAGCGCAGGATATGTCGCCACCCCACGCTACTATATGCCCGGCTGCACCTTGGGCGAGGGGCCTCTTCCCACCACCCTGACGTTCAAGGAGAGTGACCTCGGTTCCTATCTCGCATGCATTCCGGCACAAAAGGAGCAAGCATCGTGGTACCAGAGGCTGGCCTTGCAGGTGCAGGGGCCGCTGGACAACCAGGCCCGCACCTATTTTACGGTGCATGACTGGAAGGAGAATGACATCCTCATTACGGGGAATGTGCGCATCCTGTGGCCTTTGGGCGCAAGCGTGAAAACGGTTGTGGCAAAAGCACTTTTGAGACAGCTTGATCCCATCAATGTGGAACTTTCCTTGCTCCTTGAGGGGAGTCGTATCTCCTTTCCCGTTTGCGTAACGGGAAATGCTATCGTGCAAAATGAGGGAATCAACATACAAGGGTTGGATTTTCACTATGGAAAACCTGTAGAATGACGGTCAGGAGGGGAGAGGATGGAGATGCAAGAGTTTCTTTCGCATTGGGAAGCCGGACCGGAATCGGTTGATTTTGAGAAGGTATTCCACGCATTCACAAAGGCTATGGAAGATGGATTGGCAGGGAAGCCTG
>CAVESN010000043.1:6127-15470 GCA_963618365.1 Bacteroides uniformis
GCATGATTCCTTCCTACGTCTCGATTCCCGAGATGATTCCGCAAGGGAAGCCTGTCATAGTTCTTGATGCCGGAGGCACAAATTTCCGTACGAGCCTGGTCTCTTTTGACCAGAAGGGGAAAGCCTCCATCACCTCATGGCAGAAGACATCCATGCCCGGAATCGACCATGAAGTGAGCTTCTCCGAGTTTTTCTCCTTGCTTGCGGACCAGGTCGAGCGGCTTATCGACAAGAGCGACCACATTGGCTTCTGCTTCTCCTATGCCGCGGCCATCACTCCCGAGGGCGATGGCGTGCCACTTCTTTTCAGCAAGGAGATCAAGGCATCGGATGTCATCGGAAAGCCTGTGGGGAAATCGCTGCTGGAGGAACTGGGGCGGCGAGGACATGAGGTGAGGAATAAGCGCATAGCGGTGGTCAACGACACGGTTGCCACGCTCCTGGCGGGAGCCATAGAGGCCGATCCTTCTACTGTCGACGGATATGTGGGACTCATTTTGGGTACCGGCACCAACATGGCCTATGTGGAGAGAAACAGCCATATTGCAAAGATTGCCCGAAAAGACGGTGCGCAATGCATCAATATGGAGAGTGGCAACTTCGATGTGGGCGGTGGAAGGCTTGACCGGGAGATTTTCGCATCCACCAAGGACCCCGGCCATTATCACTTCGAGAAGATGGTCAGCGGCGCGTATCTTGGATTGCAATGCTGGACTTTGATGCGCCATGCGCTGGAAGAAGGAAATCTCTTCAGCGCACAAAGCCGGGAGAAGCTGTGTTTTTGTGAGCGGTGGTCAACCATTGCCGTCAGCGATTTCCTCGCCCATCCCCAGACGGGGGAGATAGGGCAAGCGCTTTCCTCCATGCGGGATCGGGAAACGATGCTCGCGCTCATCCGTGCGGTGGTGGACAAGGCGGCCAAGCTGACCGCGGCGGGCATTTGTGCCGTCATCGTGCAAAGCGAGAGGGGATGCGATGCGAACAAGCCTGTTGCCCTCAACATAGATGGAACTACCTATTACCGTACTCCGGGGCTCAAGGAAGCTGTCGAGCATTACCTAGGTGAGTATCTCCAAGGGAAATACCACCGCCACGTGAAGCTTTTGCATGTGGAGGATGCGCCGACTGTCGGAGCTGCTATCGCAGGTCTTGGCAAATGAGTGATCTTTTCCCGGCATGGAAGAGAAGCCAGATCATGGCGCGAATCAGAAGCCGGGATACGAAAAGCGAGTTGCTGGTCCGGAGGTTCCTCTTCCGTCACGGCCTCCGATTCCGCAAGAATGACAAGCGTCTTCCGGGAAGGCCGGATATCGTCCTTCCCAAATACCGTACCGTCATCTTCCTTAACGGCTGTTTCTGGCATGGCCATGAGCCGTGCTCGCTGTATCGCATTCCCCAAAGCAACCGCACGTTCTGGCAACATAAAATCGCGCATAACCGGCAAAGGGACGAGAAGGTGGTTGCGAAGCTTCTCAGCTTAGGGTGGCGAACCATTGTTGTGTGGGAATGTGAGCTTAGGAAAAAGGAGCGGAGACAGGAGACCTTGGAGGGGCTTCTCAATGAAATCTGGGATGAATAGCTGCTACCTGTCCGCTTCTTCCACCATCTTCCGGTGCCACTTCAGGAGCGAGTCATGCAAGGCGCCATCCTCTCCTTCTATGTCGCACATGACTCTCATAAGGGGCTCCGTGCCGCTTGGTCTCATCCAGAGGAACCCGATTTCCCTTCCCCCTTCATCAAATAGCGCTGCCTTCCATCCTCCATTGAAGGGAGAGGTGCGATAGGCGGGTCCGATTCCCTCCCTGGTGATTGTTCCCTCCATCTGGTAGATCCTGTAGGAGGCGATACCGTGGCTATGGAGGAAGCTCTCCTTTTCTTTCCAGGATCTCTGGAAGATCTGCTCATAGCGTTTTTTGAGCGTCCCCGGGTCGAGGTGGGTGTGCATGACTCCCTCGGGGGAGAAGGCCCCTGTGGTGGAAAAGCGCGGGAGCATCTCCATCACTGTGGAGAGGGTAATCTGCCGTGGCATGGTTTTTCCCGTGCGGCTGCACCAGAGTCTGAATATTTCCGTCTCCCCAAGCAACCTGAATAGCGTGAGGATGGTGTTCATCGGGTCCCTTACTTTCGCGGGGTAGGTGATGTTGCCACCGTTGGACCCCTCTCCCAGGATCTTGACCAGATATCCTTGCTTTCGGAGCTTCTCTCCAAGAGAGACGACATTCGCCTCGCCGACTTCGCTACGGAACACGTCGCAGGAGAAGGCGGAGGCGATGCGGTCGATGCGGCTCGATGTGGGTCCGTTGACTGCAATGGCAAGTTTTGCCTCCGGATGGGAGATGCGCACCTCGCTCAAGGAGGCCATCACCACCAGCGCAAAGACTTCCTGTGCATCGGGGGTCACCGCTTTGTTCCTCTTCTCATCCCAGAGCACGATGTTTCCCCGGTCTCCGTCGTTGTCGGGGAGATACCCGAGGATGAAGGAAGGGTCCTTCTTATGGGCCTCTTCCAGCGCTTTTTGGCATTGCGACAGATTCTCCCCCTCGGGGACGATGCCATGGGCAACTTTCCTGCAATCGCTGTTGATGGTAAAGAGCTTGACTCCCATCTCTTTTAGGAGCGATGTGTCGATGCTGTCAGCTCGGGCGCTCCCATTGAAATCGATCACCACTCCGATTGGGGCCCGATGCATCATCTCCCTATATTGACCGAGGGGTTTCTCTCCTGTTTCCAAGACGAAGTTGCGGTAGGTCTGGAGTGCCTCTTCCTTCGCCTCTCCGCTTTGGAGGAATATTTCCTCCATTTGGGTTTGATGCACCGAGAGCATCTTGTTCCTTATGGAGAGGGGGTCGGTCAGCATCTGCCTGAAGGAGGAGGCGAATTGACTGGTGAGGGAGCCTGGGTAGACTCCTCCCTCTCCTCCGAACTTGATGCCGTTATGGCCTAGCGGATTGTGGCTTGCGGAGATGTAGAAAAACGCATCGCAGCCATGTGCTCCCCCAAGATTCTCCGCCATGATTTCCGGGGCGCTGGCAATGAAGAGGTAGCGCACCGCAATCTGTTCGGAAAGGAATGCCCTGACTACACATTGTCCCAGCTTCTCTCCGGTAGGGCGTGCATCAATCCCCACAAGGACGGAGGGATGGGGAAAATGGGCTTTCAGGTATGCCGCATGGACCAGTGCTGCGGCTGCATAGATGTAGGCTCCTTCCTGGGAAATTTCAGGATCCCCGCTCTCCTCGATGCCGTTTCTTGCAAATACTCCACGCCATCCGCTGGCGCTGAGAATCATGCCGTTGAGAGCTTCTTTTATCGCATCTTGGCCGGGAGCTTCCTTCTTGAAGGGGTTGTAGCGGGAATCAAAGAGGGGGAAACCGGTCCTTTCATCCGTAATCATCATCGTATTTGCCTCCCACCTATGGTATCATACCAGACATTGATTTGGAGGTGCTAGCATGGATAAGAGAGTGGCTCTTTGCACGGACCTCTCCTCCTATGGGAAAAGCTCCCTGACGGTTATGGTGCCGGTTTTGGAGATGCTGGGAGTCGAGGCTTGTCCGGTTCCTACTGCCCTGCTCTCCACCCAGAGCGACGGGTTTTTCTCTCCTTACCGGAAGGAGGAGACCGATTCCCTAAAGGAGATTTTGCAGGCGTGGACTCGTCTTGGCCTATCTTTTGACGCGCTTTATTCGGGATATCTTACCAGCGAGGCGCAAATTGACACTATCCTCTCGTTCCTAGACAGCAATGAAGGCCTTCTGTTCCTATGCGACCCGGTGATGGCTGACGACGGGACCTTGTACCAGGGAATCGGGATGGATTTGGTGCAAGCGGTACGCACGCGGCTTGCCCCGAGGGCGACCTACGTGACACCAAATCCTACGGAGGCGAAGCTGCTTCTCGCTTTGGACCGCATGCCCCATGCCGATGAATGCTCCTTTCTTCCCGGCAAGCACCACCTGATTACCGGGATGGAGGAGGATGGCTGCCATTTTGTGGCTACCGACAACGGGAGGATTCCCTTCGAGCATTATCCGGCATCAACTCCGGGCACAGGGGATTTGTTTGACGCCATACTGCTCGGGCAAATGGTCAAGGGAGTCGACGAGGAGCGTGCAATCAAAGAGGCAATCACCCTTACCGCGCTTGCGGTATCCCGTACGGGCCGGCCTCGGCGTCTGGGTGTGGACGTGCGGACAATTCGAAGGGAGCTTGTGGTGCTATGATGTTGGTGGTTGCATCCAGCATTTGGGAGCTGGAAGGAATCGGGAATGGAGAAGGCCGGGTAATCGGTGTGGGCAAGGCCAACGCTGCGCTTTACACTGCATCCGCCATTGGCGAGCTGCACCCGGACTTGGTTGTCCTCGTGGGAACGGCAAGGGCGCTGGATAGTGCGCTTCGTATCGGGGATGTGGTGAGTGCAAGGAGCGTGTGGCAGCATGATGTGGACCTAAGGTCCTTTGGTTTTGCGAGAGGGGAAATTCCCGGTCCGGGAGGGGAAGCTGTGGGGGAGCTTGACTGCCTCCCTGTGGAGGGAACACATATCGGACGCTGCGCGTCAGGGGATGTGTTTGTCACCCGTTCTTATCAAGACTCCCATCCCGAGCTAGCATCCTCGTTGTTTTGTGACATGGAGAGCTATGCGGTGGCGCTCTCCTGCCGCTTCCATGGCATTCCTTGCATGGTCTTGCGGGTGATCAGCGATGATTGGTATGGCCATAGGCCGCGCCATTGGGGATCATTTCTTGAGGAGGCAAACAAGCAAATCGGGCAAATTCTGCTACACCTCCCCCAAGGAGAAGTCGCCGATGATCTTCATCACGTTCCCGTCATGGACGACCTCAAGCTTCCTGTGGGGAAAATAGAGGGGAAGCGTTGATCTGACATGCTCCTTTGCATCCTCGAGCATCTCTTTTCTGCGTTTGGGCTCAATCCAGTCGAATGTGCATATGGTGATTTGGACTATATACCCTTTCCCGTAGGAGCTTCCGTAGCCGGGCGTGAAGGAGCAGGCGGTAGCAAAGAGCCCGTCGTATTGTCCGCTTGCCGCTTTTCCCCTTGCAAGCCTGTTCGCCTTGAGCTGGTACTCGCTTCCGTATTTCTCTTCGAGATACTCGTCAAGGTCGTCGCAAAGCGACCTGAGCTGCTGTTCAAGGAGTTGCTGTTTGTAGTGCATGGTCTTGTACCTTGAGTGAAACGGGAGGAAGCGGGTCAAGTTTCAGTTGGTCGAACTCGGTGCGGCTTGCAAGCAGGTCGGCGAATCTCTCAATCTCCTCTTTCGCATTCTCAAACATCGCCTGTGCATCAAGCTCCAGGCTGTCCAGGGCTTCGGGGGAGACTTCATCAAGCTTGCATGGTTTGGAAAGGGATCCTTCAATCCTCACATAGTCAATGCCACTGATGGAGCGGATGATCTGGCTGCTGGTCTGCTCTTGAGATACGCTGAGTATCTTCTGCAGCGGGGCACCCTGCGAGGGGTCAATCCAAGCAACCACGCCGGTGCTTCCATGCATGTCGACATGTACTTCAGGTTTCCGCGTTGCAAGGGAAAGCACATGGAAGGTGGAGCAATCGGGATAAAGCCTCCTTGCCTCCCGATACGCATAGAGTACGGGGTTGTTGGCTACCAGAGCTCCGTCAATCAGCATCAACTCCTCCCCTGTTTCCCTGTCCCTCAGAGTCGCGGGTTTGAAGTAGGAGGGGGCGGCGCTGGATGCCCTGGCCGCTTCGCGAAAGAGAAATCCGTGCGAGTCCCTGCTGGAAAAGGGAAAAGGTTTTCCTTCGTTTGCGATATCGTAGGAGAGCGCAAGCACGGGGAGGATGCTTTCTTCAAGTGGCGTGTCGAGGAGCTTATCCTTCAGGAATTGTTCCAATGGTTCCACATCATACTTCTCGGTGAACAGGGAGCCGAAAAGCCTCGATTGGACTTTGGGAAAAATCCTTCTTCCGTTTTCGCGGTAGAGATTCTTGATCTCTCCGATTGAGGGGGAGAGGGGGAACAGCCCGAGCTTTTCGGTTTTTGCTTTCCTCCTGAGAAGCTTGTCAAAAAAAGAGCGGGGAAGCGTGCGGGAATGAACGATGCGTTTTTGCCCCTGCTGCTTCTCAAATCCGCTTTTCTCCAAGGGGATGGTGAGCGCGAGCGCGATAAGGGCGCCCGTAGATGTTCCTGCGACCAAGTCGAAATGGTCGATGAAGGGGCGTTCGTCTCCTTTTTCCTTGATTAATGCATCCAGTTTTGCAAGCAGATAGCAGGGTATGACCCCCCTCATGCCCCCTCCGTCGATGGAGAGGATGAAGCGCTCCTGCGGTTTCTTGTTTCCTTTATGCAAAGAGAAGAAGGATTCTGTTCCCATACGGGAAAATGTAGGCGAACCTTGGTCGTTGGTCAACCAAGAGAAGATATGTAAGAAAACAAGCCGAAAAAGGATTGGTAAACTGCATTTAACAAATGCTAGTGCAAGAGAATGCACTTCTGGCTACAATAAAAGCCATGCGGGATACGTCGTTGATGGCAGAGTATGGAGCATGCATGCTTTGCCCGAACCAATGCAAGGTGGATCGACTCCATGGAGAGAAAGGTGCCTGTGGCCAGACAAGCACAGTTCGTGTGGCATGGAGCGGGCTGCATCGTGGGGAAGAGCCACCGGTGAAAGGCAAGAAGGGGTCAGGCATGATCTTCTTCTGTGGCTGTCCCCTTCATTGCCCTTATTGCCAGAACTACCAGATTTCGGAAGAGGACGAGCATGTGGGTCTAGATGTCACCATAGAGGAGCTGGGGGAGATGATGTTGTCACTGCAGGCGATGGGCGCCGCCACCATCAACCTCGTCACTCCCACCCAATTCTATCCCTCAATCGCCATTGCAATCGCATCCAGCAGGGAAAGGGGGCTTACCCTTCCGATTGTCAACAACAGTTCCGGCTATGAATCGGTGGAAGGTCTTTCGATTTTGGACCCTTTGACCGACTTGTATCTGATAGACGTGAAGACGCTTTCCCACCAGTGCGCATCCCAGTTTTGCGGAAATGCAAGGTATGCTGATGTGATTCAGGGAGTGATGCAGTGGATAGTCAAGCGCCATCCGGTCACCAAGCTATCGCATGGGGTGCTTAAAGGTATTCTTGTGAGGCACTTGTGGTTTCCCGGGCAGATGCAATCGACGCTGGATTTCCTTGCGTACTACAAGGAGAAGCTGGATGCCCATGCATGGCTCAGCTTGATGGTGCAATTCGTTCCTCCCCGGAAAAACCCCGCTTTCAAGGAGATTGGAGAGGAGGAATATGATCTTTTGATTGGAAAACTCGAGGAGCTTGGCATAGACAACGGTTTCGTGCAGGACCTTGCAGACAACATTCCTTGGATTCCTGATTTTTCCAAGGACGTTCCGTTCCCCGCCCCGTTTGCCGATGTGTTGCCATACTTCCTCGAGCTGAAGAAGAGAAAAAGCCGCCTTACCTGATAGTGGTTCCGACAAACGGCTTTCCCCTTAGGATTGCCATGGTGTTCCGGATATCGGTTCCCTTGGAGCAAACGACGGTGATTCCCATCTGCGCCGCCTTTTTGCTTGCCACCGGGTCGAACGGGGTGTTTTTCCCCGGCACCCATTCCTCTCCGACAATTTTCCGGAAATCGTCCCAGCTTATGGTGTCAATGGGCTTTGCATCGGGATTCTTTCGGGGGTCGTCGGTATAGACTTTCTCTATATTGGAGAGGTTGATGATGAGCTTTCCCCCAAAACGCTGTGCAAGCAATACGGCATCGTTGTCGCTTGAGAAGCCAGGCTTCCATCCGCCGGCTACCAGCACCTGCCCGTTGAACTTGATATCTTCGCTTGTGGGGTCGATGACAAGGTTGTCGGAGCACTCGTCAAAAAAAAGTGTTCGGACAAGCTGGCCGTTTAAATGGGTGGCCCTGATGCCAATCCAATCAAGCAGGGAACTATCCACGTTTGGATTGATTTCCCTTGCGGCCTGCTGGTAGATGCGGGCAGGGGCTCCTCCCCCGCACACCAGGATCACCTTGCGAGAAGCATCTTCCGAGAGATATTGCTTCAATTCCTTGCTGAATGCCTTGAGAAAGGCGGTATCCACCGAGTTTGGCGCGATGATGGAGCCGCCGAGTGAAATGACCGTGACGTTCATGATCTCCTCCAACGTCAAAAGTAGCATGCATTGGGAAAAGAGTGAATGAAAAGAGGAAAAACTCCGTATTAAGAAAGTAGAGTGGTTTCAAAACGGAGGCGCCCCGCTTTGCAAGCCGAAGGAGGATCTATGAGATCAGTGAATTCTACCATCATCGAGGGAAATCTGGTGGCGGACCCCCAAAGCAAGTCGGTCGGAGCCATGGCAAAGACCGTGTGTAGCTTTACGATTGCCGTGAACGGCGGTTGGAAGCAAAAGGGGGAGGAGGGAAAGACCGAGCAATCTGATACGGTCTTTTTGGATGTGGAATGCTGGGCGAACCTTGCAGACCAGTGCGCCCAATACCTGAAAAAGGGAAAGCGCGTGCGGGTCTTGGGAAGGCTCAAGCAATCGACATGGATCGGCAAGGAGGACCAGAAAACGCATTCACGGCTCTACCTGCTAGCGGATCAAGTTGAATTCGGTCCCGATCCAAAGGGTGCGAGACGCGAGAATTGCGAGGAGGATGAGGAGATAGTGTGACACAACATCCCGCATCTAGCGGGATTGCATAAGGAAAAGGCCCTATCCCCTACAAGGAGAGACAAAGGCAGGGATAGGGCATATTCCCTTTCTCAAAAGGAGGGAAAGAGGGGAGCAAAGGACAAGGCTGAGTACAACCTGCCGGGATGCAACGATGTCTTTGCCGGCATCGTGAATGTCATCCTTTTCTCGGGGAAGAGGAAGGTAAGGCCGAAAAGCCTGGAGAATGGGTTCTGCCGCAGCATCTACAAGGCCGACGGGAAACTGCAGGAGATGGAGAGTGTCGCGGTGAAGGTGCTCAAGAAGGAGAACCTCACCCTCGCCATCCTTGGCATCGAGAACCAAACGAGGGGGGACAAGTACATGCTTCACGATTGTGCTATATTTCGGGATGGAGAGTTGGCCGTACCCGAAGAACCTGCATGGCGTGCTGGATGTGCCGAGGGAATTCGCTTTCCATGTGGGCGACTGCGGGATGGCGAACCTTTGTGAGGTCGCCCATCTGACGCAGAAAGAGGTGGGTGTGTCCAGAACTGGCTTCCGCCTTCTTAGGACCACCACGTGCAGATGAGGGAGAAGGGGCTCTACGAGCCGCCGGATGATGCCGCGTTCCTGCACATCGACGCGGCAATCAAGGCGTTGAGCGTCCTTATGCACCTCTCTTCCGCTCGCGAAGGTGGGGG
>CAVESN010000044.1:0-14950 GCA_963618365.1 Bacteroides uniformis
GCAGGAGCCTCGGCGGCAGCGCCACCGGCAGCTTCCATCTTCTTCTGATACGCAAGCAACGTAGCAGCCAACTTCTGCACGGGGGCCTTCATGGTTCCCAACAGCATGGAGAGCAACTCCGTCTTCGAGGGAAGCTTGCTGAAAGCCGCAATAGTGGCGGCATCCATGAACTTCCCGTCGACAAGACCACCTTTCACCTCGACGGAGGCGCCCTCGCCCTTGACGTCAAACACGACCTTGGCGGCGGTGTTCGCGGTATCGCCCTTCACAAGCACAATGCCGGTGGGTCCCTTAAGCTGGGAATCGTCAACTTCCTTCTCAAGCTGCTTCAACGCAATCTTGGCGTAGGTGTTCTTCACAACACGGTAGCTGTTCTGGTCCTTCAGCAAACCCTGACGAATCTTGGTAAGCTGCTCAACCGTCATGCCACGATAGTCGGTGAAGATGAAGCTGTCATACTGGGCGAACTCATCCTTAAGTGCCTTGACGGCGGCTTCCTTTGCGGGAGTTACATGAGTCTGATAGTTTTCCATTGATCCTACTCCTTATTCAGCCACACTCTTCGATTCGGCAAGAGAAACCTTCACGCCCGGTCCCATGGAGGAAGAGAGCGCAATGGAGACCACATAGTCACCCTTCGCATCGCTGGGCTTCTTGCGGACAATCTCGTCCACGACAGCCTTGGCGTTCTGTGCAACCTTGGCAGGCTCCATGGAGACTTTACCGACAGCAAGATGGACAACGTTTGTCTTGTCGGTGCGGAACTCGGTTCTTCCCAAGGAGAGCTCCTTGACCGCCTGAGCAACTTCGAAGGTCACCGTCTGCGTCTTGGGGTTCGGCATCAAGCCCTTGCGTCCAAGAATCGGTCCGAGACGACCAACGTCCTTCATCATGTCAGGAGTGGCAACCGCGACATCAAAGTCCAGCCACCCTTCCTTGATTTTCTGAATCAGGTCATCGTCGCCCACATAGGCCGCTCCGGCAGCCTTCGCTTCCTCTGCCTTGGCCCCCTTGGCAAATACAAGCACGCGCTTCTGGGCGGCGAATTGGTTGGGGAGCACCACAGTGTCACGGACGCTCTGGCTCTTCTTCAAAGTCAGCTTGACCGCAAGCTCGACCGTCTCATCAAACTTCACGTAGGACATCTCCTTCACCAGGGCTGCCGCCTCGGCCAAAGTATAATCCTTGGAGTGGTCGATCTTTTTTGCACTTTCAAGATATTTCTTTCCGTGTGCCATAGTTACTTCTCCACCTCAACGCCCATGCTGCGAGCAGTACCGGCGACGACTTTCATAGCAGACTCAATCTTGCTGCAATTCATATCATCAAGCTTCTGCTTGGCGATATCTTCAAGCTGTGCCTTAGTCAGCTTACCCACTTTCGTCTTGTTCGGTGTACCCGAAGCAGTCTGAATCCCCAGAGCCTTCTTGATAAGAATGGATGCCGGAGGAGTCTTCAAGATGAAAGAGAAAGACCTGTCAGCATAGACAGAGATGACTACCGGGACAATAAGACCAGCATCATACTTCTTCGATCTTTCGTTGAATTCCTGAACGAACTTGGGCGCACTGACTCCATGAGGGCCAAGAGCCGGTCCAATCGGGGGCGCCGGCGTGGCTTTCTGGGCAGGGCACTGCAGCTTGATAACAGCAGTTACCTTCTTTGCCATAATTCCTCTCCTTACGTGTCACGACCTGCCTGAGTTGGCGGATAGATCCGGTCGGCACGCTGGTAATAACGCCCACCATACGGTAGGCTCCCACCCTTGGGTTTTCCCAAGCGAGTGTCAAACACAAAACGGACGATGTAAAAAAACTAAAATCCTAAAGAGGAACGTCCACCCTCTTTAAAACTCCTCGTCCTTCACCACCTTGAGGAAATCGACCTCCACAGGGGTAGAACGACCAAAAATACCCACGCTGATGCGGAGGCTGTTCTTTTCAAGGTTGACCTCGTCGACAACACCTTTGAAAGACTCGAAAGGACCATCGGTAATCTTTACATGGTCCCCGACAGCAAAGGTCTGCTTCGGTCTAAACACCTGGTCTGCGGGAAGGTCTCCCGTTTTCTGGAAAATGCTCTTTACCTCTTTCTCCGAAAGTGGTACCGGAGGCTTCAGACGGTCGGCATCGGCTGTCAGGAATCCAGTCACCCCATTGATTCGGGTAATCTGGAAACACCAAGCCCTCCAAGTGTTTTCCGGCAAGTCTAGCTTCACCAGGATATATCCAGGCAGGATCTTCCGCTTGACTTCCTTCTTCACTCCGTCCTTGACTTCCACGACAGTCTCGAAGGGAACCTTGACGTCAAGGCACACCTGGGCGAAAGCATCATCCTCCCGCATCGTTCTAATGATGCGCTCAATCTTCTGCTCATAACCCGAATATGTGTGGACGACGTACCAACCCTGTGCCATATCTCAATCCTACTTAGAACTAGAACAACAAATAGACAAGCTTGAGCAGGACGAAATCAACCAGCCCAAGGAAAACTGCCACCAGAATGGTGGAGATGACAACGACTTTTGTTGAAGAAGCAACCACCTCTTTCGAAGGCCACACGACCTTTCTCAGCTCGCTGCGGCAATCCTTGAAATATTGGATAAGTTTCTTCATCAATCTCTCCTTTAGAAAAACTTAAGGAGCAGACAGGCCACGAGGGATTCGAACCCCCAACACCCGGTTTTGGAGACCAGTGCTCTACCATTGGAGCTAGTGGCCTATTTGCTCCTCAAGGGTCTTTTATTTGATCTTCGCTTCCTTGTGGGGAGTGTGCTTGTGGTCGAACGGGCAGTACTTGTTGAACACGAACTTTTCCTGCGTGTTCTTCCTGTTCTTCTGGGTCGTATAATTCTTGCGACCACAGACAGTGCACTGCAAAGCGATCTTCTCTACACTGGTTTTCTTCTTATCAGCCATAGTTTCATGCTCCTTGGCGAAACTTCACCAATTAGAGCCTTCGAGCGGATTTGAACCGCTGACCCCCACCTTACCAAGGTGGTGCTCTACCAACTGAGCTACAAAGGCAAAATCATTTTTGCGCTTCGGGAAAAGACGCACTCGTTAACGTACCAAGGAGACTTCTCTTTGTCAATATGCCAGACAAGAGAACTTGCAAAAGCCGTCCGGAGGGAAAAGCGTGAACACTGGGCGGGAACTCGATTTTTTTCTACAACCTTGTTATAGTGCTTCAAGATTGCTTTTATCAAGGGAGAATCATCCATGAACAAGCCAAGCAACCCTCGCTTTGGAAGGAAACCTGAGGATATCGCCCAGGATTTTGCCGAACATTTGAAATACAGTGAGGACGCAGACGTCTATCACACATCTCCGGAAGGACGATACAACGCAATCGCGCTCACCATCCGAGACCGCATCATCCAGCAATGGGAAACAAGCAGAAGAACCCAACGTGCGAAATGCGCAAAAAGGGTCTACTACCTCTCCCTTGAGTTTCTGATGGGGAGAGCGATGACCAACAATATCGTCAACCTCGGTCTGGAGAAAGAGGTCAAGGAGGCCCTCGCCTCCCTTGGCTACACCTATGAGGAACTCGCCGACGTGGAACCTGACGCGGGACTGGGCAACGGTGGCCTTGGCAGACTTGCCGCTTGCTTCATGGACTCGCTTGCCACCTTGCAATATCCAGCCTACGGCTATGGCATCCGCTATAACTACGGAATCTTCCGCCAGCAAATCTCCCACGGATACCAGGTGGAGCATCCGGACGACTGGCTCAGGGGCGGCAACCCCTGGGAGATCCAGAGGCCAGACACCGTCTACCCCGTCGGATACGGAGGGAGAGTCGATGTCATCCATGAGAACGGACGCGACTCCTACAAATGGATTAGCGACGAGCAGGTGCTCGGCATGGCATACGACACTCCGATTATCGGGTACGGGGCCCATACCGTGAACACCCTCAGGCTCTGGTCTGCAAAAGCAACTTCGGAGTTCAACTTCAAGGAATTTGACCAAGGGGATTACACCCAAGCCGTCAGGGACAAGATCCAAGCAGAAACACTCAGCGAAGTGCTCTATCCCAATGACACGCTCTACCTGGGCAAGGAGTTGCGGCTGAAACAGCAATACTTCTTTGTCTCCTGCAGCCTCCAGGACATCATCCGCCGCTTCAAGCGCCATCAGAGCGACTGGGGCAAGTTCCCCGAATGCGCCGCAATCCAGATGAATGACACCCACCCCTCCCTTGCCGTGCCGGAGCTTATGCACCTGCTCGTGGACGAGGAGAACCTGGACTGGGAGCTTGCATGGGATATCACGGTCAAGACGCTGGGATACACCAACCACACATTGATGCCGGAGGCATTAGAGAAATGGCCCCTTCCCATGTTCGAGAAGCTGCTTCCCCGCCATCTCCAGATTATCTTCGAGATCAACCGCAGATTCCTGCAAAAAGCGGTAAGCTACTTTCCCATGCAACCCGGGAAGCTTGCCAAAGTCAGCATCATCGAGGAATCAAACCCGAAGCAGATCCGCATGGCGAACCTCGCCATCATCGGCAGCCACAGCACCAACGGAGTGGCGGCGCTGCACTCGGAGTTGCTCAAGACGAAGATGTTCCCCGAGTTCAACCTGATCTTCCCCGAGCGGTTCGGCAACAAGACCAACGGCATCACCCAGCGCCGCTGGCTCCTGGACTCGAACCCGGCGCTCGCATCCCTTATCACAAAGGCAATCGGGGACGGATGGATTACCGACTTCTCCCAAATCGAGCGGCTGAAGCCCTACTCCAAGGACCCTTCTTTCCTTGAGCAGTTCGCCAACATCAAACGGCAATGCAAGGAGAACGCAGCGGCCTTCATCAAAAAGGACCACGGCTATATCGTCGACCCATCCATGCTCTTTGACACGCAAGTGAAGCGCATCCATGAGTATAAGAGGCAGCTACTCAACATCCTCCATGTGGTCATGCTGTACAACAACCTGAAAAGCCATGGCGATCTCACCAAGGACATGACTCCGACCACCTTCTTCTTTGCAGGCAAGAGTGCTCCGGGATATGTGAATGCGAAGTTGATCATCAAGTTCATCAACAATGTCGCGAAGGTGGTCAATTCCGACCCGGAGACAAAGGAGAAGCTGCAAGTCTATTTCCTCACGAACTACCGGGTGACCCTTGCCGAGCACATCATCCCCGCCACCAACATCAGCGAACAGATCTCCACCGCAGGCACCGAAGCAAGCGGCACCGGAAACATGAAGTTCATGATCAACGGTGCGCTGACCATGGGCACGCTTGACGGCGCGAATGTGGAGATGGCCAAGGAGGCAGGTAGGGAAAACATGTTCATCTTCGGCCATACGGAGGAGGAGATTGCCGCACTTACCGGGAAATATGATGTCTGGGAATGGATCAACAAGGATCCCGAAATCAAGTCCATGGTGGATTTGGTGAGAAGCGGATTCTTCAATGTGAACGAGCAGGGAATCTTCGATCCGCTCTGGTCCACTCTCTTCGACCAGGGAGACAGGTACTTCCTCTTTGCGGACATCGCCATGTACAGAGATGCCCACAAGAAGGCGCTCGACCTCTACCGGGACAACCCCAAGGGATGGAACGAGAAGGCCGTGTGGAACATCGCAAGCAGCGCGAAGTTCTCAAGCGACCGCACCATCGACGAGTATGCCAAGGATATCTGGAAGATGGAGAAATGCCCCGTACCGCAGAACACCACGGTGGAGACAGCGCTTCTCAACGCAAAAAGTCTGAAGCATTGAAACATGCCACTAAGTTCCTCGGCCTCCCTCAGGGGAGGCCGTTTTTTGTAGGAGGGAAACCTGCTATACTCGTGCCATGCATGCAATCATACTGGCCGCCGGACTTGCCCGGAGAGCCGGCGGTGAAAAACTTTTCTGGAAATATGAGGGAAAGGCTCTCATCTGCCATGCCGTCGAGGCTGCGTTGGGCGCAAAGCTACAAGTGGTAGTAGTGACGGGATTTTACAGGCAGAGGGTGGAATCGGTTCTCTCCCCGTACCGCACACTCTCCTTCGCGTACAACAAGGAGTACGAAACGGGGCAGTTCTCCTCGGCCAAGAGAGGAGTGGAAATGATTCCTCCCACAGAGGATTTCTTTGTCGCGCTAGGGGACATGCCGTTGATACGAAGCCACCACTACCAGGAACTGATGGACTCGTTTTCGCAAGAAACGGATGGAATACGGCCAGTGGTAGCCGGTACCATAGGACACCCCGTATTGCTCGCCAAAAGGGTCATTCCCGCCATTTTGCGGGCGAATCCTCACGGCAGGATGAAGGAGCTGCTTGCATCCCTCACCATAAGCCAATACGAAAGTGCCGACACCAGCTTCATCACCGATGTCGACACTCCATCTGCGCTGCAATCCCTTATCAGGAGATAACCACCCTGTCCTCAGAGTCCACCGAGAGTTGGATGGTTGCTCCCTCGAGGAATTTCCCTTCCAGCAATTTCTCGGCAAGAGGATCCTCTATCACCTCCTGGATGGCACGGCGGATTGGACGAGCACCATAGGAGGGGCTGTATCCCTTTTGGAAGACCAGATCCACCACCCTCTCATCCCACACAAGCAAGAGGTTCCTCCCCTCCAGCCGTTTTTTGAGCGCTTCCAGCTGAAGCGTCACTATGGAGCGCAGCTGCGCTTCTCCCAAGCTCTTGAACACGACAATCTCATCGATTCGGTTGATGAACTCAGGCTTGAACGCGCCACGGATCGCCTCCATGACATGCGCCTTGCCTTCGGCGAAATCCTTCGCACCGAGCAAATCGGCCGAACCGAGGTTGCTGGTCATGATGATCACCGTGTTGGTGAAATCCACCATCCGTCCTTGCCCATCCGTCAAACGCCCGTCATCAAGCACCTGCAGGAGGATGTTGAAAACATCCGGGTGGGCCTTCTCCACCTCGTCGAACAGGATGACCGAATAAGGTCTTCGCCTGACGATTTCCGTCAACTGGCCGCCCTGGTCGTATCCGACATACCCCGGAGGCGCTCCAATCAAGCGGGAGACGGAGTACTTCTCCATGTACTCGCTCATATCAATCCTGGTAAGCGCCTTCTCATCATCAAACAGGAAGCTGGCAAGCACCTTGGCAAGCAACGTCTTTCCCACACCCGTAGGACCGGCGAAGAGGAACGATCCAAGAGGACGGTGCGCATCACCGATTCCCGCCTTGTTGCGGCGAATCGCATTGGCCACAGCGCTGATTGCATCCTCCTGTCCGACCACCTGCTTGGAAAGAATCGACTCGAGCTTGAGGTACTTCTGCTTCTCGCTTGACTGCATCTTGGCTACCGGGATTCCCGTCCAGGAACTGACAATACGCGCGATATCGTCCTCATCGACCTCCTCGCGCAGCAGCTGCCTGCCATCCTTCTGGATGGAACCGAGCTTTTGCTCCGACTCCTTAATCTGTGCCATCAGAGCAGGAATCTCACCATGCTGGATACGGGCGGCCCTTCCCAGATCTCCGGAACGCTCCGCATCTTTTTCCTGAACGCGAAGCTGCTCCAGCTCAGATTTTTTCTCCTTGATTCCGACAATCGCATCCCGCTCGTTCTGCCATTGCAGCCGCATGGAGCTTGCCTGTCCGTCAAGATTTGCAAGCTCTTCCTTGATCTTTTCAAGCCGCTCCAGGCTTGAAGGATCAGTCTCGTGTTCCAGGGACTTCTGCTCGATCTTGAGCTGGAGGATCTTCCTCTCCAGCCTATCGAGTTCCACCGGCTGACTCTCGATCTCCATCTTCAGCTGGCTGGCTGCCTCGTCAATCAAATCAATCGCCTTGTCAGGAAGGAAACGGTTGGTGATGTAGCGGCTGGAAAGAGTCGCCGCGGCAACCAAGGCGTCATCCTTGATCCGCACTCCGTGATGGACCTCGTACTTCTCTTTCAGCCCGCGGAGAATCGCAATGGTGTTCTCAACGCTCGGTTCGTTGCAATACACCGGCTGGAAACGGCGCTCTAGTGCCTTGTCTGACTCGATATATTTGCGGTACTCGTCCAAGGTGGTGGCTCCAATGGTATGGAGCTCTCCCCTTGCAAGCGCTGGCTTGATCAACTGGCTGGCATCGGTGTGGCTGTTGCCTCCCTGACCGGCCCCAACGATGGTGTGCAGCTCATCGATGAAGAGGATGATCTTTCCTTCAGAGCGGACCACCTCGTTGATGATTCCCTTCATACGCTGCTCGAACTGCCCCACGTAGGATGCACCTGCGACCAGCTGCCCGACATCAAGGCTCAGTATGCGCTTGCCTTTCAAGCTCTCCGGGACATCTCCGCTCACTATCCGCTGGGCAAGCCCCTCGACGATAGCGGTCTTGCCGACACCTGGCTCCCCGATAAGCACAGGGTTGTTCTTCGTCCGTCTGGAAAGCACCTGCATGACCCTGCGGATCTCCTCATCGCGCCCGATGACGGGATCAAGCTGTCCACTCTTTGCACGGCTCGTCATGTCGATGCAATATTTCTCCAATGTCTTGTAGGATGCCTCCGGATCATCGGTGGTGATGTTCTGTCCTCCTCGTAGCTCCTTCAGAGCGGCCTGCACGGAACTCTTGGTCACACCAAGACGACCGAGCGCATCATTGCACTGGGTGTGTGCGTCATCCAGCACGGCCAGGAGGAAATGCTCCGCAGAAAGATACTCGTCTTTCATGGAAGATGCGATGCGCTCTGCACTCTGAAGCTCATCGCTCAATATCATCGAGAAATTCACCTCCGCATGGTCCCCGTACGCCTTGGGGGCGCGGTCCACCATCTGCTTGAAGGTCTGCTCGAATTGCCCGCTCGCAACTCCAATCTTCTCCAATAGCGGTGCGATGACGCCACTTTCCTGGCGCACCATGGCAAGCAGCAAATGTTCGGTGGAGACTTCGCTGTTGTGGTTATCCTTTGCAAGCTGCACAGCCTCTTTCAAGGCCTCTTTCATCCGTAGCGTAAGTTTGTCACTGTCCATAATCATACTCCTTTGAGGAAGTACCTTGTACGCTACGGAATATACTCACGAAGAAAAGAATCGGCTACTTTTGAAAGATTCGAGATAGGTCTGGATGATCTTCTTGTCCACGGAAGTGTCATGCTCCTTGAAGAAGGCTATTCTCAGGCACGAGCCCTCCAATTGCACCATCAATTGCTCGGCGAGCATGTCGATGTCGCACTTTCGGATCACTTTGCTTGCGATGCCGCTACGAATCAGGCGCTTGAACAGTATGGAGAGCTTTGCCGTCCGGTGCATGATCATCTTCTCGAAGTCCCGTCCCTCATGCTTCAACTGCAGCATGACCCCGACCAGATTGCTGATTTCCACATTGTTCCCGTCAGCGGTGTCGATGACATCCTTTGCAATATGAATCAGCTTCGTAAGCTCATCATCGCCCTCATGCCACACATATTCGACATAGCGTGAAAACATATGCCCGGTAACCAGCTTCACCGCATAATGGTAAATCTCCTCCTTGTCGGTGAAGTATTGGTAGATGGTAGGACGGGAGAGGCCACACTCCGCGGCGATGAGGCTCAAATTCGCGTTTTTGTAGCCCTCACGGGCAAACACCTCCAGTGCCGCTTGCAGGATTTCCTGTTTGCGCACCTCATGGTCTATTTTCTTTGGCATGGTGGCTTCCTGACGCCTCACTATACCATGAAAACGTCAGAGATACCACACATATGGCGCCTTACTTTTTCCCGAGCTTGTCGCTCAAGGTCGCAACCTCGACCGCCTTGATGGTGTGAAGCCTGTTCTCCGCCTCGTCAAATACCACACTATGGTTCGAGCGGAAGACTTCGTCGGTCACTTCCAGCTCCCTTAGCCCGTATTGCTCGTAGATCTGCTTGCCAATGACGGTTCCGAGGTCGTGGAACGAGGGGAGGCAATGCTCGAAGAGCACCTTGTCGTTTCCGCTCGCCTTCAAAAGCTCCATCGTCACCTGATAGGGAGCAAGGAGCTTGATTCTCTCGGCTGTCTTGTCCTCCTCCCCCATCGAGACCCACACATCCGTGTAGATCACATCACATCCCCGTACCGCCTCAATCGGATTGGAAGTAATCTGGACGGTAGCGCCGCTTTTTTCGGCCTCCTTTTCCGCCCAGGAGAGCAGCTTCTCATCAGGCCATAGCTCTTTCGGAGTCGCGATGCTGAAATCCATGCCCACCTTCACTGCTCCGATCAAGAGCGCATTGGCGACATTGTTCCGTCCATCCCCGACATAGGCGAATTTCATATGATCCAGACTCTTATCGGCATGCTCCATGGCGGTGAGAAAATCAGCAAGCACCTGCGTGGGATGATCATCATCCGTCAATCCGTTCCAGACCGGAACCTGGGAGAAACGGACCAGGTCCTTCACAAGTTCCATCGAATAGCCACGGTACTCGATGGCGTCATACATCCGACCCAGCACTTTCGCGGTATCCTCAATCGACTCCTTCTTTCCCATCTGACTTCCGGTAAGATAGGTGACATGCGCCCCCTCGTCGCTTGCGCTCACCTCAAAGGCGCATCGTGTCCGCGTACTGCTCTTGTCAAAGATCAGGACGACATTCTTCCCTTCCAGAAGCTTCCCATCCACATAGGAGGGATGCGCGAGCCCCTTCTTTTTCGCCTTAAGGTGACTTGCCAGTTCCAAGAGATACAAAATTTCCTCTTTTGTATAATCCTTCAGCGTCAGGAAGCTTCTTCCCTTCAGATTGCAATGCATATTCATCCCCCCATAACCTCATAATATTCTCATAAATATGCAACAATGTCTAGTAGATTGTAATTTTATGCATTTTCATTTTCTGTCAGCGTTTCAGAACAATCCACCTGCCGAAGCGAGTTACCAAGAATTCTTGTCCGTTTTGCCACATCCTGAAAGGATCGAGAAACCCGCTCCATTTGCCCTTGCACAGTCTCAAGCTCCCGACCTAGCCTCTCAAATTCCGTGCGGACAGTAGACAAGGTTTCCCACACCTTTTCGCTCTGTTTCTGGATGGTGAGGGTGCAAAACCCCATCTGAAGGCTATTGAGTATCGCAGCCAGAGTTGTCGGGCCACTGACCACAACCTTGTAGAGTCGCTGTATCTCATCCACGAGGCCGGGAAGACGGATTACTTCCGCATACAAACTCTCGCTGGGAAGAAACATGAGTGCGAATGCAGTGGTATGGGGAGGATCAAGATACTTTGCGGCTATGCTCTTCGCCTCCTCCTTGATCCTTTTTCCCAAGGCCTTTCGGGCTGTCTGGGCTTTCATGGCATCCCCGTTCTCGTTTGCCTCTTGCAAACGCTCATAATCCTCCCTGGGAAACTTGCAATCGATGGGAAGGTAGACCACCCCGTCATCCAATCCTGGAAGACGCAGCGCAAACTCAACATACATTCCGCTATGCGGCTTGCACTCCACATTGCACTCGTATTGTCCGGGAGCAAGGATATCATCAAGAATGCTTTTCGCCTGGACCTCCCCGATGGTTCCCCGGCTCTTGACGTTTGCCATAATCCTCTTCAGATCCTCAACCCCTCCCGAAAGCTCCTTGACCTCGCCCAATCCTTCATGCACTTTGCCCAGCTGTTCGCTGACTACCTGGAAAGAGGAAGCAAGAGAGCTTTTCAACCGATCTTCGATACTTTGCTGGAAATCTCCGATTCTCCTCTCGTTCTCAATCCTCATTGCCTCCAGGCCATGGGAAACCCTGCTCTCCATCTCCCCCACGGAACTCCGATATTGCTCAAGCATTGCAAGAAGCTCCGTCCTTGTCCGTGCATTTTCCCGCGCAAATAGCTCATCCACCCGCATGTGTGAATTTCCCCTGAGGAAAAATGCGAAAAGCACAAGGAATATGGCAATTGAGAGAAAGGCCACCAGGTAATACATATCCATACAAACACCCTACAAACGTAAAGGTAACAAAAAAGAGGTCCCCGAAGGAACCCCTTAAGAAAAGCAAGCACTGGAGTTATTTGACCAGGACAACTTCTCCGTTCGGATACTGCTTCGCGACATAGTCGGCAACCTTCTGGCTCTTAAGCGCAGCGACCAAGGCCTTTACCGCAGCGTCATTCTCATGACCCTGCTTGACGGCAATCACATTGACGTACGGGGAGGAAGCATCCTCAACAAAGAGACCATCACGGGTTGCAACCAGACCAGCGGGAATTGCATAGTTGCCATTGATAACCGCAGCCCCGACATCCTCCAGAACTCTGGGAAGAGAGGCGGCCTCGACTTCCTGGAACTTCAAGTTCTTCGGATTCTCCTTCACGTCAATCACAGTAGCCTCAAGTCCAATGTTGTCAACCAACTTCAACAAACCGGCCGCCTGCAGGAGCAGAAGTGCGCGTCCTTCATTGGTGGGGTCGTTGGGGATGGCGATGGTGGAGCCATTGGCAATAGAGGAAAGATCCTTGAACTTCTTGGAATAGAGAGCGAACGGCTCCACATGGATGCCACCGGCATTGACCAGATGATAGCCTCTCTCCTTGTTGAAAGACTCAAGGTAGGGGATGTGCTGGAAGTAGTTGGCATCAAGCTCACCATTCTCCAGGGCTTCATTCGGAGTGACGTAGTCGGTAAACTCCACCACCTGGAGGTTTACTCCCTCTTTCGCCAGGTCATCAACCACAAGATTCAGAAGCGCGGCATGAGGCTCGGGAGTAGCTCCGACCTTCAATGTCACAGGGCCTTGGGCTTGGGCGCTTTTCTCTTCCTTCGCACCACCAGCGAACACGGCAGAGACCGACAACAGAATAGCAGCAACAAACAAACTTTTTTTCATAAACTTTCTCCTCACCAAAAGGTGCATATAACTTTTTCCGAATGAAATACGATACGAAGTCAAACTTCGTCACTAGAAACCAAAATAATGTTGTGGTGTAAATAAAGATATGTTATGCCCGCGAGGGCATCATCATGAGAGACATCATGCACATGCTGTTGATAGCAAAGAATTTCTCGTTCATCATGCCTCTCCTTACTTAAGATGGATACAACATATCCAAATCGGCAAACAAATACAAGATGTTTTTTGCAAAAAGAAGCAGCAACACGCCAAAATTTAAACCTATTTTCTTTCTATTCTTACAGTTATGCACATGAAAATTTTTTCGATAGATATGCAAAACATGCATAATAAAAGCTCTCCTTCGAGAAAGAGAGCTTTGCATTGATCACCGGTTGGCCAGCATCCGAGCGCTAAGCTTGTTACCGGCAAACTGAATGAGCTGTACCAATACGAGGATAACCACTACCGCGACAGCCATGATGCCAGGGCGGAAGCGTTGATATCCATAGCGGATGGCAAGGTCCCCCAAGCCACCTCCGCCGATTGCGCCCGCCATGGCAGAATAGCCAATCAGGTTGATGATGGTGAGTGTGACGCCGTCAATGAGGCTGGGAAGCGCCTCAGGAATCAAGACCTTCAGGATAATCTGTCGGTTGGTGGAACCCATTGCCCTGGCTGCCTGGATGACACCAGGATCAACCTCCTTCAATGCGGATTCAACGACCCGCGCCACAAACGGAGCCGCAGCTATCGAGAGAGGGACAATAGTGGCCCTCGTCCCGATGGCAGTATGTAGAAGCAACCGGGAGAGAGGGAAAAGGACGATCATCAGGATGATGAAGGGGAAACTCCTGAGGACGTTGACAATTTTGTCCATGACTTCATTGAGAATGCGATGGGGGATGATTCCTCCCTGCTCTTCCCTGCTTGTCACCATCAACAGCACACCCAGCGGGAAGCCAAGGACCAACGAGAACAGGGTAGAGAAAAAGACCATGGCAAGCGTTTGCCAAGTCGCCGGAAGAATAAGACGCACTACGACATCACAGCTCATTTCTTTACCTCCTCGACAATCAATCCTTCCTTTCTGAGCGCCTCGATGACTTCGGGAAGCTTTGCAGGATCGGAACTTATGATATCCACATACATGGTGCCGATTTCCTGACCAGAGACAGTCTGCACCCCGCCGGCACGCAAATTGAAATCAATGTCGAATTTTTTGCTTATGGTGCTGATGATAGGCTTGTCAGTTACTTCACCTGGGAAACGAAGCACATAGGAACCCTTGGTACGGGACCACTGATAGACCGTATCCTTCTTTTTGCCTTGGTCAAGCCCGACAAGGCGGGAAAGGAAGTCCTTGGTCACCGGATGCTGTGGCTTACTGAAGATGTCGCGCACCTTGCCTTGCTCCACAACGACACCACCGTCGAGAACAGCCACCTGTTCGCATGCGTCCCTCACTACTTCCATCTGGTGGGTGATCATGACAACGGTCAGGCTCATCTTCCTTTGCAGTTCCTTGATCAAGTCAAGGATGGAGCTAGTTGTCTGCGGGTCCAAGGCGCTAGTGGCCTCATCGCAAAAAAGGATGTCAGGGTTGCATGCTAGGGCACGGGCAATGGCTATGCGTTGCTTCTGACCGCCTGAGAGAGTGCTGATGCGGGCTTTCTCTCGCCCATCCAGGCCAACCAAATGGAGAAGTTCCTTCACTCTCGCATCAATCACATCCTTCTTATACCCGTTGATCTCCATGGGGTATGCGATGTTGCCGGCACAATCCCTGCTGGAGAAGAGATTGAAGTTTTGAAAGATCATACCGATATGGCGTCTTTCCCTAATAAGTTCTTCACTGGAAAGAGAATCAACTCTCTTATCGTCATAGAAGACTTCACCTTCGTCGGGCTTCTCAAGCAAAGAGATTAGACGGACCAAAGTGGATTTCCCAGCTCCACTCTTTCCTATGATTCCAAAAATCGTATTGGAAGGGATTGTAAGGCTTACATCAGAAACCGCATGAAGCTGACCATAGGAACGCTTCAAGTGGTTCAAAGTTATCTGCATTCTCCATCTCCTTAGAATGCTACCAATGTAGCCGAAAAAGGAAGACTCTTTCAACACAGTGGAGAATGATGAGGAAAAGGGCAAAGGAAAGGCCCGGCGGCCACCTACTCTCCCGCGGTCCAACCGCA
>CAVESN010000045.1:0-14857 GCA_963618365.1 Bacteroides uniformis
ATCATTGTCTTACATCAGATTGTTATTTGAAAATGCCTCTCAAAGTTACGCTTACAAAGGAGAAGAGGGGGAAGCCGATTCTTAGCAGGTCGCTTCCCCCTCAAGCACAAAAATGCCTCTACAGTGTGCACCCGAGAAGAGAAACTTTCAAGACAAATCGAAGATAGGTGACGCATGGAGGCCGCCACGGTGCCCCTACTGCCAGAGCTGGCACAGCATGGCCATCCACCAGTACCGCGACAGGTATCTGCTGGAAGAAGGTGGGAAGGACGAGAGGCTCACGGCAGTGCGCTACAGGTGCAAGTCGTGCGGGCGCACCATAACGGTACTCGATGACCGCCACAGCGCCCACCGCGTGATAGGGGGCAAGCTCCTGCTGAAGGTGCTGTCCATCTTGATAGTGTTGGGGAGGACGAGCCGGATAGAGGGGGTGAGCAGGCAGTGGCAGAGGGCGATCATGCGCCGCTGGAGGGAGGAGGAGTCCGGGGTTCGGAGCATATGGCCGGACAAGGCCTCGAGGCTGGCGCATCTTGGCAGCCGGCCGGGCTTCTGCGTCATGCGCCACGGTGGCTACGAGAGGGTCGAATATGGCTCTTGCGGGGGCGAACACCAAAGAGTTTGCCTCGACGCCTTTCTGGTGGCGGGTTAGCCTGAACGGGCGCCCAAAGGAGGGGCGCCAATGATGGGAATTGACAGGAAGGAGGGCAAGGCCCTCTTCAGGTTCGGGGTGATCTTCCCTCTTCTGGACGAGAGGCTGGACGAGCGCGAGCGCAGCAGGCTCATCGAGGAGGCGAGCCGCAAGCGCTACGACATACCGGGGTCGAGCAAGACGGGGGTGAGCGCGGCGACGATCAGGAAATGGTACAACGCATACAGGAAGGACCCGTCGGTTGACACGCTTGCGCCGTCTGGGCGCAGCGACAAGAACTCGCGCAGGAAGCTGAGCCCCGAGACGGAGAAGGCGCTGCTTTCTCTCAGGGACAAGCATCCGGAGAAGCCGCTGAAGGTGATTGTGCGGATGGCGCGTGAGCAGAACCTGTTCATGCCGGGGGACACCATAGGCGACTCTGCGATCTACCGGATGTTCAGGGAGCACAAGAGCAAAGCCGTCGACACTCGCGGGGCGAAGGACATGCGGCGCTTCGAGGTGGAGTCGTGCAACGAGCTGTGGATGACCGACTGCATGCACGGGCCGAAGGTCGTGCTGCCGTCGGGGGCGAAGGTGACGGCGAAGCTTTTCGCGCTTATCGACGACAGGTCGCGGCTGATCACCTACGGCCGGTTCTATCCGTCGGAGACGACCGACTGCTTCCTCGACTGCCTGTGGGAGGCCTTCCGGCGAAGGGGGCTGCCGCACAGGATCTTCACCGACAACGGGTCGGCGTTCAAGAACGACCGCATGCGCTACGGGTGCGCGTCGCTGGACGTCCTGCTGCAGTTCAGCAAGGTCCGGCATCCCGCGGGCAAGGCGAAGATAGAGCGGTTCTGGCTCACCGTGCGCCAGCAGTTCCTCAGCTGCATACCGGAGGAGCCGCTTTCCCTGGACGAGCTCAACCGGCGCTGGGAGATATGGGTCGACGGCTACAACCGGAGGCCGCACAGCTCGCTTGCGGGGGAGGACGGCAGGCAGGTGTCGCCGCTCGAGTGCTATCTCTCGGACATAAAGGCGGTGCGGCGTCCGCCGGAGGACCTTCCGAGGCATTTCTGGAACCGTGACAAGCGTCTCGTGTCGCAGGCGCGCACCATATCAATCGGCAACAGGCTCTTCCAGGTGCCACTGGGGTATGCGGGAAAGAAGATAGACGTGTGCTACTACACCCTCGAGCACGTCGAGGCCTCGTTCAACGGCAAGGACCTGGGGGTTCTGGCGGAGGTCGACCTGCATGCGAACGCGAACTTCGTCCGCTGCCAGCCGGTGGAGGTGGAGGCATGAACAGGGAGACACCGCTCAACACATCGATACAGCAGTACTTCGGATTCGCGAGGGTCCCGTTCAGCGACGGGCTCAAGACGGGGGAGCTGTATCCGCTGCCAAGCCTGGTGCAGGTGGCGAGGTCGGTGGATTTCGCCATCGACTGCGACGGCTCCTATGCCGTCATAGGGGAGATAGGGAGCGGCAAGAGCACGGCGCTGCGCTACGCCGCCGAGAAGATAAGGGGGAAGGCCGACGTCATCAGCATGGTCGCGGGATCCTGGGGGCACACCGAGTTCCTGCGCGCGGTGCTCTCCACCCTCGGGCTGACGGTGAGGTCTTTCATGCCCGCATACATGGCATCAATCGTGCGGGAGAAGCTCAGGGAGAGGCGCAAGGCCGGGAGGAAGGTCGCGTTCCTCATCGACGAGGCGCATCTGCTGAGAGGCGACGTCTTCAAGTCGCTGCACACCCTCGCCCTCGATCAGGAGGGCGGAGGATCGCTCGCGACCCTTGTCCTCTGCGGCCAGGACACCCTCTCCGACAAGCTTGCAAGCGGCGACAGCGCCCCGCTTGCGAGCAGGATCACCGACGGATACTTCATGGAGCCGCTTACCAAGGAGGATTTCCTCCGGTACTTCGCCCACCACCTTTCGCTGGCGAAAGCCCCTGCGGACCTTTTCGACGGCATGGCCCTCGACGCGATTTGGACCGGGAGCGCGAGGAACCTCCGCCAGATCGGCATGGTGAGCCGCAAATGCCTGCAGAGGGTCGCCAACGCGGGCGACCCGGCGAGGATGACCGTAAGCGCGGCCATCGTGCGAGAGGTAAGCCAGCAGTGGTGGGCGAACGCCAAGCTGCTCGGAAAGGGGGCGCAGCCATGAACGCAAGGAAAAGGAGAAGCATAGTGGGCAGGACCGACTGCCTCCTGTGGGACCTCCGGCAGACCCTCTGGAAGATCATAAACATCGCATCAGCCGCGGCCGGGGAGGAGGAGCGCAAGATAGATTCCTGCCCGCAAAACCTGTCTGGCTCAATCCAGTCGGAGCGAATGCGGGCGGACTACAGAGACCTGGCCGAGTTCGTCGACGCGCTCGAGGACACACTCTCCCGCATCTGGAAGATAGAGAACGGCTCCTACGAGGCTTTCGCAAGGCGCTGAGACCAGAAAGGCAACGCATGACGGCCCCGCATCCGCGGGGCTGTCCTTCTTCCCTCCTCCAACCATCAATGCTCTCCCGCCCTGTGTGGCAGCAGCAAGCCCCTTGGTCCGGTCATCCCGGGAGCTGACCGAAAAGGTACCGAAAAGACTCTCCTCCACTATCCATTCAGGCGGATTCGGAATGTCCGAAACCGACAGCCGTCCAGGTTACAGACAGCCGGGCACCTTTTAATTCTCCAAAAGAGCCATCACAAACATTTCGGAAAAACCAGACCTCAAATAATTCAGCTTTACGGAAGTCTTTTAATTTTCCAGTTCATAACCGTGCTCCTGTACCTGATGGCGGAAGGGGGCATGGACGGCAATACGTACCGGAGGCTTGCGACATCGGCGAGAGCAATCGGAGACCGCGACGAGCCCAGGGCGAGAAGGTCCGGCGCTGACAGCTGCGGCCAGAGGTATCTCTTCGAGGACGAGCGCCCCGGCCTTTTTGGGGGAGGAAGCCATGAACACCAGGGATAAGAAGAAACTCGCCAGGGCCACCGAGCTTGCGGCGTCTTCCATCCGCAGCGTCGTCGACGCATACGTCAGGGTCCTGGGGACGCTGGTCGACAACGAAGTCGGAAAGTGCGGCCGTCTGCCACGGTCCCTCCTCTTCTCGCCGGCCGGCATGGAGCTGCAGGACAGCATATGCTACCTCCAGGACAGGATCGACAACGCAGAGCGAATCCTGTTCTCCAGGGTGATGGGACTCTCGGGGAAGGAGGATGTTTTTGGAAGCAGCATTTGAAGACGAACACCATTACCAGCAAGATGCCCCTCATGGATTCCATGAGGGGCATCCTTGTCTCAACCCGGAAAACCAGGAAGCTCCTTATGAGCGAGATTGGACAAATTGATAAGACAGCCGGAAGCTAAATTTAACTCTAATTCCCGAGGATTTTCTATAAGCACGGGTTTCCTTCGGTTCTGACATGGCTCACGCCTGTGTTTCGGTGTTCTTGGGCTTGTTCTTGGAGCCTTTCGGCCTTCCCGGCCTTCTGTGAGCAGGAGGATTTGTCTTCTCCGTTTCAGGCTTCTCAGGAGTCCTCTCGTTTTTGCTTTCCTTGGGTCTTCCCGCTGGATTGTCCGCAGTGCCCTCGGCTTTTTCCGCACTGCTTCCTTTCCGTGCTTTCTTCTTCGCCTCGGTTTTGATTACGGCTTTCCCTTTGACAATGCTGATGCACTCGGGGCAGCTGATCCCGAATGCCCTATATACGTCGTTGACCTGCTTCGTGGGCGTGTCGGTGACTATCTTTGTGGAGTAGGCCGTGCATTTCTGATTCCTCATGACTGTGAGCCTGGACCCCAGGACGCTTTCCTCGCTCTGCAGGCCGATATGGATGAGCTTCACAACTATTGTGGCGATATAGGATAAAAGCAGATGCCCCCTGAGCGTGTCCTCGTTATGGATCCTGAGAGGCAGCAGCTTCGTATAGTTCTTTGCGAAGTCAAATATCTGTTCTGCCGCCTGCCTCTGGTAATATGCGGGAAGAATCTCCTCCGTGCCGTAGTCCTTGCCCGACAGAACCGCAAACAGCCCCTCGCCCTCCATCGCCGCATATATCTCGTCGATGGAAAGCTTGTCCTTCTTCGCCTTCTTGAGCAGGGCCCTCCTTTCATCGGTCATCCGCGCTATGTCGAGCCCGAGGTAAAGGAAAGCGGGCTTGTCCTTCTTCGTTCCGACCATCACGGGCTTCCTTATTATGAAAAGATACCTGTCCTCGAACCTCACAAGATTCTCCTTGTCCTCAAGGTCCCGGAGGTTCTCCTTGACCGCCGATGTCAGATTGCCGTCGTTTGACTTGAGCCTGGTTATGAATCCGGCCTTGAGCCTCTTCCCGTCATCATAGAACAGGTCAAGGTTCGCCCCGTTGCTGTACCCCGCATCTATGATGCATGACTCTATGTTTATCCCAAGGCACTCCAGATGGAGAAAGACCCTCTTCAGCGTGCTCGCGTCTATGATGTTCCCCGGAACGGCCATGTAGAAGAGGGGAAGCCCGGTGGACTTCTGCACGACGAGGACAAGGCGTATCTCGTTCGAGACCTTCCCGTTGTGCACGTTGATGCTCGTCATGGGAATGTTGACCTTGTTCGGAAGTCCGCTGGAATCCACCAGGATGTTCGTGTCGGAGCTTATGTTGTCCCTCACATACCCTATGTAGGCTCTCTGGAACATGGCCTCCTTCTCCCTAGTGCCGATCCTCTTGAGGACCTCGCTTATCCGCTGCCCCGTCAGATTGCATTCCGGGTACAGGTATTTCGCGATGTTCCCGTCAAGCCAGCTCTCCGCATCGCAGTTCGCCATTGTGGAGAGAATGTAGAACAGCACAAGGGCGTGAAGGGTGTCGGAGTCATCGTCCAGGCTGTCCACAAGGTCGAAGATGCCGTTGCCAGTGAGAAGCATGTGCAGGAAGAACGAATCGCCGAAGTCATATCCGACTTTCTCCGTCTTCTTCCTTGCCTTCACGGGAACGACATAGTCGTCCCGCACCACGCCGCGCGTGCACGTCTTCAAGTCAAACGTGAAGACGCCGTATTTCCGGCTCTGGTAGATGCCCCTCTCCCTGTCGATGACACGCCCCAAGTATGTGTATTCGATGGAAGTCTCCCTACCGTTCCGCTTCGATCTCGCCAGTGAGGCGTACTGCCCGTTCTCGCCCGAATACACCATATACATCCAACACCTCGCCGAACCATGTGCTTATACACTGTAGATTATAAGCACATTATAATGGATTCCCCTTGCTGCTGCAACAAGAAAGCTGGCAAATTCCAATGGAAAAAGAAATTGCCAGCTTGAAACTGAAATGATGAGGGATTGTGCTCAGAGATTACTCGAAGGAAATAGAGTTTATTGCGGTAAAGAAGAAACTCTCTATTGCGAGAGCAAATTTTGTGCATGTATGCTTTTGAACAAAAGTGTTATTTCTTCAACCAACAGCTGTTATCCGATGGATTACCAAGCAAATTGAGAGAGTACGCCTCATAGTCCTGCTTTCCAAACCCCAATTATCGGAGTTGGTGAGCAAGATTTTTGCCTCCTGACCGTGGCGCAATTCACTGGAACCGCTTGTTCCTTTTCAATACTCGGCCGGGTACTTATGAAATAATTGCTCTATCACAAAGTGGGCATCGAACAATCTTTGCCGGGGAATTGCATTGATGACTTCATGCATCTTCTCTTCAACGGATGTGGTTTTTTCACTCATAGATACTCCTTACAGGAAGGATACACCCCCAGTACGTTGTCAAGTTCGAAAGGGTTGTGGATTATCCTCCTCTCTTTTAAAGTAAAGACATGTTGCGAACCAACCAACTAAGCTATGAGGAAGCGTCGTACGAGTATGACATCAACGTGGTGCATGAATGCCGTGGGGCTTCCTATGCACATGAGATCATCGGGCAGCCACGTGCCCTGAGGGCCATGGCCATGGGACTTGCCTTGCGGCAGCCTGGCTTCAATTTGTTCGTCAGTGGCGAGAGCGGAAGCGGAAGGCTCAGTGCCGTGCGGCGCATGGCAGAGCAACTACGTGATGATGTTTCCTTGCTTTCCGACATTGTCTATGTGTACAACTTCAAGGAACCGGACCAGCCAGAAGTACTTTTGTTCTCTCCAGGCAGGGGAGAATTATTCAGGGACCGGATGGAGGAGTTCGCAAGAAGCACGGAGACAGACACCTCTTCCCTTGTGCATGATTTTCCAGAAGCCTCCTCGTTTCTTGCCCATGTGGCAGAAGAGATACCCAAAGGGAAAGACCGAAACGCCTTTCGAGCCAATCTGATAGTCAACCACAAGGAAGAGACCAAACGGCCTTTCCTTGTGGAGACCCATCCCTCCTTCACCAACCTCTTCGGCTCTCTTTCCCAAGAAGAAGCACAACCCCACCTTGCGCTCCATGCAGGAAGTATTTTACGCGCAATGGGCGGTTTTATCGTCCTGGATGCGGATGAAGTGATTGCCAAGAAAGGACTCTGGGACGCACTCAAGCGGTTCTTGCTTACCATGGCCGACTCCCACAACCCCCTGGGGGAACTGGTAGGGACTCCCATCAGGCCCCAGCTTCCCCACCTCCCCGTCAAAATCATCCTCATCGGAAGCGAGGAGACCTACGACCTGCTCTCGGACAAGGACGAGCTCTTCCTCTCCCTCTTCAAGATCAGCGCCCAGTTCGACTACACGATGGAGGCATCCTCGGTCAACATCACCAAGACCATCACCATCCTCGAACACTATGCCAAGGAGCATGGGCTCTTGGAGCTGGATGACGACGGATTAGCCCAAATGCTCCGCTTTAGCTCCTGGATGTGTGAGACCAGAGGGGAGCTCTCCACCCGTTTCTCCCCCCTCTTCGACCTGCTCACCGAAGCCGACTACTGGGCGAGAATTGACGGAAGGAAGAGCATCGACAAGAAAGCGATACTCAAGGCAAACGATGAGCGCGATTTCGCTCTTGGCATCAGCGAGGAGAAGATCATCAAGGAGATTGTCGACGGGGAGATGCTGATCAGCCTGAAAGGAAGCAAGGTCGGCGTAGTGAACGGACTCGCCGTCATGGACAGGGGAGCCAGCTCGTTCGGCACCCCGACTGTCATCACCGCCACCGTCGCACCCGGAAACGAGGGAATAGTCAACATCGAGCACGAGGCAGGACTCTCGGGAGAAATCCACGACAAGGGGCTGCTGATCCTTGAAGGGTACCTGCGCAAGCACTACGCAAGGAACTTTCCCCTTTCCATCTATGCCGGCATTGCGTTCGAGCAGAACTACTCCGAAATCGACGGAGACAGCGCCTCCTCCACCGAGCTCTACGCACTGCTTTCGGCAATCAGCGAGATTCCGATACGCCAGGACGTGGCGGTAACCGGGTCGGTCAACCAGCTAGGAATGATCCAGCCGGTAGGGGGCATCAACGAGAAGATTGAAGGGTTCTACCATACCTGCAAGCTCACTGGCCTTACCGGACACCAGGCAGTCATCATTCCCAAGAGCAACATGAAGAACCTGATTCTTCCCTATGAAGTGCTTGAAGCAATTAAGAAAGGATCCTTCCATATCTACCCCATCGCAACAATCGATGAAGGGATGGAGATTCTCACGAACCGCAAGATGGGACAGCGAAGTCCCAAGGGGACCTTCCCGCCTGAAAGCTTCAACGCCCAAGTGGAGGAGAAACTCAAGCGGATGTATCTGGCAACCCAGAACAAGTGACCCCAACGGACAAGAGCTTTTCTCAGGGCCTTCCTTTTGTCGTACACTGTCACCATGAGACTGAAGGAGATCCCCTATTCCTCTTGCATCCTCATACTCTTGAACGTGGTGCTACTCATCCTGCTTCTCAAGCCCAGGAAAATAGACCCTTCAACCATCCCCCAAGTCGGAACACTTGAGGGACGCTCCTTCAAGGCGGAGACGAAAGGGGGCAAGGAAACACTCCCGGAAATCGGTCATTTCATCACCCACCTAGAGGTGAATGACAACTACATCTGGCTCTTTTCCGACGACTCTTTCCCCTCCATCTGGGACTGGGAAGTGGACCTCGAACAAGGATGCCTGCTAAGCCAGAACGGAAGCGGGCCACGCCTGAGGTTGGAAAACCACGGCTCCTATCTTGCGGTAATCGGACTTACCAGCAAAGGGCAAATCTATTTCGTGGAGGATGGAAGGAGAGCGCTCACTTCCAATTGAAGAGCAAAATACCGGTTGCCACGGAAACGTTGAGAGACCCCTTGGTGCCATGAAGGGTGATTGAGGCCCTTCCGAGGCTTTGGTCGCAGACGGAAAGAAGTGCAGGAGAGACACCCATTTCCTCGCTTCCGATTACGCATGCACCATAGGAAGGAAAAGGAAACTCTTCCATGCTTTTCCCTCCAAGTTCCAATGCGAACGAGGGCATGCTACAAAGAATCCCCGCCACTTCTTCCTCGCTTTTTTCTTCAAATGGGACGGTACCCACCGTCCCCCTGCTGGTGCGCTGCGCCCTAGGATGTCTTGGGTCGGCCGTTCCCCGAACAAGGAGAATACGGCTGATGCAGAAGCTGTCGGCGCTGCGGAAAATGGAACCGACATTGAAGGGGCTGCGGATCCTGTCAAGGACCAAGATATGGTCCTTTATTTCCCTTTTGGCCACATCTAGATTCCCTTCCCGATCGGTGAAATCCCAGTCGGAAGGTTGTGCGCCAAGAACCATGAGAATCTCTTGGGAGAGATCTGCCAGAGTGAAAGCGAGCTCCTTCTCCTTCTGGCACTCGATTTTCCCGAGGAGCTCTTCAATCCGCTCTTTCTTTTGGATAAAAAGGGGCTTGAGTTTCTCCGTTTGGAACAATGAGCTCAAGGACCGAAGGTATCCAAGCGGAACATCTTCCCCTCGCTCCAAGGCCATTGCGGCATCATGGAAGATGATGGAGAGCTTGCGGGCGCAGACCCGGTCTTGCATCAACTCAAGCTTCCTCAGCGTGATCATCTGCCACCTCCGGTCTGACAAGGATGGCGAACTCCCCTTTCACGAGAGGTCTCTCCTCCAAGATCTCGGCCACTTCCCCCGCGCTGCCAGAAAGGTACTCCTCATGAATCTTGGTCATCTCCCTGCCGATGACGACCTTCCTGTTTTCTGCAAGCAGGCTGATCTCCTTCAACGTCTTGATGACCCGAAAAGGGGACTCGTAGATGAGAAACGCCTCATTTCTTGCGAGAAGAGTCTCAAGCCGAGCTTTTCTCCTCCCCGCCTTCGGAGAGAGAAACCCCTCGAACGTGAATGCTTTCCCGACGAAGCCGGATACGCTGACCAAGGTAGCCAATGCACTGGGACCGGGAATGGGGATGACGGAGAACCCCGCTTTTCGGACTGCACTCACCAAGCGGGAGCCCGGATCACTTATTCCCGGTGTCCCCGCATCGCTCACATAGGCGACATCCTTTCCCTCTTCCAGCAATTGGATGATTCCCTTCGCGCTGGCTTGCTCATTGTAGGAGTGGCAAGCAATCAGCCTCTTATGGATATCGTAATGGGAGAGAAGCAGGGAGGTGTGTCGGGTATCCTCGCATGCAATCACGTCGACCTCCCCCAGTATCTTCACCGCCCGATAGGTGATGTCGTCCAAATTGCCAATCGGTGTGGCCACCATGTACAGCGCTATGCTCATAACTAGAGTATAGGATTTCTACAGCTTGATGGTAAGCCACTTCCCGCTATGGAATCTGAGGAACGTGAGCACGAAGCGCATACATTGGTCGACCGCCAACCCCACCCACGCACCAATGAGTCCCATGTGCAGGGGATAGATGAAAAGCCAGCCGCACAGCGGTCTGATGCAGGCGACACTGACAAGTGCGATCAATGCGACCGAGCGTGTATCCCCCGCCCCCCTGAGACAACCGCTGAAGACTACCTGCCCAATCTGGAGGATGACGATGAAAGAGAGAAAGACCTTGATTTGCGATCCATAATCCAAAATCTGGCTCTCATGAGAGAACGCGAAGAATATGGATCGTCCGAAGAGAGTGAAGATGAGGGCAAGGCTCAGACTGAACAACAAGCCAAGTTTCTGGCAAAGATGGCCGTAGATTCTGGCAAGGTCCGGTCTGTTTTCTCCCAGGCTCTGCCCGACAAGTGTGACTGCCGCGATGGAGACTCCGTTGCCAATGGAAAAAGAGAGGGATGTGAGATGCATGCCGATTTGGTGGGCGGCGAATGCAATTGTCCCCAAGTGGGCAATCAAAATCGCATAGGTCATGAACCCCAGACGGAGGAAGAGCTGCTCGAAAAGAGAGGCACTGGAGACCTTCCAGAGCGCCTGGGTGGTCTTCCTGTCCACTTTGCTTCCCGAGAAAAGATACAGGTATCCTTCTGGCTTGAGGATTGAGGAGAAGCTCATGGCACATGCGACCACAGTCCCGGCCACTGTCGCGATGGCATCACCCTTCACTCCCCATGCGGGGAAACCGAAATGACCGCCAATCAGGCAATAGTTCAAGACAAGGTTGACCAGATTGCTGGTCAAGTTTGTCCTCATCGCTATCTTTGTGTTGCCCACGCCACGCTGGGCTGCATTGACCACAAGGGAGAGCACGTTGAACACCATGAGCCCCACGACTATCGAGAAATAGCTTCTTGCCGCTTCAATGGTATCCTCCGCAGCTCCCGCGAAAAGAAGGATTTCCCTGCTGAATCGGACGCAGAGCGCCCCAAGGAGGATTCCCAGGACCACTGCGAGCTTCAAGCCAAAAAGCAAGGCCCGGTTCGCGCCATCTCTGTCCCCTTCCCCCTTGCGCCGGGAAACCACAGCGGAGAGCCCCACATTGAGGGAAAGGAAAGGGATCAAGGCTATGAACTTCGGTTGCCCGCAAAGGCCGATGGCGGCAATCGCGTAGGAGCCAAGGGAACTGACCATGATGGTGTCAATCGCACTGACAAGCGAGACAAGAAATTGTTCGACAATGGCAGGCCAGGCGACTTGAAGTGTCCGCTGCACCATGGCTTCCGACGAGGGGACGGGACCAAAGGTTTTCCCGTGGCATAGCAGGGAATCAGGGACGAAGTAACGGGAGAAAAAAGACATGCATCCAGTCTACACCCCGAGGGGAAAGGAAACAATGGAAAGATGGTCAATCAGCTTGCCCCGTTTGCAAGTTCATGCTATAAAACGGGTGACTGGTCGCATAAGCGCCGACATCTTTCACGCACAAGGAGGTACCCAGTGAAACCGAACGACAGAAGTTCGAATCTGGACTATCACTTGTGCAAGCAAAAGTGCATGTGAAATCCGCCAGATTCATCTTCCCTTCCCGTTGTGTTTTAGGGGACAGCTATGAATCACTACCAATACGACAAAGAGAAACTGACCGAGCACTTGCAAGAGAGGAAATACACCCAGCTTGCCGAGGAGCTCACCCACATCAACGAGGTTGATGCCGCTGACTTCATCAGCAGCCTCCATTCCCCCACGGGACAGATGGTGGTCTTCGGGCTACTGGAGAAGGATGTTGCGGCCGACGTGTTCGCCAACATGGATCGTGAAAGCCAGCAGGCTTTGATCAACAGCTTGGACGACCAGCAACTTTCCACCATCATCGAGGACCTTGCGACTGATGATGCGGTAGATATGATTGGAGAGCTCCCTGCAAATATCGTCCGCAAGATCCTCCGTATCGCCAAACCCGATACCCGTAGCCTGATCAACACATATCTCCGCTACCCTGAGGATAGCGTCGGCTCCATCATGACCGCCGAGTTCGTCGATTTGAAGAAAACGATGACGGTCAAAGAAGCTATCACCCATATCAGGGCTGTAGGAGAGGACAAGGAGACCATCTACACTTGCTATGTCACCGACGAGAAGCACCATCTGGAAGGGATTGTCACCATAAAGGATTTGCTCCTTGCCAAGGATGATGCGCTTGTGGACAGCCTGATGGAGAAGGATGCCATCAGTGTCACCACCCTTGACGACCAGGAAAAGGCTGCGCTGCTTTTCAAAAAGTACGATTTTCTTGCCATGCCTGTCGTTGACAAGGAGAACAGGCTTGTCGGTATCGTCACCGTTGACGATGCTGTGGACGTCATGAGCGAGGAGGCAACCGAGGACTTCGAGAAGATGGCGGCCATGCAGCCATCGGAGAAACCCTACCTGAAAACGAGCGTCCTCGAGTTGGCGAAGAACCGCATTGTCTGGCTTCTGGTACTCATGATCAGCGGCATGGTCAGCGGCACCATCCTCACCCACTACGAAAGCGCATTTGTCATGGTTCCCCTGCTTGTCAGCTTCGTGCCGATGCTTACCGACACTGGCGGGAACGCAGGCAGCCAATCCTCCACCATGATCATCCGCGGTCTTGCGCTTGGAGAACTCTCTCCCCAGGATTGGTTCAAGATCGTATGGAAGGAGATCAGGGTCGCCCTCATTTGCGGAGCGATTCTCTCCACTGTCAATTTCGTGCGAATCATGTGCACCTACCAGAACGTACAGGTCAATGTGGCGCTCACCGTCAGCCTTACCATGCTCTGTACCGTATGTATGGCCAAGGTGCTTGGTGCGACACTCCCCATCATCGCCAAGAAGCTCCACTTCGACCCGGCGCTGATGGCCAGCCCCATGCTGACCACCATCGTCGACGCCCTCACCCTGATCATCTATTTCACGGTTGCCAAGGAACTTCTGGGGATTTGACCTCATCCCCTGAAATTTGCAGGAAGGTTCTTTTTCTCCTCGAGGAATTGCTTGTAGAAAGGCATGAAGGTCGCATGGTCGCGGATGACGCAACCGGTGGGTTTATGGCTACGAATCAAATCCCCGCATTTGCCACATGTAAGGCATACATGTTGGGCATTGATTCTTCCTTCATGGACAATCTCATTGGGAAATGTGGGATCGGCAAACGCCATGCGCCCGAAGAGCATGCCGTCGCAATATCCTTTTTCGATTGCCCCCGCGGCATACAGGTCGGAATATTGTCGCAGGTAGGTCGGGGCCGAGCCATAGATAATCGCATCAGGCACCGCTCTCTTCATCTCCCTCACCCCGTCAATCATGCGGACCAATCCCTCAAAGGGATGTTCGTCGGGTGGATACTTTCCCGCATCGAAAGGCCTGACTACATGGGTGGTCGCATAAGGATTGCCCATAGTGATGTCAATCAGATCCAATCCAAGCTCTCCATGGAGCTCTTTCACCAACCGTCTCGGTTCCTCAAGGTTGATCGATCCATCCGGGTTCTGGCCGAACCCCACGCTTCCTTTTGGATACCCGTCATAGATGCCGATTCGTGCCGTCACCATGAAACGTGCATCTTCGTACACCTTCGCGGCCTTAATCGAATTCTTGAGAAGACGGCTGCGATTTTCATATGACCCCCCATAAAGGCCAGGACGTTCATAAGCGGCAATCACTTCCTGGAACAGATAGCCATGGCACGACTTGATATCAACCGCATCGAATCCCGCCTTTTTGGCAAGAAGGGCCCCCTCTCCGAAACTCTCCTCCGTCCGCTTCAGGTAATCGTCACTGACGATATCCCCATCGTTCGCACTCCGGAATGTCTCAAGCCACGCATTGCGCTGAGCAATCAAGGGATGGGGAACGTTTCCCGGATTGGAGTATCTTCCTGAATGGTTTGCCTGCATGATGAGAAACGGCTCAAAACCGTTTTGCTTCAATCCGCTCTCCTTGACCTGCTCGTTCATCCGTTTGAACGCATCAAGCGACTTCTCGTTCAGCAACAGCTGGGTCTGGGAGGAGCGTCCCTCCTCCACAAGCGAGATAGCTTCGTACCAAATGATTCCCGCACCACCGGAAGCCTCTTTGCAATAACGTCGCACCGTATATTCGGTAGGACTTCCTTCCGGGGTGGAATCAGCCCCCTCCATCGGCGCGATGCCAAGGCGATTGTGAAGGTGAAAGGAACGAACTTGCAAACCCTGGGCAAGCACATGGGTATCCTTGGCGAAAGGAAGAGTTACCTGTAGCTCCCTTGCTTTTGCAAGCACATCCTCGAGGCTTTGGTAATGGAATTTCTCGTGTTTCATAACAAGGGACAGCATACCTTTTTCAGAAAGGAAAAGATATGGGTTCCTTTTGCAAATGCAAAGATGGCTTTGCGTGCATCACGCACAATCCGAACCACCTTCCCATGGCCTTAGCCCAAACCACCACGCAAAATGGTTCTTATCCTTTCCCTGCACGAGAACGACCCCCACCTTCGCGAGCGGAAGAGAGGTGCATAAGGACGCTCAACGCCTTGATTG
>CAVESN010000046.1:0-9288 GCA_963618365.1 Bacteroides uniformis
GGCAAGCCAAATGGCAAAGGAGGAAGATTCACCTCTTGTCCGTTTCAACCACAACATCATCCAGGACTATATGCTGATAGACTTGGGCCAGACACTGAGATTGGTGCGCAAGCATCCTCTGCATAAGCCCGAGTACATGAAAGATACCGCGCCAATAGAAGAGCTCTGCCATAACCTCTGCAAGGCAAAATCTTTCTTCGACCAATATGCGAGCGAAGAAGAGTGGTTCAAAGCAATTTCCAAGAGCGAGGAGATGGACAGTTGGATGGCAAAAGTTTCCCCGACGGGAAGCGTAGAGCCCTTCGAAGTCTCGAAGCTCTCTATCCCCGTAACATGGCCCGCATCCAACATCACCGATGTGGACCGGATTGCTGAACTGAAGAAAAAGCGGCAGGAAGGGACTGTTGTGAAAGTCGCCACCTTCTACTGCCCGACCGAGATTGAAGGGATCTATCCGCTTGCCCAGGTCTTGTTTGATGACACGCATAAAACGATTATCGACGGCCATATGGTAAGCGACTATGACTCGGAGTATGCCACCCTTGCATGCAAGTTCATCCAGTATTGCGTCAGGGAAGGTCTTCCCCATGCCCTCGTGAGCAGGGATCTCCGTTCCTACTACCTCTACCACGAAATCGCATCCAAGCTGGAGATCAAGATGGCCCTGGACCAGGGAGAGGACAAGGAGATGGACATCCTCTCCACCACCTATGCGCACGCCATGGATGCCATAATCCACAGGCAGGAGGAAGAAGAAGGGCATCACTGCTGCCATCACCATGACCATGGTGGGGAACATCACTGCCATCACCATGAGCATGGAGAAGATCATGAGTGCTGCCATCACCATGAGCATGGGGGGGAGCACCATTGCTGCCACCATCATGAAGATGGCCATGAGTGCCATCACCACGAGTAGACGGGCAACCAAATCCTTCTATTGCCACCCTCTTCAAAAAGAGAACGAAGAGGGTGTTTTTCATGGCTGTATGGGAGTTGCTGATGATGACTGGGGTATGATGGGGTGAGACGTTTCTCACTCCTCTTCGTACCCCAGCTGCCTTGAGAGGGACATGCACTCATCCATGATGGTTCGGATGTATGTTTCTTTTTCCGATTGGTCGAAGCGGAACATGGGCCAGGACATGCTCATGGCTGCGATGATGTGGCCCGTGTAGTCCCTGATGGGGGCTGCGATGCAGAAGGTGCCGCTCTCGTGCTCCTCGTTGTCGCACGCCCATCCCTGCATGCGCACCTGCCTGATTTCCGTCCTGAGCGCATCGATGGTGCGGATGGTTTTGGGTGTGTAGGGCTTGAGCTTGACGGTTTGCAGGAAGGCCTCAAGCTCCTTGCTGTTCATGCCGCTGAGAAGGATTTTCCCTATACCGGTGCAATAGAGGGGGATAGACTTGCCGACCCTGCTGTACATGCGGATGGTGTAGGAGGACTCCTTTTTCATGACATAGACTGCATGGTAGTCGTCCAGGATTCCCATGTGGACCGTCTCGCCGAAGGTGTCGCACAGCCGCTGGGCGACAGGGCTTGCGCTATCCATCAAGTCGAGATGCTCCAAGGAGTGGGAACCCATGGAGAACATCTTCAAGGTGAGGTTGTACTGGTCGGCCGCGTCACGGTTCACGTAACCCAGGCCGGCCAGCGTGTTGAGGAACCGAAGCAACGTCGCCTTCGGCAATCCGGTACGCCTCGCAAGCTGTTCCAGGGTAGCCCTCGGCATATGTGCCAGGGCCTCGAGGATGGCGATTGTGCGTACCACGCCGCTGGTCTGTTGCTTCTCTGTCTCCATTATTTCCCCTCGAAGTACTGCTTCGCGTTGTTGAAGCTGATGTTGCTCATCATCTTCCCAACCAGGTCCATGTCGGCGGGGAACTCACCCTGCTCGACCCAGGTTCCCACCACGTTGCACAGTATCCTCCTGAAGTACTCGTGCCTGGAGTAGGAGAGGAAGGAGCGGCTGTCGGTCAGCATGCCGACAAAGCGGCTGAGCATGCCGGTGTTGGCCAGCGTCTTGATCTGGAACTCCATGCCGTCGCGGTGGTCGATGAACCACCAGGCCGATCCAAGCTGCATCTTGCCCGGGATGTCCCCCTGGTAGGCGCCCATGATTGTGGCAAGGGAGTAGAAATCCTTCGGGTTCAGGCTGTAGAGGATGGTCTTCGGGACGCTATTGCATGCGGAGAGGTTTCTCAGGAAGGCGACAAGGTTCGCGGCCTGGTCCACATCATGGCTTGCATCATAGCCTGTATCCGCTCCCAGCTTCTCGAACATCGGCTGGTTCAAGTCGCGAATCGAGTTGAGGTGCAGCTGCATGGCGATGCCACGTTTGGCGAGCGCCTTCGCAAGCTCGGTCATGATGTAGGTCTTGTAGGCATCAACCTCTTCCCCGCTGAGTGCTTTCCCTTCCATCTTCTTCTGGAAGATGGCGTTGACCTCTTTCGTGCTCTTGAAGGTGTGGGGAGCGGAAATCAGGGCATGGTCGCTTGCGCGGCAACCCATTTCCACAAAGAAGTCGAGTCTCCTGACCAGGGCCTCCGCCACATCCTCCGCGCTCTTGATCTCCATCCCCGCGCTCTTGGAGAGGGAGGGAATGTAGGAAGCGAAAGAGTCCTTCTCAATCTGCATCGCCTTGTCCGGGCGGTAGGAGGGGATTACCTTGGCAGGGCATTTGCCCTCTTCCTTGATGATCTTGTGGAACTTGAGGTCGTCCGCCGGGTCGTCGGTGGTTCCCACCGCATAGACCTTGAACTTCTTCATGATGCCATAGACGTCGAGATTCGGGTCGCTTTTCAGCTTCTCGTTCGCCTCGTCATAGATTGCCTTGGCGTTCTTGGAGTTGAGGGGGGCATCAATGCCGAAGTAGCGCTTCAGCTCCAGATGGGTCCAGTGGTGTACCGGGTTGCCGATAGCCTCCTCCATCGTCTTCGCCCAAGCCTGGAACTTATCCCAGGGGTCCGCATTTCCCGTGACCAGAACTTCATCGAACCCCATGGCCCTCATCAGTCTCCACTTGTAGTGGTCTCCGCCAAGCCATGCGTCGGTGATGGTGGAAAATCTCTTGTTCTCGGCAATCTGCTGGGGATTCAAGTGGCAATGGTAGTCGAAGATCGGCATATCCTTCGCATAGTCGAAAAACAGGGTTTTCGCACTCTCCGTGTTCAGCATGAAATCCTTGTCATCCATAAATTGCTTCATAGTATTACTCCATCCTTGAACAGAGAGATCTCCGCGTATCCATTCTGTTCGTTCTTCGTATGATATGTGCCGTTGGCACAATCCTCAACCAATTTCAGCAGGTCGCTGGTAACCGCATCCGCCTCCTCGGAGAGAAGGCGTCCCGCATTGAAATCAATCCAGTTCGCCTTTCGCTTCGCAAGGTCGCAGTTTGTCGCAACCTTCACTGTCGGGCTCGGAGCGCCAAGGGGGGTTCCGCGGCCCGTGGTGAAGAGAATCATGTGGCATCCCGCCGCAGTGAGGGCGGTGGTGCTGACGATGTCGTTGCCAGGCCCGGTAAGCAGGTTGAGCCCGGTTTTGGAGACGCGTTCCCCATAGGAGAGCACATCCCTCACCACTGCCTGTCCGCCCTTCTGGACGCATCCAAGGCTCTTGTCCTCCAGCGTGGTGATGCCCCCAGCTTTGTTCCCGGGGGACGGGTTCTCGTACACCACCTGCCCGTGGGAAACGAAGTACTCCTTGAAGGAGTTGATCATCTTCACTGTCTTGTCGAAGACTTCCTTGGACTCGCAGCGGTTCATCAATACCTGCTCCGCACCGAACATCTCCGGCACCTCGGTGAGGATTGCCGTGCCACCCATCGCAGTCAGCGCATCGCAGAACCGTCCGACCAAGGGGTTCGCGGTAATGCCGGAAAGGCCGTCGGAGCCTCCGCACTTGAAGCCGACAACCAGCTTCGACATCGGCACATCAACCCGTTTGTCCTTCGCCATGGCCTTAGCAATCTCGCCAAGGAGTTTCTCTCCCTCGGCAATCTCATCATCAACCTCCTGGCAAGTCAGGAACTTCACGCGGCTCTCGTCCACCTCTCCGACAAGCTCCCTGAATGAAGCGGGAGTGTTGTTCTCGCATCCCAGGGAGAGGACGAGGACACCTCCTGCGTTGGGGTGGTGGACCAGGTCGGCAAGAATCGTGCGGGTTGCCTGATGGTCCTCCCCAAGCTGGGAGCAGCCGAAGGGATGGTTCCAGATATGGACGCCCTCGACATTCAGGTGCTCCTTCGCCCACTCGACAAGCTTCAATCCGACACGGTTGACGCAGCCTACTGTCGGTACAATCCAAATCTCGTTGCGGATGCCGACCTTGCCGTCTTCTCGTAGGAATGCCTTGATGGTGGGAACCTTTTTCTGATAGGAGGCCTCAAGCGCCTTTGCGTTCTGCTTGAAGCCCTCCGCCAGGGCGGGGTCATAGGTGTAGGCGGCCTCTTCGGAGAGCAAGGTGTGCAAGTTGTCCGTATGGACATGCATGCCCTGCTTGATCTCGCACTTCGCGGCCCCTATGGGATAGCCGTACTTGATGACAGGCTCCCCGGCCTTGATATCCTTCAACGCGATCTTGTGCCCCGGGGCAATATCCTCCAGGGCGGTGAGAGTGACACTGCCGGCGGACAAGGTCTCGCCCTTGCCTATCGGCTCTACGGCGACAGCCACGCTGTCCAGAGGGGAAATTCTGATTAGTTTGCTTGCCATGTTTATTTCACCAAATCGGCAATCGCCTGCAGCATCCCCTTCTTTTGGATGGCATCAAGGCTGCGAGCAACCGCTTCTTCCAGACCGGGAAGGGAGGTGAGGTCCTGACCCCAGAACTCGGTGTGGGAGAGCGTCTCGTGTGCAAGCTCCTTCGGGCAGCTTGTCCTCTTATAAAGATCCTCGAAGAAGTGCAATGCGCTCTCGTCATCCTGAATCGGGTAGGCTTTTCCGTCACGCAAGCCACTCATCTGCCTGTCATGGACATCCTTTCCGTTGTAAAAGGAGATCAGACCTGCGATGGAGAAGGAGAGCACCTGGGGAGCCTTTCCGAATTTCTTCACATAGCCAAGCACGGAGGGAAGGTCCCTGGTCTTGAACTTGCTGGTGCTGTTGAGGGTGATGGAGAGGAGCTGGTGGTCGACAAACGGGTTGTCGAAGCGTGCCAGCACATCCTCCGCATACTCCTCGAGCATCTTCTTGTCTCCGTCCATGGAGGGGATGATCTCGTCGAACAATCCCTTGCGGATGAACTTGATGAGAGTCGGGTCCTCAATGCAGTCGCGCACGATATCCTTGCCCGCGAGGAAGCAGGAAGGAACGAACATGGTGTGGGTTCCGTTGAGGATGCGGACCTTGCGTGTGCGGTAGAAGCTCTGGTCGTCCGTCCAGACCACCTTGAGCCCCGCCTTGTTGAAGGGCAGTTCGCTCTCATAGCTGTGGGGAGCCTTGTGGCACTCGATGACCCACAGGTGGAAGATTTCTGCGGAGTCGAGCAGGTTGTCCTTGTATCCGAGACCCTCGCAGATCTTCTCCGCCTCGGCTCTGGGATATCCGGGAACGATGCGGTCGACCAGCGTGCAGCAGAAGTCGCAAGCCTCCTCGACCCACTTCACAAACCCATTTTCAAGCTTCCACTCCGCAGCATATTGGAGAATGATCCGCTTCAGGTTGTCGCCATTGGCCTCAATCAGCTCGCAGGGGATGAAGACAAGACCCTTGTCGGCCGCCCCGCCAAAATGCTGCCAGCGATGGTAGAGGAACTGGCATGCCTTTGCAGGATAGGAGGCAGGAGGGGTGTCTGTGAGACTGCAGCCTTCCGCATAGGAGATTCCGGCCTCGGTGGTGTTGGAAATCACAAAGCGCAGCGTATCCAGCTCGGCGTAGGAGATGTACTTCTTGTAGCCTTCCGCGTCATACGGATTCACGCACTCCTTGACAGAGGTCACCAGGCGGTTCTCCACGGTCGGCTTTCCATTCTGCATGCCACGGAGCACGGTGGTGTACAGCCCCTTCTGGTCATTGATCATCTCGCCCATCCCTCGGGCAAGCGGCTGGACCATGACGACATTGCCGTTAAAGTCGGTCTTCTCGTTGAGAATGTCGAAGTGCCAATCGACGAACGCTCTCAGGAAGTTTCCCTCCCCATATTGCAGGACACGAACAGGCCGATCCACCGGCTTTTGCACATCAAGAATGTTTTTCATATGCATTTCTCCTCAAAATATCTACGAATCGAAAGTAGCTTACAAACAAAATCAGTATACACAACTTGTTGCTTTTTTGAAACCGTATTTCAATTGGGCGAAAAGGGTGCTCGTTTCCGGGGAGATTTTCCGTCAGGCTGGGCAAGAAGCGCATCTTCCTCCCCCGCCAGCCAGGGAGGAGCAATCGCCTCCAACGCCACGCCGAAAGTGGATTCCCGTGCCATCCCCGGCCATTACGGGAGAAGTATGGCGAGTGCGGCGAGAAAGTCCCCATTGCCTCCATAAGACCGCACCATGCAATTGTTCAAGAAGGAGCTTGCCATCTCACAAGAGGGAAGCAAGAATGTCTAATGCCCGGCTTACCCGGGCATTGGCACATGAGGAGGCAAAGATGCAGATCGTGGTGCTTGACGGATATGCGGAGAACCCTGGCGACCTCTCTTGGGAGGGATTGAGAGCGTATGGGGATTTGGTGGTCTATGACCGGACGAGCCTCACCGATCCTGATGACGCAATCCGCCATATCGGGGATGCCCAGGTGGTCTTCACCAACAAGACGCCGATAACAAGGCGTGTGATGGATGCATGCCCCAATCTACGCTATATCAGCGTGCTTGCCACGGGATACAACGTGGTGGATGTGGAGTATGCGAAAGAGAAGGGGATTGCGGTGAGCAACGTGCCATCCTACGGGACGGAGAGCGTGAGCCAGATGGCGATCGCGCTTCTTCTGGAGCTGTGCCACCATGTGGGGCACCATGACAGGGCAGTCCATGCGGGGCGCTGGGAGAGCTGTCCCGACTGGTGCTTCTGGGATTACCCTCTTATTGAGCTTTCGGGCAAGACGATGGGGATCATCGGCTTCGGCCGCATCGGGCACCGTACCGGGCAGATTGCGAAAGCCCTCGGCATGCGGGTGCTTGCCAATAGCCGGCATGAGAACCCCTCGTTCCTCGCAGAGGGTTTTCCCTATGTGAATCGCGACACCTTACTGGGCGAGAGCGACGTGGTGGTGCTCCATGTTCCCGCCTTCCCGGATACGGTTGGCATGATTTGCAGGGAGACAATCGCCAAGATGAAGGATGGAGTGCTTCTGGTCAACAACAGCCGTGGCGGCCTCGTGGTTGAGAAGGACCTTGCCGAGGCTTTGGAGTCGGGAAAGGTGGGCGGGGCCGCACTTGATGTGGTCTCCACGGAGCCCATCAAGGGGGACAATCCCCTTTTGCATGCCAGAAACTGCATCCTTACTCCCCATATGAGCTGGGCGGCCAAGGAGGCGCGTAGCAGAATCATGGAGACCTCCATCGCCAACCTGAAGGGATATGTGGAAGGGAAAGTCCAGAATGTGGTCAACGGATAGGGTTTCCTGTACCATGGAAGAAAAGGAGAAACGAAATGAGTGACAGTGTGGATGCTGCGAGAATGCTTCTTTCTGCTTGGAAAGGGGAGAATTATGTGCATGGGATCGATGTGCTTCCCAGGCTTGGGAAACTGGCCTCTTCCTATGGAAAACGTGCCTTGGTGGTCATCAGTTTCCGCCATGAAGGGCTACTCTTGCGTGTCAGGCAAAGTCTAAAGGAGGCTGGCCTTGAGGTGATAGAGGCTCCCGCGGCCAAGCCGAATGCGCCGAAAGAGGATGTCTACCGGATTGCCACCTACCTCTTGCAATACAAACCGCAGGTGCTCATCGCCGTCGGAGGAGGAAGCACCATCGACGCGTGCAAGGCTGCCGACGTGCTTGCCTCGTTGGGCGATGTAATCACCCCGGAGATCGACTATTACTTTGGCTCTGGCATAGTCTCTTTTGAGCTCAAGAAGCAAGAAAGGAAGCTGATTCCGCTTGTCGCGGTGCAAACCAGCGCTTCCAGCGGCTCCCACTTGACCAAGTATGCCAATGTCACCGATATCGCATCCGGACAGAAGAAGCTTATCGTGGATGAGGCGGTTGTTCCCGCTTCGAGCTTGTTCGACTATTCGGTGAGCGCCACCATGCCCCGTTCGGTCACTCTTGACGGCATATTGGATGCGATAAGCCATTGCTACGAATCCTTCCTGGGTGCGAAGGAATCCAACTACGCACTGCTTGAGGAGATTACCCAAAGCGCATTCCGGCTCTGCCTGGAATATGCGCCGAAGGTGATGGCTGACCTTCATGACATGAAGGGGAGGGAGGCAATCGGACTTGCGACCGACCTGGGCGGCTATGCCATCATGGCCGGCGGCACCAGTGGCGGGCATCTGACCAGCTTCTCCCTTGTCAGGTTGGTGGGCCATGGAACCGCATGCGGCATCATGAACCCTTATTATACGGTTTTCTACGGCAAGGCGGTTTCCCGGCAGCTGAAGAGCCTTGTCGGGCTTTTTGCCGAATACGGCTATGCCGAAAGGGATGATGAGAAGAAGGAGGGTCGGGCGCTTAGCGAAGCCATGGCAAGGGGGATGATAGCTTTCTCCAGGAGTATCGGGGCTCCGACCACACTCGGCGAGCTATCCGGTTTCTCCCCGCAATATGTGGAGCAGGCGCTCAGTGCGGCCAAGGATCCCCAGCTGGAGATGAAGCTTAGGAACATGCCAGTTCCCATGAGTGCCTCCGATGTGGATACCTACATGGCCCCCATCCTGAACGCCGCAGTCAGTGGCGACTTCTCTCTGATCAGGGAGCGCTAGATAGGGAAGTTGCAAATCCGTTTGGCAGCCAGTACGCCCCTCTTTTGCTTCCCGAAGGGACCCCGGTGGTGCGCCTAACCAATCGAAGCCGATGGAGCGCATGGGGAAGAAATCGTAAAAGCGCTTTCCCAACCCATTGGGAGCGACCCGTTCGATGAGATAGCAAAGGGGAAAATGGAGGGAAGGGAGCATCCCTGTGCCGTACCAAGGAAAGGAGGGGGTTTGCTTCCGATGGTGAAGCATCTCCTTAACGATGGATACCATAGGGAGGATATCCTTGTGCTGGCACCCACCGGGCCAAAGGGAATCCGTGTGGAGAACCACGACTGCCTAGGCCAAAGCATGCTCCCCTTCCTTGGAAAACGGATCGGGGTGCCGAGGCGTGGGTGGACAGTCGTTATGTCAATGCGGACTTGAAG
>CAVESN010000046.1:9298-14822 GCA_963618365.1 Bacteroides uniformis
CCACAGAACAGTCGTGCTTTGCAAATCGACCACAACCCCGTGCATGGAGAGCCTTGTGGTGGCGAAGATGGGGGTTCGAAAGCCTTCCATCCCTTTGAGATCGTGGCCTTCCAGGGAATTCTCAAGGAGGGGGAATGTCTTGTGGCAATCGCCAACACGACCGACCAGAAGAGAGCCATAGGAGGTCTTTCCTGCCAGAAGGCGCTAGGGGTGTTGGCAAAGGATGGCCCCAAGGTTTTTGAGAAGATTCCCATGGACCATTTCTTTTGCTGCAGCCCGCAACTTTGGAGCTACCTTCCCGGAGTCGACGGAGCGGGGGGACTACGAAAAAAGAGCGCTATCGGGTCGTGGTGGAGCGCATCATCAAGGATTTGCAAAGAAAATCCCCCCGTCCTCTTTCTGCCGCCTATATCGCGGACGGACCCTGCGTCGTTCCCTCGCTTTCATAGAAGCAACTTCTTGTGGTAAGCTGGACAAAACCGCACTTTGTTTGGATTTGAGGGGTTTGTCCATGGATAGAAAAATCGGTTTGGTGTTGGCCTCCATCCATGCCGGGCTTTCCCGGAGGATTTGGCGGCAGGTTGCTTTTCTTTCCGAGAGCCGGGGTGACACGCTCTTTGTCTTCCCCGGAGGGAGGCTTTCCTGCCCGGAAAATTACGAGTACCTGCGCCAAATCGTCTATCCTCTCGCCTCTTCGGCCAACTTGCAGGGCCTCATAAGCTGGAGCTCCACCCTCGGTGGATTTGTCCCTCTTGCGGATGTTGTCTCCTTCCACCAGAAAATCAGTGTTCCCCTTGTCTCCTTCGGCCTTGAGATTCCGGGGCATCCCTCTGTCGGATTTGACTCCTACCATGGCCTTGTCGAGGTGGTGTCCCACCTTTTGGAAGTCCACGGATCTCGACATGTCGCGTTCCTTCGTGGCCCCCAGAGCCATCCAGGGGCGCAGGAGCGGTATGAGGGATTCCTCCAGTGCATGAAGGACCATGGCATTGCACCCGAGGAAAAACTCATCTCCTCCCCTTATCCCTGGAGCGGTGGAAGGGAGGCTATGCGGGAGCTGCTTGATGGCCGCCATCTTGTCCCGGGAAAAGACTTTGACACGCTTGTCTCTTCCAGCGACATGATGGGATTCGATGCGGGACGCGTGTTGGAGGAGAGAGGATTCCGGGTTCCCCAGGATGTGAGGATGGTTGGATTCAACGACTCCCAGGAAAGTCTTTCCCTCCGCTGCCCTTTGACCACGGAGCATGTGCCCGTGGACGAGCTCTGCGCTCTGGCTTATGGGAAGCTTGATGCGCTAGTGGACCATCGTCCCCTGCAGGAGGAGGACACGGTGCTTCCGATGAGGCTGGTTGTCCGCTCCTCCTGTGGCTGCCCCCATCCCTTTGGAAATGAAGTGGAGGATATGGGAGAAGATTTTCCTCCCTTCCTTACCTGGCTGAAGCACAAGTTCCCTTCCTCTTTGGTCGAGAGGCTGGTGCATTTAGCCCCATCTTCCCCGGAAGTGGATGAGGTGCTGTACACGTATCTGAAGGAGTACGAGGGGAACAGCTTGCTTGCCGAGGAGGCGATATCGCTGTACGGCAGGCTTTTCCATGATGAGCAGCGCGTCCATTTGCTTGAGGTTTCCCTGATGCGGGCCAAGTTCCGCTTGGACAACGAGGAGCGTTATCAGACCCAGAGGCGGCGCGAGCTTTTCAACACCATGAAAAACCACCTCCTGTGCAGCTGCACCATGAAGGATATCGTGCCGATTTGCCGAGAGGGGCTTCTTTCTTTGGGGGTTCGGGGCATGGGACTTGTGCTCCATGACGCTTCGGACAGCCTCTTTGTCGGCGGGTTCCTTGAGAATCGTTCTTTCTTCGAGAAGCTCCATTTCCCTACGGAGAAGCTGCTGCCAGAAGAGGTAAGCGCTTCTTTGCCCATAGGAACGTATGTGGTCGAGCCGCTTTTCATGGAGAATCAGCCACTCGGGTATGTCGTGCTTCTGGTGGAGCCATCCCTTTGCGAGGGAGTCTTCCTCGAGGAACTGCGTACCGCATTGTCCTCCTCGGTAAAGGGTGCATTGCTGTTTGAGGAGGCTTGCAAGGCGAAGGAGATGGCGGAGCGTAGCGAGCGGCTGCGTAGCGTTTTCCTCGCCAACGTGAGCGCCAACATCCGTAAGCCGTTTTCCGAGCTGATGGCAGAAGCTTCCAGTTCTCGTCAGAAGGAGAAGATGCTGAGGATCATGCACTTGTTCGAGCTTGCGCTCTCCCATGTGGATGTGGATGAGATGAGCTACCAGCTGACAAGTTATGCATCGCTTCCCCCGGTCTTTGTCCAGGAAGAGACGATGGAGAGGATTTTCGATGCCATCGCCGAGTACATGGCTCCCTGCGAGGTGCAAAAGCGTTTCGCCGCCACCCGGGAGGGACTGAAGATTGCAATCATGGCGAAGGAAGGGAAGAGGGATGGCACAAAGCGGAAGGACGCGCTTGGTGTGGCCCTTGCCGAACGGCTTTGCCTGAACCAGGCGGGCACGCTCACCTTTGACGAACAGAAGGTCACCATCCTCCTTCCCTGGCCCACCCTCCATTCCTCTTGTCCTCAGCCCCTTTCTCCAAGAGGAGGGAGAATCTGGTTTTTGGGGGAGGAGGGAGCCAATCTTCCCGGACTACTTGAAGATGAGAATCTGGTTACCCCCCAGGAGATCGTCACGAATCCTGCGATGGTGGGTGGCTGTGCTTTGCTGGAAGTGGATGCCGGCATTCATTCCTACAGCATGCAGCTTGCCATCCATATGCTGGAGAAGCTGGATGCCATGCAAAAGATTCCCGTGGTGTGCTTACACTATCCTGAGGGTTGCCAGACCGTCATAGAGGCCCTTTACAAGGGGGACTCCTTGGCCGATAGCTACACCATAGCCCTCCTTGGAACCCTTCCTGCAGGGCTTGAGAAGCTGGCGCTCCCCGGAGACTTCTGCCATTTCCATGACCTTTCCTCCTTTGAAAGCTTGTGCGCCAGGCAAAAGCCGGCCCTTTGCGTGATGGACCACGTGGATAAGGACCTCATCGTATCGCTAAGAGCCAAGAGCCAAGTCCCCATGCTGGTGGTGCAGGAGAATTTCTCGATGGAGGAGATAGATGCCATTTCCCACATCCCGGGGCTTACGATAGCCAACACCTGCATCGCCCAGAGTACCGATTTCCTCCATCGCATCCAGGAGATAGTGGGTGGAGCGGAAATGCTCGCTCCTCTTACCGGGGTGCTGGTGAAACGAGGCATCGCCTACCTTGGCGCCCATGCCACCGAACCTATCAGCAGGTGGCAGCTTGCCGAGGCAATCAACGTAAGCGAGGATTATCTTACCCGTATCTTCCGCAAGGAGCTCGGACTTTCTCCCTGGGACTACCTTACAAGGATCCGCATCAATATCGCAAAGAAACTGCTCCGTACGACAACCTTGACAATCGGGGAGGTCGCAAACCAGTCGGGATTCCAGGACCAGGCCTATTTCTGCCGTGTCTTCAAGAAGGCAACCGGCATGAATCCCGGGAAAATCAGGCAACGCTAGAACTTGACGCAAGAGAGGACAAAGCGTATCTTGCAATAAGTAGGTTAGGTCACTCTAACCGAGGAGGTCTCCATGGGTACCGCTCTAGTCCTTCTTGTCGTATTGCTGATTGTGCTCTTTGCAATCCGTGGCACAGTAAAGAAAATCCTCTATGGAGGAGGATGCTGCCCGCAAAAGGAGAGGGAGCCGCACATCAAAGTCTCCGACCAGGACATCTCCCATTACCCCTATCACTACATCCTCCATATCGGAGGCATGACATGCACCCATTGCAAGACCCATGTCGAGAACACCCTGAACAAGCTTGACGGCATCTGGGCAAAGGTGGACCTGCCCAGGAAAGAGGCTGATGTGAGGGCAAAGGAAGAGAAAGAGGAAACCCTTTTCCGCAAAGCCATATGGGAAGCAGGCTATCAGCTGGAAGGAATAGAGAAGGTTTGACAGCAAAATAATCTGCAAAACGAGAGAATTGTGGGATGCTTATGCATGTCCAAGCTTTTGCATGAACTTTGCTCGTGAAACAGATGTAATTATTTGTACCTTATAATATTACGCACATCATCGAATAACATATCTTTGTTTACAAGTTGTTCGAAGCAGCTCTTTCCGTCTTCTCTTTCAGTATCCTTTGCTGTGATAAGTCGATGATGGACAAGGTCTCTATTGATTGTTGTTTATAATTACAAATACTTGATGTACACTACAGAGGGGAGTTCACCAATGAGCAACAAGAAGTCAAGAAGGTATGAGGAACAAGTCAGCGCAATTCAAGAACGTCTTCATGGGCGGGATTATGTCCTAGGTTTGGATCTTGGAGTTGGTTCTATAGGATTGGCGGTTATCGCGGAGGATGATGTTGATGGCGTGGCATATCCAAGCGATATCGTGTTTACTACTTCACGCATTTTTCCTGCTTCTGCGGGTGCTGTAAACCGCCGTACCAGTAGACTGCAACGCAACGCTTTGCGCCATCGTAGACATAGACTTCAATATCTTTGGAAATTGCTTTCTCAAAAGGGACTTATGCTTCCATACTCCGAAGAGGAGACACCGGATCCTGCAGTTCTTCGGTTCTCTTCTGACGTGAGAAAAGAAAACCCTTATGCTCTGCGATTGCGTGGTTTGCATGAAGAACTGACTCTAGCAGAGATAGGTTATGCAATATACCACATTGCAAATCACCGAGGTTCATCTTCAATACGTACTTTTTTGGACGAAGAAACCTCCGCAGATGATAAACAGGCAAAGGAACAGGAAAGAAAGACAGAGGAAATTGCAAAGGAAAAAGGGTATAAGACTTTTATCGAAATCATTCATTCGTACAATGATGAACATTTTGTGGGGTATCGTAATCGAAAAGCGCGTGCAAATGCAGATATTCCTATGCCAACAAGGGATATCATTCTTTCTGAACTCAACCAATTGCTTACGAGCCAGCAGAAATACCATCCGGAACTTGACGATGCTTATTGCAATCAGATTCGAGAAGCTGTGATGTATGAGAATGAGAAAATTGTCCCGGAGGCAGGGAATTGTCCTTATTTTCCAGAAGAAAAGAAACTTCCCAAATGCCATTTTTTGAATGAGGAAAGAAGACTTTGGGAAGCATTGAATAATGCTCGGGTAGTGATGCTGGAGCAGGTTCCAGGACAAATGATTGTACGTAGAGGAGAGCCTCAACCATTTCCTCTTGAAGAGAGAAAAGTTCTTTTTTCTTATTTGCGATCTGGGAAGAATCTGAGCAAAAGCAGTGTGGAGAAATTGTTCCCGAAATATAAGAAAGCAGACCAGATTTTCTTGCAGGGCAAGTTGAAAGAAAAACAAGAAATCAAGGGATTTAGGTTCACGACACTTGAAAACAAAAACTTTTGGAAGCGGTTGGATGAGGAACAGAGGGATGCTTTTTTCGCTGTCTGGACCAATACCCCTGATGATGGAAAACTCAGAAACTCGCTTGTTTCTTCAAGGTTC
>CAVESN010000047.1:0-14546 GCA_963618365.1 Bacteroides uniformis
CATAGGAATCAACTTCTCTTCCAAGACGAGGCAGATAGAAGAGTGGAAGGAAGAGATAGTGGACAAAAGCAGGGAAAGGACATTCCTCGGATGAAGCCGGTACGGTATTGAGAAACGAGAAATCCCACAAAATGGTGAGCCCCAATTCTTCAATGATGTGAATTGCCCATTTCAAAAACTGCATTGTTTTTGGGATATTGTCCACGCCAATTATTGCGCTTAGATTGTAACGGTTGTTATTGAAGCTCTCCTAGCGCATTCCGTTTTTGGCTGTTATTCGAAATTCCCGAATTACTTAGCTTTCATTGAGGTCCGCAACGTTTGCATTGACTTTGCCGAAAGCTGTATGCATACATACCTTACCAGAAGGGAAAAATCTACTTTTCTCCCGTGTATGGCACTGCGAAGCTCGTCTACGCAGTGCCATTCTTTCTTGCGATTCTTTTTACGCTCCGAACGGATTTACCTGGCAGGGGACGTAATGGTCGAACTCCATGCTGAAGGAACCTCTTCCTTGCGTGGCGCTCCTTAAGGCCGTGGAGTAGCCGAACATCTTCGAAAGCGGTGCCTGTGCGTTGATTTGGTCTCCGGATGTGTGGCTCTCCATCGAGCTGACCAGCCCGCCCCGGCTGGTGATGCTGCTGATTACATCTCCCACATATTGTGTGGGTACGACGACAATCACCTTCATCATGGGTTCCATCAAAATGGGATCAGCTTGCATGGCTGCCTTGTCGAAGCACATCGACGCTGCTGCCTCGAAGGCGAAATCGCTTGCCTTGAGCTCGTCGTAGTCGATGTCGGTCACCTCCACTTGCATGTCGGTGCATGCGTAGCCGTAGCGGATGCCGCTGGAGAAAGCACCTTCGATGCCTTTCTGGATGGCTTGATAGAACTCGTCGGGCATGCCCCCTTTCACTTTTGCATTGCAAAGGTATTTCACTCCGCTTCCTTGGGGAAGAGTGGTGAGATGGAGCGTGAGGCCGCCATGGTTCTCTTTTCCTGCAATCACTTTGTCGAACGACTCGCTTGCGGTCGCTTCGTGAGAGATTGACTCGCGGTAGCTTACCTGCGGCTTGCCCACCCGTGCGTTGATCTTCATCTCCTTGGTGAGGGTGGTGACAATCACATCGAGGTGAAGCTCTCCCATGCCGCTGATGAGCAGCTGTCCCGTCTGGTCATCCTCCTTGTAGGAGAAGGTGGGGTCCTCTTGGGCGAGGATGGCAAGCGCATTCTTCAGTTTCGCCTGGTCGTCGGAGGTGCCCGCTTCGATGGCGATGGAGATGACAGGTGTGGGGAAGTGCATCTTCTCAAGGAGGATCTGGCTTGCCTCGTTGGAGAGGGTGTCCCCTGTTTTGGCCTCCTTCATGCCGACGATGACACCGATGTCGCCCGCTTCCAGCTGGCTCATGTCTTCGGACCTGTCGGCATGCATGCGGAGAATCCTTGCCACCCTCTCTTTCTTGTGCTTGCCCACGTTCATCACCATCTGCCCTTTCTTGATGGTGCCCTGGTAGACACGCACATAGTCCATCGCACCCATCTGCGGATCCACATGGATCTTGAAGACTAGTGCGAGGGGAGGTTTGGAGGGGTCATGGGTGATGGTGACTTCATTCTCGTTTTTCATGTTGATGCCGCAAATCGCAGGCACCTCGCTCGGGCTGGGAAGATAGTCGATTACTCCGTCAATCAGTGGCTGGACCCCCATGTCCTTGAGGGAGGAGCCGGCGAACATGGGAATCACCGCTCTTTCCAATGTCGCTTTCTTTAATGTCTTCTTGATTAAATCGGAAGGAATCTCGCTTCCTGAGAAGTAGAGCTCCATGATTTCATCGCTGAAGGAGGAGACACTGTCAATCAGTTGCTCTCTCCAGCTTTGGGCCTCTTCCTGCATGTCGGGAGGAATGGGATTCTCGCTCATCGTCTTCCCGTCATCACTCTGGTCGAAAGTGAGGTATTTCATCGAGATCAGGTCGATCACTCCGCTGAAATTGCTCTCGGAACCTACGGGGATGTTGACCGGAATGGGGGTGATTGAGAACTTGCTCTTGATCTGGGTGAGCACGTCGGAGAAGTTGGCTCCCATGCGGTCCATCTTGTTGACGAAACCGATACGGGGGACCTTGTAGGTGTCCGCCTGCCTCCACACCGTCTCCGTCTGGGGCTCGACGCCTCCCACCGCACTGAAGACCACGATGCCACCGTCAAGCACACGCAAGGATCGTTCCACCTCGGCGGTGAAGTCGACATGTCCCGGGGTGTCGATGATGTTGATCTGGTACCCTTTCCAGAAGCAGGTGGTTGCGGCGCTTGCGATGGTGATGCCGCGGTCTTGCTCCTGCTGCATGAAATCCATCGTCGCTTCCCCGTTGTCCACTTCTCCGATACGGTGATTCTCCCCCGTATAGTAGAGGATGCGTTCGGTAGTGGTGGTTTTCCCCGCGTCAATGTGGGCCATGATGCCTATGTTTCGTGTTGTCTTCTCATCCATGGTGTATACACCTCACAAGTACCTAAACCTACCATAAAAGGGAATTCAAGGGAAATACCGGGACAAAGGTGCTTATCTTCCTTCGAGTGCGATAGTGGGCATTTGCTTCGCATAGATGCCCAGTTTCCCGCTGACCGCATAGCTTATGATGCAAGTGAAGAAGAGAAGTGACGGATTGGAGAATCCGAAGAGTTCCAGCCCCAGAATGGCGCATACAAATGGTAGTTTCGTGGCTGCGCTGAGCATGGCCATGGAGCCGAAGGAGACGGTTGCGGAGAGGGGGAGGGAGAAGAGGGGAGAAGCAAGCGATCCCAGCATGGAACCAAGGGTGAGTAGGGGGATGACTTCTCCTCCGACGAACCCGCTTCCCATGGAGAGTATGGTGAAGATTGCCTTCAAAAATGGCATGTACCACGCTGTGGCTTTCCCAATGAGGTTTGCGGAGAGGCCGTTGAGGGGAAAACTTTTCAGGAAAGGAAATGAGCCAAGGGAAAGGGAAAGCAGGATGAGAGAACTTGCAAGCGCTCTCCCATAGGGGCTCTTCACGTGGTTTTTCAGCCATTGCTTCCATAAGGATGCAAGTGCAAGGAAGATCTTGCAGCAGAGCCCCATGGCTATGGAGATCAAGGCAAGCTCCAGAAGGTGCCCGGGGGTGAGCGCGACATATTCGGCAAGGGTGGGTGTGAGCGTCGGCGTGTGGAGGAAGGAGTGGGAGAAGATGACTGCCGTGTAGGAAGCGACGACACAAGGGATGTAGGCGTCGGTGCGGTTGACTCCCGGGGCGGAGAACTGCAGTCCGAAGAGCATGCCCGCTATAGGTGCGTTGAAGAGGGCTCCGAACGCGGCTCCGGCCCCCATGATCAGCCAGATGCCTTCGGTTGAGGCGTTGTGGTCCTCCCTTTTTGCGGGAAGGAGAAAATCCTCCACATGGGAAAGGTAGTCGCCGATGGAGGCGCCGATTTGGACTCCTGCACCCTCTTTTCCGGTGGAGGCTCCCACCAGGTGGGAGAGGAGCGTGCAGAGAAAAAGCAGCGGTGCCATCTTCGCGCTGATTGACTTACAGTCATGCTTGTAGGCATCCCCTGAGAGCCCGTCGTTGATCATTTGGATGACAAGTGCGGTTCCCTTGCGCAGATAATGGCCAAGTTTCTCGTAGGCGAGTGTGATGCATAGCGCCCCTATGGGAAGAAGGAGGATGAGGTAGGGGTTGCTTTCCCTCATTGAGGTTATGAACCCCACACCCGTGTTGAGCGCCCACATGGCGCATCCCACACAAATGCCAAGGATGAGGGAACGGATGGTCCACCAAAGAATGTGATCGAGACGCCTGAACATGAGGGCCATGGTATTGTGAAGAGGGAAAAACGTAAAGCATTGTGGATGCGAAATGTTTTGACAGGTTGCTTTTCCCGTGGTAGAGTCAAGTTAAGAAGTTGCTAAAACGTTTTATCACCAAGAGGGCCTCATGGTTGAAATCAATATCAAGACGATTGCCAAGGAGGCGGGCGTGAGCCCGTCAATGGTATCGCAAGTCTTGAACAACCGTCCGGTAAGGGTATCCGAGGAGACACGCAAGCGTATTTTAGAGGTGGCGGAGGAACATCACTACGTCCCCAACAAGATTGCCGCGTCATTAAAGCTCAAAAGCACCAAGACCATTGCGCTTCTTGCTCCGTTCACTCCCTACGGCTTTTTCAGCAACTTGGTCTACAATGTGCAAAAATATGCGACCGACGCAGGGTATCTTACCATGGTGGTCAATACCTTTGAGGACCTGGGCCATGAGGTGAAGGAGATGGAGCTGTATCGCAGCGGGCTTTTTGACGGGATGCTGATCGCCCCTCTTTCCAGCAGCACGAACCTTCCCCTTTTCAAGGAGATGGAGGCCAAGGGGTTTCCCTTTGTATGCGTCGACCGCTCCATCGGAAAACAGTTTCCACTGGTCTCCAGCGACCATGAGGCTGTGGGGTATTCTCTTACCCGGCGGGCGATAGATGAGGGTGCGAGGAACATCGTTTTCTTCAGCCGGTGCAACGCCACCAACTCCGCAGGCCTTGAGCGTCAGGAAGGGTATAGGAGAGCAATGAGAGAGGCCTCGCTTCCCGAGCACACCGAACATTTCATCTTCGAGGGGAAGGCGGAGCGGGACAAGGCTTCCATGAGAGAGGCGCTTCTCAAGCTTGAGACAATGCCTGATGCCATCTTCATCCATAGCGGATATTACCTTCCGCTTCTGGTTGGTTGTTGCCATTTTCTGAAGATGGATACCAGGAAGATGCGCTTTTTGATGGTGGACGGCTTCTCTTTCTCTCCGGAATTGATTGCAGAGCCCTGGTTTTCGGGCGTGGTGGGCCACTGCCTGATGGCTATCCAGGATATTGATTCCATCGCCCGGCAGGCGGTTGGCATGCTGGTCTCATCGATTCAGCAAAGAGGTAAGATGACGCAGGAAAGTGTGGTGGTTACGCCGCACTACCAGCGGTTTTGAAGATGTATCTGGGGTAACAGATGTGCGCTGACACTCGTACAGCAAGAGTTCGAAAGGAGTCAAAAATGAAAAAAGCTTTGACCATCACCATGGCGTTGCTGCTTGCCAGCTCGCTGTTCGCCACGGGAACGAAAGAGCAGTCTTCCGCTGCCGCTCCCACGACCGACCAATCGGGCCTTCCCGCCCACAAGTCGGAACTGATTATCGGCTCTGCCGCCGATATCAACAATTTGGATCTGCAGAAGCAGCAGGACCAAATCAACAACATCGTGCTGAAGAACACCCATCAGACCTTGGTGCGCTTCACCAACGAGGGAACCTTCGTCCCCGAGCTTGCCACAAGCTGGGAGTACAAGGATGACACCCATCTCGTCTTCCATCTGGATCCGAGAGCCAAGTTCAACGACGGCACTCCGCTTACCGCGGCCGACGTGAAGTTCACCTACGACATGGCCATGAAGAGCTACGTCGCTTCCGCTCTTGCCGGGCTGGTTTCCACATCTGTGGTTGACGACCATACTGTCGAGCTCCAGATTGAGAAGTACAACAACGAGTTTGTCGCCTCCATCGCAAGCGTGCCTCTCTCAATCCAGAGCAAGAAGGCTTACGAGAGTGGAGTCAAGGATCCCTTCTACATCGGAAGCGGTCCCTACATGTTCGACGAGTGGGTCCAGGGCGAGTATTGCCGCCTGAAGAAGAACCCGAACTACTGGCGTGATGATCCGGGTATCTCCGACTTCATCACCTTCCGTCCGATCATCGAGGATTCCAGCCGCGTCATCGCCCTGCAGAACGGTGAGATCGACGTCTGCATCAATCCGCCGATGAACGAGCTCTCCTTCCTTGAGGAGGACAAGAATATCACCGTCTTCGAGCGTGCCGGAAGCAGACTCTTCTACTTCGCTTTCAACGTGACCAAGGCTCCATGGGACAACCAGAAGCTGCGCCAGGCAGTGGCTTGTGCCATCGACCGTGACAGCGTCCTTCAGGTTGCCGTTGACGGGAAGGGGACTCCGCAGACCACCATCCTCAATCGCGGTCTTTGGGGTTTCTATGATGAGATGCCGGGCTTTGACTATGATGTGGCTCGCGCGAAGAAGCTGATGGCCGAGGCCGGCTATCCCAACGGCGGAATCAAGACCACCTTGCTGATTGCCAACAGCTCTCCCTATACCAACATCGCGCAGGTCATCCAGGCCAACTTGAAGGAGATCGGCATTCAGGTCGAGATCCAGATGGTTGATGATGCGACACTGAAGTCCACCTGCAAGGCGGGAGGCCAGGAGCTGTACCTCTGGAGATGGAACGAGGACTCGAAGGTTGATTTCGTCTACCGCGACCTCTTCTACACCGGAAGCGGAAGCAACTATCACCATTACAGCAACAAGCGCGCCGATGAGCTGACCGACCTTGTCGCAACCGAGAAGGACCAGGACAAGCGCATGGCTGACGGCATCGAGCTGCAGAAGCTTCTTGTCGAGGAGTGCCCGCAGGTTCCGCTCTATATCGCGAACCTCGTCATCGCCTACAACAAGAACCTGAAGGGTGAGCGCCTCTTCGGTGGTGGAAACCACGATTGGTCTCACGCTTATATCGCCCAATAACTTGTATCTCCCCGTCCTTCCCGGACGGGGAGCATTCCCCGATTTTTTGTGAGGAGTCTCTCATGTTTCGTTACGTTCTCAAGCGCCTGGCCTTGATGATCCCGGTGATTCTTGTAACGAGTCTGTTGATCTACTTTGCCATGAGTCTTACCGGAGGGGATCCCGCAATCTTCCTTGCCCCGGAAAATGCGACAGACGCGCAAATCCAGCAAATCCGGATTGACCTTGGACTTACGGAAAGTTTTCCTGTCCGCTATCTGAAATATATGGCAGGCATGCTGCATGGCGACCTTGGTACCTCCTATGTCACCAAGCGGGACGTCTTCCGCACCTTCATCGAGCGTCTTCCCAATACCATGCAGCTCGCTGGCGCCTCGGTTTTGATCGCCACGCTCATCGCACTGCCGCTCGGTATCTATACCGCTATCCATGAGAATACTTGGAAAGATACGCTTGGCATGGTCTTTGCCCTCTTCGGAGTTTCCATGCCGAACTTCTGGCTTGGCTTGATGCTTATCATCATGTTCTCGCTGAAATTGAAATGGTTTCCCTCGGGAGGAAAGAACGGCCTCATCTCGCTGGTGCTCCCAGCCCTCACCGTGGGGCTTGGGTTGGCAGCCCTGATCACCAGAACAACCCGCTCTTCCATGCTGGATGTGATCCGCCAGGACTACATCCGCACCGCACGGGCGAAGGGATGCTCGGAAAAGAGGGTCATCCGGCGCCATGCGCTTCCCAATGCGCTGATTCCCATCATCACCGTCATCGGCATGCAGCTTTCCAACGTGATGACGGGAAGCGTTCTTGCCGAGTCCGTTTTCTCCTGGCCTGGAATCGGGCGCTTGATCTTCGAGTCGATCAGCAAGCGAGATACGCCAATGGTCACCGGTTCGATCATCATGTGCTCCATGCTGATGGTGATCATCAATCTGATGGTCGATATCGTCTATGCCTTCTTCGATCCGCGCATCAAGGCACGCTACACGAGCAAGGGGTGAGTTATGGCAGAAATTACCAAAAGCGGTCAGGAAACCGCGCTCAAGAGCAGGACGTTGCTCGAGGAGACAGTGCGCAGGCTTTTCAAGAACAAGGGAGCCGTGGTAGGCATGGTCTTCCTCCTTTGCCTTGTTGCGGCCGCGATCCTCTCCGGATTCATTTTCGACTATGACACGCAGGTCATCGGACAGAACATCAAGGAGAGGCTGCAATGGCCGAGCTCCAAGCACATCTTTGGTACCGACGAGCTTGGGCGCGACATCTTCATCAGGCTCCTGTATGGGGCACGCTACAGCCTCGTCATCGGTGTGGGCTCAGTCTTTATCGGCCTTGTGCTTGGAGTCATCTTCGGAGCTCTTGCCGGTTTCTATGGTGGCGTGGTGGACCAGGTGGTCATGCGTGTCAACGACATGCTCTATGCGGTTCCCAACATAATGATTGCCGTTGTGGTGGTCAGCCTCCTCGGAACGAGCACCTTCAACCTCCTTCTGGCCCTGTGCGTGACCTGTGCGACAGGTTTTGTCCGCATCACCCGCGCGGCTGTCATGACCATACGGGGACAGGAGTATGTGGAGAGCGCCTATGCGATGGGGCTTCCCACCTGGAAAGTGATTGCAAGGCATATCATTCCCAACTGCCTCTCTCCCATCATCGTTCAGGTGACCTTGCTCATCGGAACGACCATCATCAACGCCTCAAGCTTGTCGTTCCTCGGTATCGGCGTTCCCAGTCCTGCTCCCGAGTGGGGGGCCATGCTCTCCTCCGGCCGCAGCCAGATCCGCAACGCCCCCTATATTTGCGTCATCCCTGGTCTTGCCATCATGTTTACGGTGCTTGCCTTGAACTTGCTTGGCGACGGACTGAGGGATGCTCTTGACCCCAAATTGAAGAAGTAGGCCCCCTATGGAAGTGAAAAACGAAATCCTTTTGGATGTGAATGACCTTCGAGTTACCTACGAGACCGACGCCGGGGTGGTGTATGCCGTCAACGGTGTCAGTTTCCAGATTGCCAAGAAGAAGACGCTTGGACTTGTCGGAGAGACGGGAGCAGGAAAGACGACTACCGCGCTCTCATTGCTCAATCTTGTGCCCGATCCGCCGGGAAAAATAAAGAGCGGAACCGTTTTGCTTGACGGGCAGGATGTGCTTAAAATGAATACGCAGGCTCTGGAGAAGATGCGTGGCGACGATGTGGCCATGATCTTCCAGGATCCGATGACGGCACTCAACCCGGTCATGACAGTCGGGGACCAGATCGCCGAAAGCGTCATGCTCCACAACAAGGTGAGCGAGCAGGAGGCGTTAGAGAGAGCGAAGGAGATGCTCAAGCTCGTGGGAATCGCTCCCAGCCGCGCGGGAGACTACCCCCATCAGTTCTCCGGCGGGATGAAGCAGCGGGTGGTTATCGCCATAGCCCTTGCATGCCATCCAAGGCTCCTGATTGCAGACGAGCCGACCACTGCCCTGGATGTGACGATTCAGGCGCAGGTGCTCTCCCTGATCAAGCAATTGATTCAGAATCGGGACATGTCGATGCTCCTCATTACCCATGACCTCGGAGTCGTTGCGGAGACGTGCGATGATGTGGCGGTCATGTACAGCGGCCAGATTGTCGAGATGGGCAGTGCCGATGATGTGTTCAACCACATGCTGCACGACTACACCATCGGGCTATTCAACTCGCTGCCCAACTTGCGCATGCGGGGAGAGGAGCTTCAACCGATCAAGGGGATGATGCCCAACCCGATGGAGAAAATCACCGGATGCAGCTTCGCTCCCCGGTGTCCCCATGCGTGCCAGAAGTGCTTTGAGGAGATTCCCGTGCTCAAAGAGGTCAGCACCACCCATAAGGTAGCCTGCCACCGTATCCACAAGGAGGAGCAAAATGGCTGAGGAGATTCTGAGAGTTGAGAACCTGTGCAAGTTTTTCAACACCCCTAAAGGTCTATTGCATGCAGTGGATGGGGTGAGCTTCTCCGTGGAGAAAGGAAAGACGCTCGGTATCGTGGGCGAGTCTGGATGTGGCAAGTCGACTACCGGACGAGTCATCCTGAAACTTCTCAATCCTACTGAAGGAAAGATTTTCTTCGAGGGGAATGAGATCACCAACTACAGCGTGAGGCAGATGCGTGCTCTCAGGACACGGATGCAGATGATCTTCCAGGATCCCTTCTCATCCCTTGATCCCCGCCAGAGCATCATGCAGCTCATCAGTGAGCCGATTATCGAGCACAAGCTGATGAGGGGCAAGGCAGAGATAGAGAAGAGGACGCTTGAGCTGATGGACATCGTAGGTCTTGCCCGAAGGTACGTGAACACGTATCCCCACGAGCTTGACGGAGGAAGAAGGCAGCGTATCGGTATCGCTCGGGCTCTTGCGGTCAATCCCCATCTGATTGTCTGCGACGAGCCGGTCTCCGCTCTTGATGTATCCATCCAGGCGCAGATTCTCAATTTGCTGAAGAACCTGCAGAAGGAGTTCGGACTGACCTACCTTTTCATTACCCACAACCTTGCCGTTGTCAAATACTTTTCCGACGATATCGCGGTCATGTATCTGGGACAGATGGTGGAGAAGGCGCCTAGCGACCTGATTTTCGAGAGGCCACTGCACCCATACACCAAGGCGTTGCTGGAAGCGGTTCCCGTGCCCATCGTCGGAAAGGAGAGACCCGAACGCCGCTTGATACGCGGTGAGATCACAAGCCCGGTGAACCTCCCCGACGAGTGCCGTTTCCGCTCAAGGTGCGACTATGCATGCGACCTTTGCAAGGAGCATGACCCCTCTCTCATCGAGGTGGAGGAAAAGCACTTTGTCGCATGCGCGAGAATCCACAGTGTGGAGGATGCGGCGATGGAGAAGACTAGGAGCGACGAGTGATGCTCGCCTTGTGCCTGGACGGAGCCATGCTGGCTATTAGCCTGTGGATGCTCCTTTCGAACTGGAAGGAATCGCAGGTGCGTAGCAGAGGGGAGAAGGTATATGCCAAAGTACTCTCCGTGGATCATGTGATTCCTACAGGATGGCACAAGTTTCGGCGGCGAGTGGACGGAAGTTTCGATTGTGACTACATCCTCACCCTCCAGGTGAAGGAGAGGATTGTGAAGACAATTGTCAGGTCCCGGATGCGCATCCTCGGAGGAAACCGGGTTTTGCGCTACGGGGTGGGGGACAAGGTGGAAATCTTCTCCCACAAGTCATTTCCGAACACGGTGCTTCCGGTAGAAGGGACGAGAGGAGATGGTCTGTTCGCATTGGTCGTTTGGTCTTTTTGCTCAATCACCACCTTTTCTATAGGCCTCTACCTCATCATCGCAGGATAAGGAGTTTGTATGTACGTATTTGGACATAGGGGGTTTTCGGGAAAGTATCCCGAGAACACGATGCTCTCCTTCCAGAAAGCGGAGGAGATTGGATGCGACGGAGTGGAGCTTGACGTCCATCTCTCTAAGGACGGTCAGCTGATGGTCATCCATGACGAGAAGCTGTGCCGCACCACGGGAAGGGAGGGAGTCGTCAGCGACTACACCAGGGGGGAGCTTGAGCGGATCAAGGCCTCAAGGACGAAGGATGATGCGTTTGATGTCACCATTCCCTCTTTCGAGGAGTATTGTGACTTCGCTTCCAGAAGCAAGATGGTCACCAACATCGAGATCAAGACCAACCGAAGCTGGTACCAGGATATCGAGAGAAAGACATGGGATATGATTAAGAGGTTCCACTTGGAGGAGAAAGTGATCATCAGCTCTTTCAACTGGCTTTCGGTGGTCCGTTTCAAGACTCTCGCCCCGGAGGTTCCTTGCGGGCTCCTGTACGAAGAGACCCCCATACGGCACCTTGCCTACCAGGCAAAGGACCATGGTTTGCAATTTCTCCATCCTGACTTCACCCTTGTCACCGACGAGGTGGTAGCGGAATGCAGCGGTCAGCACATAGGCCTGAACATCTGGACGATCAATGAGAAGGAGCGGATGCAGAAGGTGATTGAGTGGAACGCAAGAAGCGTGATTACCAATTATCCGGACATGTGTCTCTCCATGCTTGGGAGAGCGTAGTTTTTTTCGCAAGGCACTTTACACACGGCGTCAAAGCATGGTATAAGTGCCTTGTTTCGCGTGGGCCGCTAGCTCAGTTGGTAGAGCAACGCCCTTTTAAGGCGTGGGTCGAAGGTCCGAATCCTTCGCGGCTCACAATCTTGTCTCCATCGTCTAGGGGTTAGGACATGAGGTTTTCATCCTCAGAACACAGGTTCGATTCCTGTTGGAGATGATAGGGACCTTGCATCGGGCAGGGTTCTTTTTTATGTCTCCATCAATGACCAGAGGGTAAGACAATAGGAAGTGGCAACCCAAAAAGAAATTGCAAAGACGTGAATTCAGCTAGGGACTTGGGATTACCCTTCGCGCATGCAATAAATGGAGGCCACTTATCACTGGCAGTGTAGGTTGTGGTGGCGTTTAAGTCCATAAGGAAACGAAAAGGAAAGCTTCGACTCATATCCATGGATATTCCCAAAAGTAATATTTCGGCAATGATTTCTTTTCCTTTTAAGGAGATAAAGACACGTGTAGACGCACCCCCTCTTTTTTCTCCAACAAGTTTTATGTATCTCTCTTGGCGATAACCTTTTTGGGAAGTATCTTACCTTTTAGGTGGTAATTCATGAAGCAAGTCAAAGAACCCAATAAGAAACCTATTCTTTATTATTATATTGTCGCATTGGTTTGCGTGTTCCTTCTCAACTATCTGATGTTCCCGAAGATGATGATACCAAGGGTGCATGAGATTGATTATGGCTCTTTCATGACCATGACGGAGGAGAAGAAAGTCGCGCAGGTCCAGCTGGAATCCAACCAGATCATCTTCTCTGATACGGAGGGAAACTTTTACAAGACCGGCTTGGTCAATGATCCCGACCTGGTTAACAGGCTCCATGACGCCCATGTGGTCTTTGCAAGCCAAATAGTGGAGCAGCTTTCTCCCCTTGCCAGCTTTATCACATCCTGGGTGCTCCCCATCGCATTCTTCTATCTGATTGGAAGGCTTCTCAGCAGGAGGATGATGAAGAACATGGGTGGCGGGGGAATGATGTTCAACATGGGAAAGAGCAACGCAAAGGTCTATGTTCCCAGCGAGGCCGGTATCAAGTTCAATGACGTTGCGGGAGAGGAGGAGGCCAAGGAGAACTTGATGGAGATCGTCCATTATCTCCATGACCCTCAAAAGTACCAGCAAATCGGTGCGAAGATGCCCAAGGGTGTCCTTTTGGTAGGTCCTCCGGGAACAGGTAAGACCATGCTTGCCAAGGCAGTCGCAGGAGAGGCGGGAGTTCCCTTCTTCTCAATCAGTGGCAGCGAGTTCGTGGAGATGTTCGTCGGCATGGGAGCCAGCAAGGTGCGTGACCTTTTCCGCCAGGCAAAGGAGAAAGCCCCCTGCATTGTTTTCATCGATGAAATCGATGCGATTGGAAAGAAACGGGACGGAAGCTTTGGTGGCAATGATGAGAGAGAGCAGACACTCAACCAGCTGCTTACCGAGATGGACGGCTTCGAAGGGTCCAACGGGGTAATCATTCTTGCCGCAACAAACCGCCCTGAGAGCCTTGATCCCGCACTGACCCGTCCTGGACGCTTTGACAGGCGTGTTCCCGTGGAGCTTCCTGACCTGCAGGGAAGGGAGGCGATTCTCAGAGTCCATGCGAAGAAGATCAAGACCGAGAGCGGTATTGACTATGCGAAGGTCGCACGTATGGCCAGCGGTGCCAGCGGTGCGGAGCTTGCCAATATCGTCAACGAAGCCGCACTTAGAGCCATCCGTGACGGCAGGGAGGCTGCCAGCCAGTCGGATCTTGAAGAGTCCATCGAAGTCGTTATCGCGGGCTACCAGAAGAAGAACGCCATCCTCACCGACAGTGAAAAGAAAGTGGTTGCCTACCATGAAGTGGGCCATGCGCTTGTCGCGGCACTGCAGAACCACTCGGCACCCGTGCAGAAAATCACCATCATCCCCCGCACCAGTGGAGCGCTTGGATACACCATGCAGGTGGATGAAGGGAACCATTACCTCTACACGAAGGAGGAGATGGAGAACAAGATTGCCACATTCACCGGAGGGCGTGCGGCCGAGGAGATTGTATTCGGCAGCGTGACTACCGGAGCTTCGAACGACATCGAGCAGGCCACCAAGATGGCACGCTCCATGATCAGCCGCTATGGCATGAGCAAGAACTTCGACATGGTGGCCCTTGAGACCGTAACCAACCAATACCTTGGTGGGGATACCTCCCTTGCATGCTCTGCCCAAACCCAGACTGAGATAGACAAGGAAGTGGTCGAGCTTGTGAAGAAACAGCATGCCAAGGCGGTTCAGCTGCTAACCACCCACCGCGCGAAGCTTGATGAGATAGCCAGCTATCTCTATCAGAAGGAAACCATCACAGGTGAAGAGTTCATGGCCATGCTGGATGGGAAGGGGGAAGAGGAGTGATGGTTCCTCTCGTCTCCATAATCGTTCCCGTCTACAACGGCAGTGAACTTATATCCCGACTTGTACAGAGCGTCTTGGCCCAAGAGTTCACTGAGTTTGAGCTGATTTTGGTAGATGATGGGAGCACGGATGGAACGCCGGCCTTGCTGGATGAATATAAGGGGAGGGATGCACGGGTAAAAGTAATCCACAAGATAAACGGAGGAGTTTCCTCCGCGCGTAACAGCGCCCTTGCCGTTGCTTGTGGTTCTTATGTCCAGTTCCTTGATGCTGACGATTGGATCCCTTCCGATTCCACCAAGCTGCTCTATCAAAGAGCCATGGCCCATGATGCGGACTTGGTGGTCGCCGACTTCTGGAGGGTCGTCGGTGACCGTGTCTCCCTGAAGGGTGACATTGATGAGGAGAAGGTGATGGATAGGCTCGGCTATGTGGAGCTCATGCGCTGCCTCTATGACCACCACCCGATCCGCGACT
>CAVESN010000048.1:0-14468 GCA_963618365.1 Bacteroides uniformis
ATTTCTTCTCTTCTTTCCTGTGTGAATTTTTCCATGCCTCAAGTATGCATGGCTGAAAGCTTGTCAGATACGGGTCACCATTTGACGCTTACCTACAATCCAAAGATACACAAATGAAAGCGGATTTGCAACAGAAATCTGTGATTAGACCCATCATCACTATTTTCCACAACTCGTCAATCAGGCTTTGGTTCTTGCTCTATTCCGTGTTCTTTGAGTCAGCAGTTTGGCTGCAAAGCGGTGTTTTTTTGCTGTTTGCAGATGGATTACCCTATTAAATTGGTACTAACCTACGTAATTGCCTACTGCCCTACGAAATCGAGTACTCACCTACGAAATTCACGAAAGGTGTGTCAAGGTTTTTGCTGTTATACCCACATACTGCCAAAAATCGTGTTTTTCAGCCATGCCTGGGTATATGGATAGGAAATGACTAATTTTATAATTGCTTTAATAGAAAGGAATTGCCAAAAAGAAAAGACAGATTCTGATTTGTATCAAAACCTGTCTCTAAGGATGCCCAAGACGGGGTTCGAACCCGTACGCCGCAAGGCAGGGGATTTTAAGTCCCCAGTGTCTACCGTTCCACCACTTGGGCCTGAGAGCATCATACGTGCTTTTCGCACCAACTGCAATTGCTTGCGCTTCTTTTCCCTTTCGGCCATCATGCAAGGCATGTATACCGACAGCCATTTTCATATCCTCTCCATGGTGCAAAAGGGGATGGACGGCAACTCTCTTCTAGGGCAAATGGAAAAGACAGGGATGATTGGATTGGACATAGGGACAGAAACAGGGGACCTAGCCAGGCGCAAGGCACTTCTCTCCGGACATCCCTCCTTTCTGCTTACTGCCGGAATAGGCCCCTGGGGAGTGGGGCAATCCATTGAGACATTGCAATCCGAGATTGCAGAGTTCGGTCCGGTATGCGCCATAGGAGAAATCGGACTGGACAACCACTGGAGGGAGTACGCCTCGAAAGAGGAGCAGGAGAAGCTCTTTGATGCCCAAATGGAGCTCGCCTCCCTCCTGCATCTTCCCATCATCATCCATAGCCGTGAAGCGGACATGCAAATGGAGAGGATTCTCAAAAGAAGGAAGTTTTCCCTCTCTGGCATCATGCATTGCTTCGAAGGGGGAAGGAGGCTCCTTGACACCGCCCTTTTGAAGGGCTTCTTTATCTCCTTCAGCGGAGTAGTCACCTACAAGCACAACGAATGGTTGCAAGAGCTATGCACCTTGGTGCCTGATGACAGGCTTCTGCTTGAGACAGACAGCCCCTACCTTGCACCAGCTCCCCTTCGGGGTAAGCTTAACAACCCGATGCACATCGCCTACACCTACGAAAAAGTTGCCAATCTCAGAGGAATTTCCGTCCCCATGCTGCAAGCGCTTGTGCGCGATAACCTCCGCGCATTCGTGCGCCAGAGCGGTAATGACTTTCCAGCGTGAGCGTCAGCGTCTTCCTGCTTTTGTTCAAAGGCACAGCAAACGAAGCAATCGGGCTGAAATCTGAGACGATTACTCCTGCAATCTGCTCGTTTGCAAGCGAGAGCATCATGCCAGAAGGGACTACCATCTTTACCCCTTGGTAGAGGGAGAGGTTGGCCACTTCATAGACAACGAGCGTGGCAGGGCTCTTCTCCTTCCACCCCTCCATGACGTTTTTCACGTAGACGTCACTTCCCTTCCCATCCACCATCTCGCATTGGGAAAAGATATTCTTGAGATCATCGGGGACGGGACTGGAGGAGATCATCCTTGCAGGAAAATCCATCTCCCCATATCCCTGGGTCAGATCCTGTCTCAGCACCACGTCAAAGGCACTTTCCTCCACAGGCTTTTGCGCTATCCCCACAAGACGGTAGGATGGCTGGGAGATGTGCCACTGGTCGACTAAAAGTGTCAATCGAGGAGAAGTAACCAGCATCTGGGGTGAAAAAGAGTCCATCAACGCAGTCAATGCATCTTTCTCCAAGGGAAGCCGATCGACTCGCTCAATACGGAATCTCCACCCCTTTTTAAGAAGGGGAAGGAAAAGATCATGCTCCCCCTGCGCCCATTCTGTTTCCAGGAACAGCCCATCGGCCAGCAGCACTACGCTCGGGAGACTTCGGTACCAGAGTCCGAGTGTGAAAAGGAGGGAGAGGAAAAGCAATGCAACTATGCGACGGGGTCTCATTGATACCTACTGTAGCACATAACCCTTTTGTTGACCACGCGGGAAGAAAGAAGTAGATTGGCAATTGAAATCAATGGATACCCTATGGGTATGAAAGGAGCGTGTATGACGTCATACAAGGAACTCGGACTGGTCAATACCAGACAGATGTTCAAGAAAGCCATCCATGGTGGCTATGCGGTTCCCGCCTACAACTTCAATGACATGGAGCAAATGCAGGCGATCATCCAGGCTTGTGTCGAAACCAAGAGCCCGGTCATTCTCCAGGTTTCCAAAGGCGCAAGGGACTATGCCAACATCAACCTGCTTCGCAACATGGCCCGCGGTGCGGTCGACTATGCCAAGGAGTTGGGCTATCCGATTCCCATCGCGCTGCATCTCGACCACGGTCCGAGTTTCGAGGTTGCGAAGGACTGCATCGACAACGGATTCTCTTCTGTCATGATTGACGGCTCCTCCCTCCCCTTCGATGAGAACATCGCGCTCACCAAGAAGGTGGTCGAGTACGCACACCAGTTCGACGTGACTGTCGAGGGCGAGCTTGGCGTACTTGCCGGCATCGAGGACGAAGTATCCGCCGCGGAAAGCCACTACACCAATCCTGCGGATGTGATTGAGTTCGTGAACCGTACCGGAGTTGACTCCCTTGCCATCTCCATCGGCACCAGCCATGGTGCCAACAAGTTCAAGCCGGAGCAGTGCGAGCGCAACGCCGACGGCATCCTGATTCCGCCCCCGCTGCGCTTCGACATCCTCCAGGAAATTCAGAAGAAGCTTCCCGAATTCCCCATCGTGCTGCATGGATCCTCCTCCGTGCCCCAGGAGTATGTGAAGATCATCAACGAGTACGGCGGAAAGCTTAAAGACTCCGTAGGCATCCCGGAGAGCCAGCTGCGCGAGGCTGCGACCTACAACGTCTGCAAGATCAACATCGACAGCGATGGCAGGCTTGCCATGACCGCCATCATCCGCAAGGTCTTCCATGACAAGCCGGCTGAGTTCGACCCGCGCAAGTACCTCGGACCCGCCCGTGACGAGCTGAAGAAGATGTACATGCACAAGAACATCGACGTGCTTGGATCTGCAGAAAAGGCGTGAGTCGCGGTTCTTGCAAGGGAGCAGCCGAATGGTTGCTCCTATTGTTTTCCGCACACCAGAAAGAGCAAAAGGCAGCAGGTCTCCCCGCTGCCTTTTGCATATTTTCCAGGAACAATCAGTTGTCCAGTCGTCCATAGATGCTCTTGATGTTGTTCTCCTGGGTCTCAGCCCACGTGGCGAAATCTTGCCCGTAGAGGGGAGTTACCGCCACCCCTTGCTTCTGGGCATTGGCAAGAAGCTCCGGATCTTCCATCGCCTTCTTGAGCGCCTCAATCAGGAGCGCCTTCGCATTGGCGTCAACTCCCTTTGCCGCGACAACTCCACGGGAAGAGGAGTTCTCCACCTTAAGTCCGTTCTCATAGGAGCATTGCACGTCAGGAAGATAGGAACTTCTCTGCTTGGTGAGGGTCATAATCGAGAGGATGTCCTCCCCTTTGTTCACCGCTTCGCTGACGTTGCCCATCAATGCGTCGATATGGCCTCCAAGCAAGGCAGCGAAACCTTCGGCGCTGTCCTGGAAGTGCACATGCTGGAAGGTGTATCCGAGCTCTTTCTCCATGAGCGCGATGGCAACCGCGTCATCCGTTCTCGCTCCCGCATCCCCCAGTGTCACCACATTGTGCTTGGCATACTCCAAGAATTCCTTGCCGTTGGTAAAGCGCTTCTCGCCCGGCTTTGCCATGATTACGTTGTCATCCGAGGTGAAGAGTGCAAGGAACTCGAAGCTAGAGCGGTCCATGCCAAGGTTCGCCTGGGGATCGAGGTAGCCTGTCATCATGTTCGGAAAGTTGGCGTAGGAGATGAAGGACCCATCCTTCTTCTGCTCATAGAGGTACTTCCAGCCAATCCAGCATGCGCTACCACCCATGTTCTGCACATCGACTTTCGCACCCAGGTGCTTCTCAAGGTAGGGGGCTAGAAGCCGGGTGTTGCTGTCCATGGCACCGCCTGCGCCACTGGGGCAGATGAAGGTGATCTTCTTCAGGGGATATCCCGATCCGGAATTTTGGGCTTCAGCGCCACCTTGCGCGAAGAGCGGCATGGACAGGGCCAATGCCAACGTTGCAATTACCATCTTTCTCATTTCACGTCCTCCTTTTGACGATTCTGCAAAGATTCCTTTTGTTTCTTTCTCGCCGACAGGGCCGGGGAGACAATGGAAAACACGATACAGAGGATGAAGAACCAGCATAGCGGCCGAGTAAGGTAGTACTGGATGATGCCGGTCTTCGCCATCTGGAACGAAGTCATCAGGTTCCTCTCCGCCATGGGCCCGAGAATCAGGGCAAGCACCGCAGGGGCCGCAGGAATATCTGTCTTGCGCATGGCATACCCCACCACTCCGAAGAAGAGCATGACATAGACATCGAACATGTTGTTGCGGATCGCGAACGAACCGATGACCGAAAGCAGCATGATCAAGGGAAGAAGGAGCCCTAGGGGAAGGGCTGCAAGCTTGACCGCCTTCTTGGAAATCAGCCATCCGAAGAAACCCATCAGGATATTGGCAAAGAGGAAGCCAACCAAAAGCGAGTAGGTCATCCCCTTGTAGGTGGTGAACAGATCCCGCCCGGGGGCAAAACCCTGCACCGTCAAAGCTCCCAGGAGCACCGCCGCGGCACCGCTGCCGGGAATGCCAAGGGTAAGGGCCGGAATCAACGCTCCGCCGCACACTGCATTGTTTCCCGTCTCCGAGCCGGCAACCCCCTCGAAGCTACCATGGCCGAAAAGCTCCTTGTGCTTGCTATGGCTCTTCGCGTCATTATATCCGACCCAGGATCCGATATCGCCTCCCGCACCGGGAAGGATTCCTACGAAAATGCCAAGGATGGAGGCCCTGATCATCAACGGAAGCAGGCTCTTGAAATGCTTCCAAGTAGGCCAGAAACGACCTTTCATCTGAAGCGCTTCCTTTATTTGCCTCTCAAGCTCCTTGTCCGTCCCCTTGCGTTTCGCCTCAAGCCCCTCGGCCTGGACAAGCACCTGACTGATGGAGAAAAGGCCTATCATCGCTGGCACCAGCTCGATGCCGCCATACAGGTTCAGGTTTCCGAACGAGTAGCGGGAATAGGGGAAGATACCCATGCCGACCATCCCCATCAGAAGGCCGAAGGCTGCGGCAATCAGACCCTTGAGCATGTTCTCCCCGGAAAGACTTCCCACAATCGTAAGTCCGAAAACTGCAATCAGGAAATACTCGGGGGAGCTGAACCAGAGGGAGACTTTCACCAGCTGGGGAGCCACGAAGAGCAGCGCCAATGCAGAGACTACTCCACCAAAGACACTGGAAACCGTGGAAATACCGCACGCCTCCAGTCCTTTTCCCTGAAGCGCAAGCTGATATCCGTCGATGGCTGTCGCAGCCGAGGCGGGAGTGCCTGGGGTATGGATGAGGATTGCGGAGAAGCTTCCTCCATAGACAGCACTCACATAGACTGAGGAAATCATGATTAAGGCGGGCGTGGGGGCCATGCCGTATGTCACAGGGATGAGCAAGGACATGCCCATCGTCGCACTCAGGCCGGGAAGCGCTCCTATGATAAGACCTCCGAAAGTGCCGAGGCAGAGCGCGAAAAACGAATCCAATGTCATCAAATCTGTCAAAATGCCAAACATACGCTACCTCAACAATCCCTGGGGAAGGGGAATTCCGAGCGAGAAGGTGAAAAGTAGGAAGACAAACAGCATCATCGAGACTGTGGCGATGAGGATGGTCTTCACTCTTCTCACTCCCATCCACCGCATGTAAAGGACCAGCATGATCGGCGTGGTCACATAGAATCCGACTGTCTGCATGACCACCACATAGAGGATCAATAGTCCCAATACCGCAAGCGGCGACTTGAAAAGCGACCAAGAGAGCACTGCCTTACAGCTCTCCGCACCCAAATGCATCCTTCTCCAGCTGGAAAGCGCAAGCGCAGAACCCAGGACGCAGAAGAGGAAGGAGACCACCTTTGGGAAGAGCGCCGCCCTTCCGGGGAAAGGCAGCGACAAAACGAATGCGGCGACTCCTATGATGATGGAAGCGATGCCGACTCCGATATCTATTTTGAATTCTTGGTTATGCATGGTACCTCTCTTGTTCAATCCTCTTCTTCCGACAGGTGGAGATCCGCAAACTGCTTGGCGAATGTCTTGAAGGTGAGCGTGCCGTCCTTCAGGATATTGGCAAGGTTCTCCTCCTCATACGCCTCTCTGGCCATTGCCTTCTCATAAGTCGCCTCGGCTTCCTCGCGGGGGATGACGATGATGCCGTCATTGTCCGCGAAGATCAAATCGCCCGGATTGACAGGAATGCCGCCAACGATGACCGGGTGGTTGATGGTGCCTGGCTCATGCTTGGTGCTGCGCCTGACACTGATGCCTTTGCTGAAGACGGGAAAGCCAATTTTCTTCTGCATCATGGTATCCCGCACACACCCGTTGGTGACAAGCCCGACGATTCCGCGAGTCTGGCATGCATTGCTCATGTTGCCACCGAACATGCCGCCACACTCGGCATAGTCTCCGCAATCGATGACAATCACATCACCCGGCTGCCCCATCGAGATCGCCTTGTGCAGCATCAGGTTGTCCCCCGGACGGGAGCAGACAGTAAGCGCAACGCCACAGCAGCGCATGCCAGGCCATACGGGACGGATGTCATTGCTCATCGCATGGTTGGTAGCCATCACCTCGTTGATGGAGGCGCTTTCGCTGAGCTTGGCGTACTTTTCCACCAAGGCCTTGGGTACCTTTGGATAATGCTTGATAATGTCGTACATAAGAAAAAACTCCTTTACGTGTTGTCTACACACAGTATTTGTCCAGGCTTTCCATAAATAAAAATTATATTTTTTCATGTCAAACATGAACAAAAGTTGTGTATACTCTCCTCATGACACTCCACGAGATTGAAACCTTCATCGCCGTCTTTGAAGAGGGCTCCATCACCAAGGCGGCGTTGCGCCTCTGCATGACCCAGCCGGGAGTCAGCAAGACAATCAAGTCTATTGAGGACCAATATGACGAGATCTTGTTCCTCCGAGACAAAAAACGCATATCACCCACCCCGCTTGCACGCCATTGCTATGTGCTGTGCATCCGGATTATGCAGCAATACGCAAGCCTTGAGACAGCGCTCCTGCACAAGACACCCAAGTCCGAAGTGGTCATCGCATGCGACAAGGGCATCGACAACCCCATCATGCCAGGAGTGAGAATCGCATTCGAGCGGAAATATCCCCGTTGCAAGCTCGTCATCAACGAAGCAACCTCGAAGGATGTCCCTTGGCTTATCCGCGAGGGGAAAGCGAACTTCGGCATCCTCCAGAGAGGGGGAGACCTTTTGGGATTGGAGTGCGAAGTAATCGGAAGTGACCGGGTTTATTGCCTTTGCAAGCATGACTATGTGACCAAAACGCAAGGCAAGGAGGTGTTCTCGCTCTCCGACCTTGCACACGAGAAGCTCATCCTGACAGCCCAGGGAACCGGCATCCGGGCCGCGCTAGGCAAGCTGGCTCTCGAAGGGAGCATCAACCTCGACCCGCTCTGGACATGCCTTGCAGGAGACAATGCGCTCTCCTTCGCCGAGCAAGGATTCGGCATCGCCATTCTCTCGGACACCTTCGCGGCAAAAAGCCTTGCGGAAGGGAAAGTGCGAATCATCCCCACCGACTTCACCATCACACGCACATTCCTGGTGGTACGCAGAAGTGATCTCTGGAAATCGGAGGAGGAGTCATTTCTGATAGAGCAATGCAAACATCAATGGAACTTGCTCAAGGAGCACACCTTGGAGAAAGGGACACAGAAGCAATAAGTCCATCGCACAGCAAGAAACATATTTCCACAAGGTTGTATTTGCTTGCCACTAAGCCTTTTGACACACGAGAGAATGGTATGCTATATTCCCTAATTGCAGTTTGTCTGCAGAAAATGCTTGTGAAATAAGTGCTTTTTCGGAAAACACAAGGAGATCGATTGGCTACAAAAGATTTGCGGATCAACAGGCAAATCCGCGCGAGAGAAGTGTTCGTGATTGATGGCGATGGAAACCAGAAGGGGATCATGTCTACCTTTGACGCCATCCGCTTGGCTGACGAGGAGGGGCTTGACCTGGTGGAAGTCTCCCCCATGGCGAATCCTCCGGTTTGCAGGATTCTCAACTTCGGCAAATACCGCTATGAACAGGAAAAACGGCTCAGGGATGCGAAGAAGAACCAAAGCGTCACGAAGATGAAAGAGATTCGCATGCAGCCCAAGATCGAGAAGCATGACATCGAGACAAAGAGCAAGTTCATCGCAGATTTCATCGGGGACGGAAACAAGGTCAAGATCAGCATCCGCTTCCATGGAAGGGAGATGGCGCACCCGGAGATGGGGGAACAGGCGCTGAAGAAGATACTTGAAACTCTCACGCAGAATAACGTAGAGTACAACCTTGACCGGCCACCGGTTATGGAAGGGAGAATGATGAGCATCCTCATCAGCCCCCGCTCCACAAAAGGTGGCAGACCGAGTGGTGCCAAAAACGCTCCGAAAAAGAGCGACGGAGCGCCCGTGGAAAGTGAGCAAACGGCTGTAAAGCCGGAATAAACAGCAGCTCGCAGGGGTATCTTGTTCCCTGCAGCGCATAAGGAAGGTACGAAATGCCTAAGATGAAAACAAGAAAGGCAGCCGCCAAACGGTTCCATGTGACCGGGACTGGCAAGATCCGCTACAAGAAGTGTGGTCTTCGCCATATCCTCACCAAGAAGAGCAGCAAGAGGAAGAGCGATCTTCGCAAGGCTGGTATTATCACCAGCAAGACCACGGCAAAGACCATCAAGGTCATGGTGCCGTATGCGAACTGAGGGGTGAAACATGAGAGCAGTTGACGGAACCAAACACAAGGATAGGCGCAAAAAAATTCTGGAACTGGCCAAAGGTTACTGGGGCCGCAGAAGCACCAACTACCGCATCGCAAAAGATGCCGTCGCCAAGGCCGGCAAGTATGCCTACCGCGGTCGCAAGGAGAAGAAGCGGGCTTTCCGTGAACTCTGGATCGCGAGAATCAACGCAGCTGTCCGCGCTGAGGGATTGAGCTACTCGCAGTTCATTCACGGTCTGAACAAGGCCGGAATCACCTTGAACAGGAAAGCGATTTCCAACATGGCGATTGAGGACAAAGCGGCATTCTCCGCCCTCGTGGCAAGCGCAAAGGCAGCCTTGAACTAAGAAGGGAAAAGGAAGGTTTCATCATGAGCATGGTCGACACGGTAAAACTACTTGAGCAGAGAACACAGAAGGCCGCAAGCCTGATTAGTATCCTCAGGAAGGAGAAAGCCGACCTTGCAGGAAAGCTTCAGGAGGCGGAGGCGAGGCCATCAGTGGATCCCGCCACCCTTCAGAAACTTGAGGAAGCTGAAGCGAAGAACGCCATACTGGAAGGAGAGCTTGCCCGATTGCGAGAGCAATATGAGGAACTGCAAGCCAGCTACAGCCTGGTGAAGACCCACAATGAGGAACTCGAGGAGTATGTGGAGAAATTCCAGACGAGCAACAAGCTCATCGAGGAATCGATCAACAGCGCCATGGCGAACCTCACCTCCATCGAGGGGCTGGACGAGATTCCCCTTGAAGTCGGTGGAGCGGGCGATATCGCGGCAGCAGAGGAGTACACTTCTGGTGGAGCCCTCTCCGAGGATGTCATTTCCGACGACAGCCTGCTGGAAACTCCCAGTGATGAGATTCTCTGACTTTTCTCTTCGTCTTGTGTGCCCGTCGCCTATGCGGCGGGTTTTTTGTCCCCTTTTCGAAAATGGGATTCTTTAGTACGATAGTGTCATCCTGTGGTGCCTGCCAAAGCGATAGTCTCTTGGCGCATTTCACACAATACGGGGTACGGCATAGCCGTCCAGCAGTGATTTCGGCCACGAGCAAAAGAAATCAGAACAGACGGCCTCAACAGATACCCCACTTGAACGAACAGGTTCAAGAGCAGTCTTTCAGGCACCACAGCATGTAATCTGCCTTTGCACGAGGAAGCAATTCATGGAAACACATCCGCTGGACGATATCGTCTTCATTTCTCTCCCCCCTTCCATGGCACGGAAGATTGGAGATTTCACCATAGATCCGGCAAGGGAGATTCCGCTACAGCTCCCCAAAGGGAAGAAGAAGCTTGACGCAGACACCCAGGTGACGCTTGAGATGATTGTCAGTGGCATGTTGCGGATCATCTGCTACCAGAGCGACAACCCCAACTTCCCCTACTACCAGAAGTTCGTCCTTGCGGCACAGCCGGATATGGTGGAGCAACTGAACCTCGCCGCCATAGCCCAAGAGAAGGCAGGCCATAGCGAGTTTGCCCAGGAGCTCTTTCTGACAGTCAACCACCTCTCCCCCCAAAGCGCCACCTTCATCAACCTTGCTACGTGCTACAGCCAGAAAGCGGCATCCGACAAGGAGAAGGGAACGCTGTATGACATGTATGCGCAAAAAGCGCTGGACACATTGATGGAAGGGGTACGGATGTTCCCGAAAGACCCGGATTTGCTCTGCGAGACCGGATACTTCCACCTCTACCAAGGCAACACGGAAACGGCCCAGAATTTCTTCGAACAATACCTTGCGGTAGCCCCCGAGGGAGAGAAACGTTCAAAAGTCGAGAAAGTCTTTTCCGACATCAACAGGAAGATCAGTAACGACGCCTCGCTCATGCATGCATACGATCAAATTGCGATGGGAGAAGAAAATGAGGCACTTGCCACTCTGAAGAAGTGGATTGAAAAGAACCCGAAGAAATGGAACGGCTATTTCCTGAAGGGGTGGGCGCTACGCAAACTGGATCGGTTCGACGAGGCACGCGAGGCCTTCCTTACCTGCCTGCAGCTGGGGGAGAAGGATGGAGACATCTACAATGAACTCTCACTTTGCGAGTTCTCCATGGGTAACCGCGCCCTTGCAAAGGAGTATCTTGAGATTGCTGTCGACCTGGACGGGAACAACCTCACCTACCTCTCCAACCTCGCCTACATGCAACTCGAGGATGGAGAGTACGAAGAGGCTCGCAGGTTGCTGGAGAAGGCAAGGGCGATAGACAGCGAAGACCCGCTGATTCAGGAACTGATGAAGGACTACTCCGCCAAAACTGGAGATACGCTTAGCGAGCATGCGACCGTGGAGGAGGTTTTGGACGACGAGACGCTGGGGCAAGTGGTGAAGCAGCATGACGAGAAAGAGGTCCATGACGACTATGCATGGCATGAGCACCACCATCACGAGGAGTAGGAGATGCAGGTAATCACACACAATCCCGAAGAGACGCTCGAGGTAGGAAGGAGAATCGGTGCGCAATGCAAAGGGAAAACGGTAATCAGCCTCCGGGGCTCCCTCGGAGCGGGCAAGACCGTCATTGCAAAAGGGATCGCCGAGGCGCTCGGCATTACCGACTCCATCGTAAGTCCCACCTTCACGCTGGTCCAGGAATACCAGGGAAAGAAGTGGAAGATGTTCCACATGGATCTCTACCGCCTCAGCGGGACCGATGAGTTCGAGATGATTGGCGGGGAGGAGATGCTCTACGCAAACCATGTCACGCTCATCGAGTGGTCTGAGAAAATCGACGAGATGCTGCCGGAGGGAAGCGTCTACGTGCATCTTGAAATCCAGCCGAACCAGGACCGGCTGATTACCATTGAAGGAATGGAGCTATGAACATACTTGCATGCGACACATCCACCCAGGTCATGAGGATCTCCCTTTGCGGGGATGACGGCAGATTCACAAGCAAGATGATTGACATCGACGGGATGCACACAGAGTACCTGATACCAGAAATCCAGGGATTGCTTTCCACTTTGGGACTTTCCATGAAGGAACTGAACCTGCTCGCTTGCACGCAAGGACCGGGTTCGTTCACCGGGCTTCGTATCAGTATGAGCACGCTCAAGGGAATCAGCCTTGCGCTACACCTGCCACTTCTTTCCATTCCGACGATGGAGGTGCTCGCACATGCAGTAGGCTTCTTTCCTGGCGCCATCGTCCCGGTAATCGACGCACGCAAGAAGCGGTTCTACAGCGCCATTTTCGCTGAAGGAGAAAGAAAATGCCCCGACCTTGATTGCGATGGAGACGAAGTGGGAAGACTTCTTGAAGGGTATCCCATGGCGCTCCTTACAGGTCCGGATGCACTAGCCTTTGCCAGCCATGTCAAAGGCTACACCGGAAAACTGGTGGTAGACGAAAACCGCTTCCGCGACATCGGATTCTCCCTTTCCCGCCTTGCACAGAAAAAGTTCCAGGAAAAAGGTGCGGACGATATCGGTGTGGGCCCCACCTATGTGCGGCATAGCGATGCGGAAGTAGCGTTGCAGGCAAAGATCGAGCGCTTGGCGCAAGAAGCGAAATAAGACTGTGGTATACTGCAATCTATGAAGGGACTATTCATCTATGTAACTGCCGGAAAAGGGCACCAGGTGCCGGCTGATGCTCTCAGGGATGCCATGATCCGCCTCGGGCATGAGGCAGTCAGTGTCGATTTGTGCGACATGCTCCACGGCCCATTGATCAAGCGATGGATCCAGAACACCTGGCGCAGGGATCTCCGCCATCCCCCGCTCGAGCGGGTGAGCAACAGGATTCTCGACCATGTGGTGCGTGGAAGCTTCGTAAAATTCTACGCCCTTTGCCAACCGCACATGAAGCGTTACTTCAAGATGTTCATCGACCAGGAGAAACCCGACTTCATCCTCGGCACCCACTACTTCGTCAACCAGGTCATTCCCTACTACGTGAAAAGCTATGGACTGGGCATTCCGGTGTTCGGCTATGCGCCTGACATCTTCTTCTACCCCAACATCGGTACCAACAGGCACATGGATCGCATGTACGTATGCTCCACCATAGGCAGGGATTGGATGCTCAAGCAAGGATTCAGTGCGGATCGGATTTCCCTCTGCCCATTCCCGCTCAAACAGTCAATAGAATCCTATGCCATCCCGACCAAGGAGGAGGCACGCTCAAAGCTTGGGCTCATGCAGGGAATCTTTACCATACTGATGAATCTGGGAGGAGAAGGAATAGGCAACACGCGTCTTGCGCGAAGGCTTGTCCAGGACGGGATGCAAGCCCAGTTCATCGTGGTGGGGAAGATGAGCAAAGCAACCGAAAGGCTGTATCGGAATTTCGAGGAGAACCACCCAGAGTTCCCCATCATCGCCCCCGGATTCACTGACAAGATGCTCGACTACATCGTAGCCAGCGATATCGTGGTAGGGAAAGCAGGTGCCAACTCAATGATGGAGTCCATCTACCTAAAGCGCCCTTTCATCATCACAGAGCAGCTCTACGCAGGCTACAGGACCCCCCTCTTTCTTGATCAATACAAAGTGGGATGGGTGGAGAACAATGTGGAAAAACAAGCGAAAATCCTTGAGCGGTATGCTTCAAACCAAGAGCTTAGAAAGCAGGTAGAGCATGAGCTTGCCATCCAGCCTTTGGCTTTCGGCAGTTCGAAGATGGCAGAGCAGGTCATGGGTGATGTAAAAGAGTGGCAGGAAAATCACAAATGAAGGTCGTCGTCAAATCGCTCGGAAAGCACTTGGCGGCAATACGAGTTCTTCCCCTTCAATATCTTTGAGCCACGCGTGATCTTGCAAAGTGAGATATGGTGCCGTTTTGCAATGGTTCGTTGGGGAGTTCCTTCCAAAAGCTCTTCCATCAACGTCCAGCGCAAGGCCATGTCCTTACGCTCCGCGGGAGTAAAGATTTCCTCAAAGAGCTTCATCATCTGCTGCTGGTCAGTTGTTCTGGCGAACAACGCCACCAAATCTTCATACGCCGCATCATGCTTCATGGCTTGATTCTACCTGTAGAAGCGCCTGCCGTCAACAAGAAACATCTCCTGTTAACCATGCTGATTCTGCTTTGCACTCAAAGACCAAAAGCAATCAAAGACTCTCGTACATACATATATGAATCAGGCACCCCAAAAGAGGTGCCTGGTAGAAATCAAATCACTAAGACTCCTTCTCTAGCAGGAGGAGAATCCCTTCCTGCTCTGCTGAAGGAATCTTCAGGTACTCCATGGCTTTCCGGTAGGGAATGCCTAGGGATTGGGAAAGCGATTTCACATCCCCAGCTCTGCCTTTCTGCAAGCCTTCCTCCTTTGCCTGGTCCCAAAGCGCCTGACCCGCACCCTCGAACATGCTCATATCCTCCG
>CAVESN010000049.1:0-14209 GCA_963618365.1 Bacteroides uniformis
CTTCTTAGGACCACCACGTGCAGATGAGGGAGAAGGGGCTCTACGAGCCGCCGGAGGATGCCGCGTTCCTGCACATCGACGCGGCAATCAAGGCGTTGAGCGTCCTTACTGGGGATTCCCGGTTCGAGGAGAGGATAGGCGGCTTCAAGCAGGAAAGGGGGAGGAAGGGTTTAGGGCAAGGCATCGGGCAACAGCCATGCAGATGATTCGTGCGGGCGAGCCGGATGCGAAGATTGCCGCATACACCTCTCTTCCGCTCGCGAAGGTGGGTGCGCTGCGCCTTAAAGCGACCAAGCGGTAAAGTACCCCTTTCTTGCCGCACTTGTCCTGCTTTTAAGGAAGCAGCGGGAGAATGCCTCTGACTCACCCGCTGCTTTGGATGCATGTGCGCTTTCAACCAAGCAGTGGCTTCTTCACGTGCTCGTCGAAAAATTGCGCAAAGTTGTCCACGGTAAGACCGGTGTAGACCTCACCGTCAACCATCAAGTTGGCTCCCGGCTCCTTGCAATGGCCCATGCAGAGGGTTCCACCGAGGGTCACTTTCTCCTGTAGATTGTTTTTCTTGATGGCGTCCTGCAGCATCTGGAAAATCTGCGGAGATCCCTTCACGTGGCAGGAACTGCCAAAACATACCTCGATTTTCATACTTTTTCTCCTTTCAACCGTTTTTGGTCCAATCTCGTGTTTCTGAACCAAAGGCAGATGTCAATGCTGACCATGCAGCTGTTCAAATAGTAGAACCAATAGGCCAGGTTGTAGGAATGCAGCATCGTCTTCGCAACAATGCCGCACACATAGCCGAGGACGATGAACACCTCGAAGAAGAGGCTCTTGCCCTTCGCCGTGCGGCTCTTGATCGACCGTCGGATGGAAAGCGGCCAGGAAAGTCCGAAACAAATGACCATCACTGTCTCAAGCACGCTGGCTACCATGTTGCCGTTAGAGTTCATACTTTGCCTCCTTGTGCATATCTCTTCTCCGGTAATCCGGCAAAAGCTTTGGAGAGAGCGTGTCACTCTTGATTCCCGCCTCATCACGCGTTTTTGCAAACTCCGTCACATGGCCCAGGGTAAGTTTCCCGACTTTGGTCTCCTTGCTTCGAGCTGCGGCGGCCTTCCCCGCATCCCGACCGAAGACTATCACGTCCAAAAGGCTGTTCCCCATCAAGCGGTTGCGTCCGTGGATTCCTCCCGACGCCTCGCCAGCGACGAACAGGTTGTGCACGTTGCTTTCGCAATTCTCGTCGATCTCCACCCCCCCGTTCTGGTAGTGGAGAGTAGGATATACCAGAATCGGCTCCTTGCGGATGTCGATGTCGTACTTGGCAAACATCCGCAACATCGCAGGAATGCGCTTCTCAATCGTACCTTCACCGTTTTTCATCTCAATCATCGGGGTATCCAGCCACACACCGACGCCACCGGTCGGCGTCTCGATTCCCTTGTGGTTCTTCTTGCACTCACGGATGATTGCAGCAGCCTCCACATCCCGCGTCTCCAGGGGATGGACGAATACCTCTCCGTCGCAATTGACCACCTTTGCGCCCAAGGAACGGACCTTCTCGGTGACAAGCGCGCCAAAAATCTGCTCGGGGAAAGCCGCTCCGGTGGGGTGGTATTGAAGCGTATCCGCATAGAGCAAGTGAGCTCCGGCACGGTAGGCAAGCACGAGTCCGTCTGCAGTCGCTCCATAATGGTTGCTCGTGGGGAACCCCTGGTAGTGCAACCTTCCCGCACCGCCGGTGGCGATGATCACTGTCTTCGCCCTGGCTATCTTGACCTCTTTGGTCTCCATGTTGATTAGCACGGCACCGGCACAGCAACCCTTGTCGTCTTTGATGAGCTCAATCGCACTGGTGAAATCAACTACAGGAATGTCCAGATTGATGACCTCGTCGCGAAGCGTGCGCATGATTTCCGCTCCGCTGTAATCCTTTGCGGCATGCATGCGCTTGCGGCTAGTGCCACCGCCATGGGTGGTGACCATCACGCCATCCTTGTCCTTGTCGAACTCAACGCCAAGCGCATCCAGCCACTGGATCGCCTCGGGAGCCTCGAGCACCAGCTTGGAGACAAGCTCCCGCTTCGCGGCGAAATGGCCGCCCCCGTAGACATCAAGGAAATGAATGGCGGGAGAATCGTTCGGCTTGTCCGCGGCCTGGATTCCACCCTCTGCCATCATCGTGTTCGCATCCCCGATGCGGAGCTTGGTCACCATCATGACATTCGCTCCCGCATTATGGGCCTCGATAGCCGCAGAGGAACCTGCACCGCCCCCTCCGATAACCAGAACATCCACATCATAATCCACCTGGGACAGGTCGACATCCTTCGCATCGATGCGGCTCTTCCCCTCCAATAGGTCCGCCAGCTCAAGAGGCACCTTCTCCCCTTTGTTGGGACCGATTCTGAGAGTTGCGAACTGGCTCTTGATATAGTCTGGATGGTAGGTGGAAAGCACTTCATCCTTCTGTTGAGCGTTCATGCGACTCACTTCCAATGCGGCATTTTCCTTCCGCTTCGCCTCAACCTTCCTGATTGATGCAAGCAATGTTTCGTCGGTATACATGCGCTTCCTCACTTCTCGATTTCTCTGTGTTCGTACATCTCTTTCAACTGGTCGTCACTCTGCGCCATCAAAGACTCCATATCCTTCTCAAACTTGCCACTCTTGATATCCTCGACCATGGCATCCACATGCTCCGAGTGGGGTGCCATATAGCGCCCGTAAAGGCGGCGTGCGAGGAGGGCCACCTGGGGGTGGCTGATCTCCGCAGGGCAACGGGAAGAGCAGATTCCGCACATGACGCAATCGAAAGAAAGCTCGGAGACCTTTGAGAAATCTCCCCTCTGGGCGTAGGCGATATATTGCATGACCTTAAGGCTCTGGGGACAGGCGCGGGAGCATGCGTTACACCCGACGCAGCTGTAAATCTCAGGATAGAGCTGCATCATCACCTGCTGCTCGGCCCGAATCTTCCTGATGTCATAAACCTGCTTGAGCAGGGGAAAGAAGGGAAGAGTCGCAACATACATCCCCTCTTCCACCTTCGTCTGGCAGGCAAGCGCCGTTTTCAGCTTCTGCTGCCCCTTGACACGGTAGATGGTGGCGCAGGCACCACAAAAACCGTTGCGGCAGCCACAACCGCGCACCAACTGATATCCCGCATACTCCATGGCCTTCATGATGGTCAGGTTGTCAGGCACCAGATATTGTTTCCCGAAGAAAAAGACATGCACCATCTGTACACTCATATCCGCACTCTCCCTCATCAATACTCACTGGGCAGCTCGTCAAGCTCGTCGAACCGGAAGACCGGACCGTCCTTGCAGACATACTTGCTGCCGATATTGCACCGGCCACACTTGCCGATACCGCACTTCATGCGCATCTCCATGGTCGTATAGACCTGCTCCAGCGCAAATCCAAGCTCCTTCAATCCCGCAAGCGTGAACTTGATCATGATGGGAGGACCGCAAATCAGCACCTTGCTGGAAAGGGAAGGGGAAAGCTCCTTCACATAGCTAGGAACGAATCCCACATGGCCGTCCCATCCCTCTTGATTCCTGTCGATGGTGAGCCTCACGTCAATCGTCGGGTCCTTGCTCCAGACATCAATCATCTCCTGGTAGTCGACAAGGTCCTCCTTCGAGCGGGAGCCATAGATCACCATCACTTTCCCGTAATCGGAGCGCTTGGCGCGGACATAGTTGATCACCGAGTGAAGCGGAGCCAGGCCGATGCCCCCGGCGATAAAGACCAGGTCGTGCCCCTTGAGCTCATCATCAACCGGAAATGGCTTCCCATACGGACCCCTGACCAGAATCTGGCTTCCGGGCTCAAGGTCATGGAGGAAACCAGTCACCCTCCCCACCTTCTTGACGCTGAACTGGATGAAATCCTTCTCGGTGGGACTGGATGTGATGGAGATCATCGACTCTCCCAGTCCGGGAATGGAGAGCATGGCGCACTGCCCGGGCTTATGCTCGAACGGCTTCCCTCCTCCGGGCGCACTCACATAGAAGGATTTCACGTCCGGTGTCTCCCTGACAATCCTCGTCACCACCATGGCATGCGGAATCAATGCTTCTTTTTCCATCACGCTTCCTCCTCGAGAGCCTTGATCACTTTCACGATATGCATGTGGATCGGGCACTTTTCCAAGCACCGTCCGCACCCCACGCATCCATAAGTGCCCCCATGTTCCTTCGGGAAATAGACAAGCTTGTGCATGAATCTCTGGCGAAAGCGCTCCTTCTGGGTATGTCTGGGATTCTCCGCGGCCATCTGCGTGAAATCGGAATACATGCAGCTGTCCCAGCAGCGGTAGCGATGCACATCACGCCCCGCATCGAAGTCCCTGATGTCGAAGCATTGGCAGGTCGGACAGACGAACGTGCATGTGCCGCACCCGAGGCAGGATTGGGAGAGCTTCTCCCATTTTTCGGAATTGAAAAGGGCAAGCAAATCGGAATCCTTCCCGAACTTCTTCAAGGAGAGCTTTCCGTAAGGAAGCTTCTCCAATCTCTCCCTTATCTCCGATTTCTTCTTCTCCACCACAGCGGGGTCCCCCTCCAGGAAAAGGGAATCCAGACAAGAGAGGAAAGCCTCACCCTTTTCGTTGTTGGAAACGAAGTAATACCCATCATCGCATTGGATGCAATCGATGTCGGCTCCCCCTTTGGTAGCATCAATTCCATAGAGCGAGCAGAAGCAGGTGCTCCGCACGTTGGTGCACGCAAGGCTGATGACAAGCGAGTGGTCCCGGCGATTTTTGTAACAGGTGTCCACTGGCTCCTCGAGGAAGACGGAATCCAGGATTGCAAACGATGCGACATCGCATGGCCGCACACCGAAGATTACGAAGTCCTCACTCTCAACCCTTGCATCCTCCACATCGATGCGCATCTCCTCGAAACGGAACTTGGCAAGCGTCTCGCTCTGGGGAAAGAAGAAATCCTTCGCACTACGCAAAGTGTTTCCAGCCTTCGACAATGTCAGACCAGGCTGATACCGCCTCCACGAGGCTCCCGAGCTTCCGTCGGCCGGCAGATAGAGGGACTTTCTCTCCTCTACCGCCTGAAAAAACGCATCCAGCGATTCCAATGGCAGTTTACGCATCGCCTTTCCCTCCTTTCCTCAAGACAATCGAAGGCTCAGGATCCGTCTCCTTGTACTCGAACAGGGGGCTCACCCCGTCATCTCCCCTTCCCGCCTGATAGGCTCCGTACAGCTCGTCATAATCCTTGATGAACTTACGGTTAAGCAGGTGAAGCGGAATCCGCTGCGGGCAGACTCGGGAACACTCGCCGCAATCCGTGCACCTGCCGGCCACATGGAAGGCACGGATGATATGGTACATGTTTTCCTCAAACGAGTTCACAGGAGCCTTGGTCGCGGCCCCGGAGGCGTCGTTTGAGAAGACGCATAGCTCGCATGTGCACGCAGGGCACACATCACGGCATGCATTACAGCGGATGCAACGGGAAAGCTCTCCCCGCCAGAAGGAGAACCGTTCGTCCGGATCCTTCTTCTCAATCTGGCTCACTCCCCTGAACCTGTCGGCAAGAGGTTTCTCCTCCCCTTCCTCGCCCAGCAATTCGTCATAGACCATGTGCTTGCCACCCTTGCAGCAAAGACAACGCTCCTCGATGACATCCTTCTTGGGAAAGCTCAACTTTTGGGAGAAACTCTCAACCAGAACGTTCTGGCCGTCCATTTTCATCGACATGGCATCCCCGCCACACTTCTTGAGCGCCTTGAAGATGTCCACCATGCCGCTGCAGGGAACACCGACGACATGCACTTGATCCCGTTTGATGCGGTGCTCCGCCAGCAGCTGGTTGAAGCTGTAGGTGTCACACGGCTTCAAGAAGACCAGGCTCTTCCCCTCCATCCGACTCACCTTGACCATGTATTTGGAGAGGTTCGGCCCACAGAAATCATTGTACACGAAGTGCTCTTCGATATCTTTGGCATCCTCGAAGAAGGATGGCGTCACATCATATCCGAAGTCACCAATGCGCCAACCGACCACACGCCTCACTTCCCCGGAGGCAAGCATCCCGATGGCTTTCGCCTTCATTGCATCTTGCATCGCAAATCCTCCAAACGCTTGTTTCTTCCGAGGGCGCTCACCTCTAAGACAAAATCCTGCATCACCTTCGCGAAACGGGCCCCTTCTGCTGCGGAAACCCATTCGACACGGGTGCGCTCCTTCTCGATGCCGAGGTAATCAAGCATGCTGAAGAGCAGCGTCATGCGCCTTCTGGTGAAGTAGTTGCCCTTCGTGTAATGGCAGTCCCCGGGATGGCATCCACACAGGATCACTCCATCCGCACCCTTCTGGTAGGCACGAAGGATGAAAATCGGATTGACGCGGCAAGAGCAGGGAACACGCACAATCTTCACCTCGGCGGGATATTGCAATCGGTTAGTCCCCGCAAGGTCCGCCCCCGCATAGGAGCACCAGTTGCAGCAAAAGGCCACAATCTTTGGCCGATAGGCATCATTCAACGACATATTGCATCAACCTCCGAGAGAATCTGGCTTGTGGAGAAGCCCTTCAAATCCATGGCACCCGACGGACAAGCGACCGTGCAGCCACCGCACCCCTGGCAGATGGCGGGATTCACCTGCGCCACACGACGCGCCATCACGACCCGGCCGGGCATCTTGAACTCTTTCTCCACATAGGTAATCGCACCATAGGGGCAGACATTGGCACAGGAGGAGCAGCCGTTGCACCGCATCTCGTTGCATTCAGCCACGCAGGGATTGCCCATCAAGTGGTCCTTGGAGAGAAGTCCGATGACCTTGCTTGCGGCGGCTCCCGCCTGCGTGACCGTATCGGGGATGTCCTTCGGCCCCTGGCATGCGCCGGCAAGGAAAATACCGCTGGTGGGACTCTCCACCGGACGAAGCTTGGGATGCGCCTCGGTGAACCAGTCATTGGTATCCATCGAGGCAGTCAGCATGGTGGCGAGGTGCCGTGCGCTCTTATCCGGCTCCATGGCGGCCGCGAGAACCACCATGTCCGCCTTGATATGGAGCTGCCTCCGATCCAAAAGATCCGAGGCCTGCACATCCAGCGAGCCATCCTCCTGGGGGACCACTTTCCCAACCATGCCCTTGATGTAATGAACGCCGAACTGCTCTACTGCGCGCCGGTAGAACTCATCGAAGTTCTTGCCCGGGGTGCGCACATCAATGTAGAAGACATAGACCTCGGTATCGGGATAGTGCTCTCTGACCAGCATGGCATGCTTGGCAGTGTACATGCAGCAGATCTTGGAGCAATACTCCTTCTCCCTGCATGCAGTACCCCTGGATCCGACGCATTGCACAAAGACAAGCGTCTTGGGATGCTTCCCGTCGGAGGGGCGCATGAGCACTCCCCCTCCCGGACCTGCGGCGTTCATGAGCCGCTCGAACTCCAGGGAGCTGACCACATCCCTGCTCTGCCCGTAGGCAAACTCACCGAACTTGTCCAGCTTGATCGGATTGAACCCTGTTGCAACCACAATCGCGCCGTAATCCTCCTCCACAAAGCTGTCCTGCTGCGTGTAATCGATGGCACCGACACCGCACACCTTCCGGCACAAACCGCACTTCCCCTCCTTGAGCATCTTGCAATAGCGGGAATCGATGGTAGCGACCTTGGGAACAGCCTGCGCAAACGGAATATAGATTGCATGGCGGGTATCCAGTCCGAGATTGAACTCGTTGGGAACCTTCTTCATCGGGCACTTCTGGGTGCAAAGGCCGCAACCGGTGCACTTGGACTCATCCACATACCGTGCCCTGCGGCGGATCTTCACATGGAAGTTGCCGATGTATCCGTCAACCTTCTCCACCTCGCTGTAGGAGTAGATGTGAATTTTCTCGTTCTGGGCAACATCCACCATCTTTGGAGTGAGAATGCAGCTTGCGCAATCGAGGGTCGGGAAAGTCTTGTCCAGCTGTGTCATCTTCCCGCCGACGGTCGGCTGTTTCTCGACGATGTCCACATCATACCCCGCATCCGCGATATCAAGCGCGGCCTGGATACCGGCAATTCCTCCTCCTATGACGAGGGCACGCTTGACCACGGGGTTCTTGCTCGAAAAAAGGGGCTTGTCGGATCGCACCTTGGCGATGGCAGCCCGTCCAATGGCAATCGCCTTCTCTGTCGCCTCCGCCATATCCTTGTGGATCCAGGAGCATTGCTCCCGGATGTTGGCGATCTCCAGCATGAAGGAGTTGAGGCCCGCCTGCTCGGCCGCCTTGCGGAAAGTACCCTCATGCATGCGTGGCGAGCAGGAACAGATCACCACACCCGTAAGGTGTTGGTTCCTTATGGCATCCTTGACCATCTCCTGCCCGGCAAGGGAGCACATGTAGGGATAGTCGCTCGCCACGACCACACCTCTCTCCTTGCCTAGGACCTGCGCGACCTGCTTCACATCCACAGTCGCCGCGATATTGGTGCCGCAATGGCACACGAACACTCCTATTCTTTGCATCGCTCCACCTATTTGTTGAACTTCCTCATCGCGCTGACCAGCATCTGCTGCGGCATCTGGTCCTCAAGCTTGGCCACCATCTCCTGAGCAGTCATGTGGCTGCCATCCTTCTCGCGCTCTATGGCGAGCCTTACCGCCTCAATCAGCTTCGCCGGCTCGACCTGCCGGGGGCACCGCTGCAGGCAAGCCATGCAGGAGAGGCAACGGTAGATCCCTTTTGCATGCAAAAGCGGCTCGATTTCCCCATGCTCGACCATGGAGACGAACTCGTTGGGATGGTACTCCATCTCATCATAGCAAGGGCAGCTTGCCGCACATTTTCCGCACTTCATGCAAGAGCGAGGATTCACACCGCTGATTTGGAGTATCTCCTCCCGCAGCGCTTCAGCTCTTTCCATGCTGCACCTCCTTCAAATCCCTCAGTCCCAAGGCGTAGGCCAAAAGCTGGGTGAAATAGACAACAGGGATTTCCCCGTCTCCCTCGAGGGAGAGGTTGTATTGGCAAAGCGGACATGCAGTGACAAGAAGAGAGGCATGCATACCCTTTGCGCTTGCAAGGATCTGCCTGCTCTTATTCCGGGCAATTTCAGGCTCATCCAGCCTGACATATCCGCCACAGCACTCATTGCGCATCGCCCAGGAAACCGGATTTGCGCCAAGGGCACGGATGAAACCCTCCATCATGGTGGGGTTCTCCGCATCATCAAACTGCATGACATTCCCGGGACGAAGCAGCAAGCAGCCGTAATAGGCGCCTATGTGCATTCCCGTCAAAGGACGCTTCACCTTGGATGCCAGCGTCTCAAAGCCGACCTTGTCACGAAGAATCTCAAGGAAGTGGTACACACGGGTCTCTCCCTTGTAGGGGCGGTCAAGCTTCAGGTAGTTGTTTGCCCTCATGTTGAAATCAGGGTCATGCATGTCAGCGTTCGTCCGCTTGATCACATTATGGCAGGCCGAGCAAATGGTAACCAAATCCCGACCAAGGGCATGCGCATCGCTCAGAGCACGGATGGCACTGAGCTTCGTCACAACCTCATCTTTCGCACTCGTGTAGACTCCCCCGCAGCATTGCCATTCATCAAGCTCCTCAAGACGGAACCCGAGAGCCACTGCGCTCAACCGGGCACACTCATCCAGCTCGCGCGCCTTGTTCTTCAACGTGCACCCGGGATAATAACTATAGGTAATCACACCACACTCCTCTTCTTCGTCATACCATCTCTTCCGGGTGGAACACTTTGTCAAACTCGGCCTCTGAAAGGTATCCGAGGCTGACGCAAGCCTCTTTCAGCGAGATGTTCTCCTCGTACGCCTTATGGCTCACCTTCGCGGCACGCTCATACCCGATATAGGGGTTGAGGGCAGTAACCAGCATCAGCGAGCGGTGGAGGTTCTCATGCATCTTCTCCTTGTTGGGGGTTATGCCGACAGCACACTTCGCGTTGAAGGAGAGGATCGATTCGGAAAGAAGCCTTGCGGACTGCAGGAAGTTGTAGGCTATCACCGGCATGAAGACATTGAGCTCGAAATTGCCCTGGCTTGCCGCGATGCCGACGGCGGCATCGTTGCCCATCACCTGCACGGCAACCATCGTCACCTGCTCGCACTGTGTCGGGTTGACCTTTCCCGGCATGATTGAGGAGCCAGGCTCGTTGGCCGGAATGGAGATTTCGCCAAGTCCGTCACGCGGACCACTGGAGAGCCAGCGCACATCATTGGCAATCTTCATCATGTCGCAGGCAAGGGCCTTGAGCGCACCATGGGCGAACACAATCTCGTCCTTGCTGGTCAACGCATGGTATTTGTTGGGTGCGGTGACAAAAGGCTTCTGCATCAGAATCGACACGTATTCGGCAACCTTGCCGTCAAACCCCTTGGGAGCGTTGAGGCCGGTCCCCACAGCGGTTCCGCCAAGGGCAAGCTGTCTCAGTGGCTCAAGCGTCCTCTCAAGAAGCTCCTTATCGCGCTCAAGGGATGACCTCCAGCCACTGATCTCCTGGCTGAAGGAGATAGGCACCGCATCCTGCAGGTGGGTGCGCCCGGTCTTCACAATCCCCTCACACTCCTTCTCCAACCTCTTGAAGGTGGAAACCAGCGTATCGATTGCGGGAAGGACCCGGTCCTCAATGATCACGGAGGTGCTGATGGAAAGAGCCGTAGGGAAGGTGTCGTTTGAGGATTGGCTCATGTTCACATCATCATTCGGATGCAGCAGCTTCGCCTTGGCAATCTGGTTGCCGCGGTTTGCGACCACCTCGTTGACGTTCATGTTGCTTTGCGTTCCGCTTCCCGTCTGCCAGACAACCAGCGGAAACTGATCGTCAAGCTTGCCACTGACAATTTCGTCACATGCCTGGCTGATTGCGTCCAGCTTCTCCTTGGTCATCTTCTTCGGGTTCAGGTCATGGTTGGCAAGAGCCGCCGCCTTCTTCAGGTAACCGAAGGCATGGATGATTTCCTTCGGCATGGTCTCAATCCCGACGCCGATGTCGAAATTCTCGTGGCTGCGCTCTGTCTGTGCACCCCAGAGCTTGTCGGAAGGGACTTTCACCTCTCCCATGGAATCATGTTCGATACGGTACTCCATCTCTTCCTCCTCAGAACTTCAGTTGCCGGATTACGTCTTTCAGGCAATCGGCGCTGCGCCGCATCAAAACGCACTCCTCATCGCTCAGCGTCGCAGGCAATCTGCCCTTCACTCCGTTACGCCCCACGATGGTGATCATGCTCAGACAGACATCGCTGATACCGTACTCTCCCTCTAGCATTGTGGAGACGCAGAGGGCGGAGTCAGCTCCGCTGAGAATCGATTTCGCAAGGCTGGTGACCGCAGCGCTCACCGCATAGAAGGTAGCGCCCTTACGCGCGATCACCTTGCCTCCGGACTTGCGGATATACTCCTCCACTTCGCTGTGGACCAAGGTGGGAAGCATCTGGTCCTTCTGCTCCAGGCAGGAGGCATACTCGTCCACCGGGATGTTGCTGATGTTCGCCATCGACCAAGGAACAAAGGAACTGTCTCCGTGCTCGCCGAACACATATGCATGCACATCCTGCTGGTTTATCTTGTAGTACTCGGCAATGCGGGCGCAAAGCCTGCTGGTATCAAGCAGCGTTCCGCTTCCCACCACATGGTTTGCAGGAATGCCGGAATACTTGATGAACTGATAGGTGAGAATGTCCACAGGGTTGGCAACGATGATATAAATCGCATCGGGAGCATGCTTCACAATCTCGGGTATGACGCTCTTGGTGATATCCACATTGGTTTGCGCAAGATCGAGCCTGGTCTGCCCGGGCTTTCTTGCCACGCCACTGGTCAGGATGACGATATCCGAACCCGTCGCATCATCATACGTCCCCGCATAGACCGACACCGGAGCGCAGAACGGAGTGGCTTGCCGGATATCCAAAGCCTCACCCAGCGATTTCTGGGTATTCACGTCAATCAAGACAATCTGGGAGGCGATTCCCGTCACCGCCAACGTATAGGCCACTGTGGATCCCACACTTCCAGAACCGATGATGGTTATTTTGTTGCCCATAGCACACTCCTTTTGAGCTCACGTACTCGGATGAATGATTGTTGTCCAGAAATAATGTTACCTGATTCATATTATTCATCATTTATTTCACAATCTTTTTCTATTATAGCAAGCATATGCAAATATGTTAAGACCAGTTTGGAAGTTGTTGTTCCAAACTGGCCTTAACTGAGTATTATTTGCAACTCCCGTTTTACGTCTTGAAATATTTGGTCAAGAGTGGCTTCACATCATCGACTATCCCGTAAATGGCAAAGACGCAGATGATGATGCCGGTCAAGACCGGGGAACGCTTGAGCGTAGTGCCGATGCTGATCATGCTTGAAGCGACCAGGTAGGCGCTCTTCGGTTCGGTGGTGACACTGGTAAGCCACTCGCTGAAGGCCTGGTCCTTCGTTCCTCCGAACTTGTAGTAACGGTAGAGGGACATGATTGATGCGGCCACCACACCGGACGCGACCGCAACCGCAGCAGCTGCTGCGATTTTCCCCCACCATACCGCATGGGGGATGCAGGCATAGACAATCCCGGCAGTAAGCAGCACCACCGACTTGACCACCAACGACTGGAGATCCTTGTAGAAGGCTTTCTGCATCGAAGGGGCAAGATCCCTTGCAATAACCTCCCCCTCCATAAGCAATGCCATCCGCTTCTCGGCGATTTGCTCCTGAAGGTCCTCGTACTCCTTTTCTGAAAGGAGCTGCTTTGACAATTCGACGAGAGCCTCCCCGTCTTCGGCGCTCTGGGCATTCTGCACACCGTAGGAGAATTCGAGGTACTCTCTTCCCTTCTGTTCGGAGAGCATGCCTTCGACCACCTCAAGACCGGTAACTGCATCCAGACTCTTCTCAGCCCCCAAATCATCGCCGACATACTCCTTGATGACAGGCAATTGCGCATCGACCATCGCGGCGACCTTGGGAATCAGCTCCTCATCGCTCACACGGCTTTTGACCACTTCGCTTACTGCGCTGTCGCATCCCGAGATGGGAATGGCCAAAAGCACAGCAAGGATGACATTCAGCCATCCCTTTCCTCTCTTGATCATCAGATTTCCTCCACTCCGCCCGTTGAAGCGAGACTCGTCTTCCCCCTTGTCAGCCAAGGGGCGGGAAAACTTATGCCGACAAGGAACGAGAAGCGGACATCCGGACGGTATCCCATCGCCTGGCGCATCGCAGCGCTTTCCGTGGCGAAGACACCCGTGGGGTCGACAATACGCAACTTCGGCTCCAGGAAACACCAGGAGGAGAGATGCAATGTCCAACCAATTGCGATTTCATGAAGGTAGAGGTGATCCTCCTCTGGCTTGTCCGGCCCGAAGAGATAGGCGCTCTGGAACATGCCCAGACTGAGGAAAAGAGGAAAGCGGAAGGGGTAATAGTCGACCATCACCCCCCACTCGAAGCATGAGACGTCAGCGCCGCTCTTACGGTACGCATAGGAGAGTGGAAAACGGAAAGCGAAAGAGGTATCCGGCCTCACCACCGCCTCAAAACGGAATGTGGCATTCTCCGACCAAATGGCATCAAGAGCCATCGCATCGAAGCCGAAACCCACCATAGCGCCTCTCGCGAAGAGAGATGCTGAGCAAAAAAGAGAAAGGCCCATAAGACGCATGATTTTGTTCATGCGCTCAAGGCTAACGGAAGCGAAAAGGGAAACCTATCGTACCATGGTACTACTTATTTTGTCTGAGATCCGCATTCTGCTTCCCTTGCAAAGCCTCGCCGAAGGAGGGGGCATTGGCCGCCTCGCCAGAGACCGAGACAGGCCCGTAGCCTGGCACCTTATCCCAGCCAAGGGCGCGCATCAGCATTCCTTTCCCGTTCTCCATCTTTCTCACTCCGAAAGCAACCGATCCGCTGTCGGTCATGAAAGTCAGGGAATACTTTCCCATCTCCCCCTTCTCCAACGCAAACGAGCGAAGATTGTCCACGGAAATCGACCAAGCGAGCTCACAAGGGACGCGACGGTGCTTGCTGCGCACGTAAAATTCTATTTCATCTTGAGCTACAATCAGACGACCATATTCAATTTGTCCCTGTAGTTGGCTGACGCGAGTGGCCATGAAGGAACAACCAAACGGTTTGGTGCGCACCATGGCCACACGCTTCTCGCTTACCCGGTAGCCACCTGCATAGAACATCCACACCC
>CAVESN010000050.1:0-4113 GCA_963618365.1 Bacteroides uniformis
CATCAAGGCAATGGAAGAGAAGTTTGGTGTCCAGGCTGCTGCCGCCGCCGCTGCCCCCGCTGCGGGTGCTGCCGCCGGTCCCGCTGCCGAGGAGCCGACTGAGTTCAACGTTATCCTGAAAGCTGCGGATCCTGCAAAGAAGATCGCGGCCATCAAGGCTGTCCGTGCCCTGACCCAGGTTGGTCTTGGCGAGGCCAAGGCTCTGGTTGAGGCTGGTGGCAAGACCATCAAGGAGAACGTTTCCAAGGCCGATGCCGAGGCAGCCAAGAAGGCTCTTGAGGAAGCCGGATGCACTGTCGAGGTCAAGCCGGTTGAATAACGGGATTGTCCCCAACAATTTTCTGAGTGCCACGGCAGGTTCATCCCCTGCGCGTGGCTTACTCTGTCTTTCCAAGCTCCTTTTGGGGCATGTCCGATTTCCTTTTATCTCTGGAGGGTAGATGATGGTAGCCGCCGGCAAAGCCGTTACACGCACATACATCGGTTCCGATTTCCAGGAAGTATGCGAACTTCCCAACCTGATTGGAATTCAGCTTGACAGTTATGAGCGGTTTCTGCAAAGAAAACGCTATGAGAAGGGCGAGGCGCCCGATCCGAATTTTGGCCTTGAGAAGGTTTTCCAATCCACGTTCCCGATTGAAATTCCCAACGGTGCGATGAGGCTGGTCTACAAGGACTATAAGCTTGATTTCGACAGCATCAAGTTCTCAGAGAGTGAATGTAAGCAGAAAGGCCGTACTTACAGCGTGCCTTTGAAGGCCACCATCAGCCTGGAAGATCTCTCCATCGGCGAAATCCGCGAGAAGGAGATTTTCTTTGGCGACATCCCGCTTATGACGCAGCGCGGCACTTTTATCATCAATGGTGCCGAGAGAGTCGTGGTCAGCCAGATCCACCGCAGCCCCGGTGTCATCTTTTCCAACGAGAAAGGGGTTTGTTCCGCCAAGATTGTTCCCTACCGGGGGTCCTGGCTCGAATTTGAAATTGATGAAAAGAAGAATCTGATTTACACCAAGATAGATCGTCGCAAGCGGATTCTTGGCACTCTCTTCTTGAGAGCAATCGGGTTCGATACCCGCGAGAAGCTTGTCGCCCAGTTCTACAAGAGTGTCGACGTTGAGCTCACGGAAGAAACTAAAGCCGACTTTGATGGCAGCTACCTGTACAAGGATGTGTATGCCGAGGAGGAAGGGGAGAAAAAGAAGCTCCTCAGAGCTGGAGACAAGCTCACTGGTGCCTTCATTGATGAGCTGATGAGGCGAGGAGTTACCAAAATCACCCTGGTCGACATGGATAAGTCGACTGAGGATACGCTCCATACCGATATCATCCTCAATTGTTTCGCGGAGGAGGATACACGTCATACTTCCGAGGGCCTTGACGAGCCTAGCAAGGCAGATGTGCTGACCCCAATCTACTCCGTGCTATTGCCTGGGGAGCCGGTTGCCATCGAACGTGCCGAGAAGGATCTTCCCGACATGTTCTTCTCAGAGAGAAAGTACAATCTGGGCGATGTGGGACGCTATAAGTTCAACAAGAAGTTCAGTGGTGATGTCTCCATCGACGTGACGACACTGCTTCCCCAGGACATTGTCCATACGATGAATTACCTGATGAGGGTGTACATCCGCGAGAAGAACTTCGACGATATCGACCATCTCGGCAACCGTCGTATCAGGTCGGTGGGTGAGCTTTTGCAGAATGCGATGAGCGCTGCCTTCAGCCGCATGGACAAGATTGCCAGGGAGCGCATGAACCTGATGATGGCCGATGATAGTGCCCGCAGTTCTGCCAAGCCTCAGGATTTTGTCTCGATAAAGCCGGTGGTTGCGGCAGTGAAGGAGTTCTTCGGCTCCTCCCAGCTTTCCCAGTTCATGGACCAGTGCAACCCGCTCTCCGAGTTGACCCACAAGCGCCGTTTGAATGCGCTCGGTCCGGGCGGACTCTCCCGTGACCGTGCGGGCTTCGAGGTTCGTGATGTCCATTACACCCATTACGGACGGATCTGCCCGATTGAGACACCGGAAGGTCCGAACATTGGTCTTATCGTCAGCTTGGCAAACTATACCAAGGTCAACCAATACGGTTTCCTTGAGACTCCTTACCGCAAGGTGGTTGATGGGATTGCGACCAAGGATGTCGAGTATCTTGACGCGGATGTGGAAGAGAACTATGTGCTTGCCATGGCAAACGCCAAGATTGACAAGGAAGGGCACTTCTTGGACAAGGAGGTCCCGGTGCGCCACAATGGCGACTATACCACCCGCCCTGCTCAGGAGGTTGACTACATGGATGTCAGCCCGAAGCAGGTTATCAGTGTTGCTGCAAGCTTGATTCCGTTCCTGGAGCATGACGACGCGAACCGTGCTCTGATGGGATGTAACATGCAGCGTCAGGCGGTTCCTCTTCTCTTCCCGGAGGCCCCGAGGGTCGGTACCGGCATGGAGGCGAAAGCCGCATATGACTCGGGCGTGCTAGTCAAGGCTAAGCGCAGCGGAACGGTTGAGTATGTCTCCTCCGACAAGATCATCGTTCGTCCGGACAAGGCCGAGATTGACGGTGAGGTCGACTACTATGAGCTGCAGAAGTATCAAAGGACCAACCAGGATACCTGCTTCAGCCAGAAGCCGATTGTGGAGCGCGGACAGCATGTATGCACCGATGAGGCGATTGCCGACGGTCCTGCCACCCAGAGAGGTGAGCTTGCCCTTGGACGCAACATCCTTGTCGGGTTCGTTCCCTGGAACGGATACAACTATGAGGATGCGGTTCTCATCAGCGAGAAGGTCGTGAAGGAGGATATCTTCACCACCATCCATATTCAGGAATTCTCCATTGATATCCGTGAGACCAAGCTGGGGGCAGAGAAGCTCACTCGTGAGATCCCGAATGTGGGTGAGAAGCTTCTCTCCTCCTTGGACAAGGATGGCATCGTGCGTATCGGCACAATCGTCCATCCGGGTTCCATCCTGGTCGGTAAGGTCACTCCCAAGAGCGAGAGCGACACGACCCCCGAGTTCAAGCTGCTTAACTCCATCTTCGGAGAGAAGGCCCAGGAGGTGCGCGACACATCCCTGAAGGTCCCCCATGGAACGGAGGGAACCGTCATCGACATCCAGCGGCTCACCCATGAGGAGAATGATGAGCTTCCCGCGGGCGTCGAGGAGACAGTGAAGGTGCTTATCGCCACCAAGCGCAAGCTGCAGGCTGGCGACAAGATGGCTGGACGGCACGGCAACAAGGGTGTTGTCAGCCGCATTCTTCCCGAGGAGGATATGCCGTTCATGGAGGATGGGACGCCCCTTGATGTGTGTCTCAACCCGCTCGGTGTTCCTAGCCGTATGAATATCGGTCAGTTGATGGAGACCCAGCTTGGTTGGGCCGCAGTTGGCTTGAATGAATGGTATTCTTCTCCTGTCTTCCAGAGCGCGACCATGGAGCAGATCGAGCAGAAGATGAAGGATGCTGGGCTTCCTTGGGATTCCAAGGTTACCCTCTATGACGGCAGGACCGGCGTTCCGTTCGTCAACAAGGTGTTCTGCGGATACATCTACTACTTGAAGTTGCATCATTTGGTTGACGACAAGATGCATGCCCGGTCTACCGGTCCCTACTCGCTTGTCACCCAGCAGCCGCTCGGAGGCAAGGCCCAGTTCGGTGGCCAGAGGCTTGGAGAGATGGAGGTGTGGGCCCTCGAGGCATATGGAGCCGCCAACAACCTCCAGGAGCTTCTCACCATCAAGAGCGACGACATGAACGGCCGTGTGAAGATTTATGAGAACATCGTCAAGGGCGAGCCTGTTTCGGGCGTCGGTACTCCCGAGGCGTTCAACGTCTTGATGCAGGAGATCCGTGGTCTGGCCTTGGATTTGTCCGTGTACGATGCGAATGGCGATCAGGTTCCGCTCACCGAGAGGGACGCCAAGCTGGTCAACGAGCGCAAGCAGAAGGGCTCGCTGGATAAGTAAGGAGGAGCCGAATGAAGGAAATTAATGATTTCGATAGTGTAATGATTAAACTCGCTTCGCCGGAGCAGATCAAAGCCTGGTCCTACGGCGAGGTCAAGAAGCCTGAGACCATCAATTACCGCACCCTCCGTCCGGAGCGCGATGG
>CAVESN010000050.1:4123-14181 GCA_963618365.1 Bacteroides uniformis
CTTCGGCACCACCAAGAAGTGGGAGTGCTATTGCGGAAAGTTCAAGACCATCCGCTACAAGGGTGTCATTTGCGACCGTTGTGGCGTTGAGGTTACCGATACCAAGGTTCGGCGTGAGCGCATGGGCCATATAACCCTTGCCGCACCGGTAGCCCATATCTGGTACTATCGTAGCGTGCCCAGCCAGATGAGCATGCTCCTTGATATCAGCCGCAACAACTTGCAAAGCGTGCTTTACTATGAGAAATATCTTGTCATCGACAAGGGTGCCACCCAGCTGAAGGAGAACCAGATTCTCTCGGAGGAGGAGTACCAGAAGGCGGTGGAGCAATACGGCGAGGGGAGCTTTGTCGCCGAGATGGGAGCCGAGGCGATTCGCAAGATTCTCTCCCAGCTCGACCTTGACGAGGTTTCTCGGGATATTCGTGGGAAACTCCGCGACCTTGAGGCCAACGACAAGAAGGACCAGGCCAAGATCAAGAGCCTGATGCGCCGCATCGAGATAGTCGAGGCGTTCCGTGATTCCGGGAACAAGCCGGAGTGGATGATTCTTACGGTCATTCCGGTCATCCCTCCCGATATCCGTCCGATGGTGCAACTTGATGGCGGAAGGTTTGCGACCAGCGACTTGAACGATCTGTATCGCCGAGTCATCAACCGCAACAACCGTCTCGACCGCTTGGTCAAGCTGAACGCTCCTGACATCATCGTCCGCAACGAGAAGCGGATGCTGCAGGAGGCTGTCGACGCACTTTTCGACAACTCCAAGCGCAAGAAGGTGGTCAAGGGTGCAAGCTCCAGACCGCTGAAGAGCCTTGCCGACATGCTCAAGGGAAAACAGGGCCGTTTCCGCCAGAATCTTCTCGGCAAGCGTGTGGACTATTCCGGACGTTCCGTTATTTGTGTCGGACCTGAGCTTCGTATGCACCAGTGCGGCGTTCCTTCCAAGATGGCGCTTGAGTTGTTCAAGCCGTTCTTGATGAAGAAGCTTGTCCAGGATGGCGTTGTCTACAATATCAAGAAAGCGAAGACCATGGTGGAGGAGGAGACCGATGCCGTTTGGTCCATTCTGGATGACGTGGTCAAGGAGCATCCCGTCATGCTCAACCGCGCACCTACCTTGCACAGGCTTGGCATCCAGGCCTTCGAGCCGGTGCTTGTCGACGGCAAGGCGTTGAGGCTGCATCCCCTCGTTTGCAAGGCGTTCAACGCTGACTTCGACGGAGACCAGATGGCAATCCATGTGCCTCTTACCAATGCGGCGCAGCTGGAGTGCCTTACCTTGATGCTCTCCACTACCAACCTGCTTGACCCCGCGAACGGGAAGCCGATTGTCTATCCTTCCCAGGATATGGTTCTTGGTATTTTCTATCTGACCCGCGAGATGGAAGGGGCAGTCGGGGAGGGCAAGTACTTCGACAACCTTGGCGAATTGCAGATGGCCATCGACTACGGTGCTCTTGCCTATAACGCGAAAATCACCTGGAGATTGCCTGAGGACAAGTTCATTGAGGATGAGGATGGTCAACATAAGAGTGGTATCAAGATTGTGACCACTGCAGGCCGGGTGCTCTTCAACGAGGTGCTTCCTCGTTCCGTCCCCTACCAGAACCGTTGTCTGGGTAGCAAGGACTTGGAGAAGCTGATTGCCAAGACGCTGAAGACGGAGAAGAATTCTGTTGTTGTCGAGATGGTCGACGCAATCAAGGATACCGGTTACAAGTACTCGACTTTGTTTGGAGCGACTATCGGTCTTTCTGACATGCTGGTGCCTGCCGCGAAGAAGAAGCTTGTCTCTGATGCCGAGGCAGAGCAGCAGAAAATCATCGACCAGTACCGCCATGGCCATATCACCCAGGAGGAACGGTACAACCGTGTCATCGATGTCTGGACTCAGGCGAACAACAAGTTGTCCAACCTCTTGATGGAAGAGCTGAAGAACGACCAGAAGGGATTCAACTCCGTCTTCTTGATGGCGGATTCTGGCGCTCGTGGTTCCAAGACCCAGATTTCCCAGCTCGGCGGTATGCGTGGACTTATGGCCCGTCCGAACGGTGATGTCATCGAGTTCGCTATCAAGTCGAACTTCAAGGAAGGTCTTTCCATCATTGAGTTCTTCATATCAACTAACGGTGCCCGTAAGGGTCTGTCCGATACGGCATTGAAGACATCCGAGGCAGGATATCTGACTCGCCGTCTGGTTGATGTCTGTCAGGATCTCGTGGTCACCATGGATGACTGCCATACCATCAACGGCATCTGGCGCACTGCAATCAAGGACGAAACCGGAGAAGTGGTTGAATCCCTGGCAAGCAGGATTACCGGTCGGTGCCCTGTCGAGGATGTGCATCATCCGTTCACACATGAGGTTATCGTATCTGCCGGCGAGGAAATCTCCGACATTAAGGCGAAGGAGATTGAGGATGCAGGGGTGGAGAAGGTGCTTCTGAGAACTGTGCTTACCTGTGAGGCGGAGCATGGTGTCTGCCGCAAGTGCTATGGTCGCAACCTTGCCACCAACCGTACTGTCGACATTGGCGAGGCGGTCGGTATCGTCGCGGCCCAGTCCATCGGCCAGCCTGGTACCCAGCTTACGCTCCGCACCTTCCATACCGGTGGTACGGCAAGCGGCAATGCGGAGGAAAGCAAGCTTGCATTCAAGTGGGCGTGTGTGGTCGGCGCAATTACTGGAAGCATGGTCACGCGAGAGTCGGACGGAGTGGCCGTATTCACCCGCAAGGGGCACATTGATGTTTCCCGCGTCAATTATGAGTTTGCGCAGAATGCTGGCAAGTTGCTCGTCAAGGAAGGGGATGCCATTGGAAAGGGCAGCCCGCTCTATACGACCAAGGACGGGATTGATTTCCCCTCTCCGGCCAACGGTACTATCCTGTTCTACGACAAGCAGGTCCTGGTCCTTGACCATCCCAGTCAGCAGACCATCAAGAGTGGAAGCGAGCTGCAGGTCAAAGAGGGGGATTATGTTCCCGAGGGATCTCCGGTTGTCACCTTCGACCCGTTCAGCGAACCGATTATCAGCGAGGTCTCAGGTGTCATCCAGTTCCAGGACATTAAGCTTGGAACTACCCTCATCGAGGAAATCAACGAGGAGACCGGCAATGTCGAGCGCCGTATCAACGAGCATGCGCTGGAGAAACTCTCTCCGACCTTGCTGGTTGTGACGCAGGAGCAAGAGCAGGATCTTGCCAATCCTTCCGAGGTGCTGGCCAATTACCAGCTTCCCGGGAACTCCTACCTGCAGGTGGAGGAGGGGCAGGTTGTCTCCAAGGGTGACATCCTTGCCAAGATCCCGATGCAGGCCCACAAGACAAGCGATATCACTGGCGGTCTTCCGAGAATCGGAGAGCTTTTCGAGGCGCGTAGACCGAAGAACATCGCGGTTCTTGCCCAGGTTGGCGGAAAGGTCACCATGGGTCCGACAGTCAAGGGTAAGCGCTCTGTCATTGTCACCGACAAGTTCGGACATGAGTTCAAGCATTTGGTGCCGGTAGGGAAGAACCTTCTGGTGCGTGACGGGGACAATGTCGAGGCTGCTGAGATGCTGTGCGACGGAGCTGCCGATCCGCATGATGTGTTGGATATCCTCGGAGAGAATGCGCTTCAGGCATTCCTGGTTGATGCGATTCAGCAGGTCTACCGGACTCAGGGTGTCGACATCAATGACAAGCACCTTGGACTGGTCGTCCGCCAGATGCTGAAGAAGGTCGAGGTGGTGCGCCCCGGAGATACCAACCTGATCATGAAGCAGCTGGTTGACAAGCATAAGTTCTTTGCCGAGAACGAGCGCGTCATCGCCGAAGGCGGTGAGCCTGCCGTGGCAAGGCCGCTTCTGCAGGGTATCACCCAGGCTTCCAAGTCGAGTGATTCCTTCATCAGCGCCGCTTCTTTCCAGGAGACCACGAGAATCTTGACAAAAGCAGCCATTGCTGGTAGTAAGGATGAGTTGCGTGGCTTGAAAGAGAACGTGATTATAGGTCATCTGATTCCTGCTGGTACCGGTATGAAAGTGTATCGGGATATCAAGCTGGAGGATGAAAAGCTCGTGGAGCAGCATCGCCAGGCCATTCAGAATGGTCAGGAGGTGCAGCAGAACAAGGCATTCCTCGATGGTGAGATTGATGGTGCCGAGCTTGGAGACATGAGGGCCGTAAGCGAACTGGTAGATGTGGATGATCCGGTTGATGAGGAATGAGCGAAGCCTGTTGGCGGAGAATTCTACTCATTGGCCACTCCAGAAAAACATCCCTGGTTCCATGCTGAGTTACGGTTTTCAATAGAGGCGCCATCCTGTATGGGACGGCGCAGGCCCCTGGACGAGAGTCCTGGTGGGCCAAAGTAAAAGAGGAGAGTATCGAAAGATGCCTACAATTAATCAGCTGATTAGAAAGGGTCGGTCGCAGTCTTCCAAGAAGACCAAGTCCCCTGCCCTTGAAGGTTGCCCTCAGAAGCGCGGAGTATGCACCCGTGTGATGACGATGACCCCGAAGAAGCCTAACTCCGCTTTGAGAAAGGTTGCTCGTGTGCGCCTTTCCAACGGCATTGAAGTTACTGCTTACATCCCCGGTATCGGGCACAACCTGCAGGAGCACTCCGTGGTGCTTATGCGTGGCGGAAGAGTCAAGGACCTTCCTGGTGTCCGTTACCATATCATCCGTGGTACCAAGGATACGCAGGGCGTTGCGGATCGCAAGAGAAGCCGCTCCAAGTATGGTGCCAAGAGACCAAAGGCTTGATGAGGAGGTAGCATAATGTCGAGAAGAGCATCGAAACATACCAAGGTTGTTACCGCCGATCCCATCTACCAGAGCACTGCGGTTGAGAAATTCATCTGCCGCATGATGATTGATGGGAAGAAGTCCACCAGCAGCAAGATTCTTTACACCGCCATGGAGAACATGGCCAAGAAGACTGGAGAGCCTGCACTGGACTCCTTCAACAAGGCGATCGACAACGTCAAGCCGCTTGTTGAGGTCAAGAGCCGCCGTGTCGGTGGCGCTACCTACCAAGTCCCGGTGGAAATAAGGGACGACCGAAAGGAAGCGCTTTCCATGCGTTGGATCATCGCCGCAGCTCGTGCCCGCAACGGCAAGAGCATGGCCGAGAAGCTTACCGCTGAGTTGCTTGACGCCATCAACAGCACTGGTGCCGCCTTCAAGAAGAAGGAAGACACCCACCGCATGGCAGAAGCCAACAAGGCTTTCAGCCACGTCCGCTGGTAAAAATCAGAGCCATCGTTGCACGTACCGTAGGTTTCGGCCTACGGTTTTGTTTTTTCCTTGGCGCAACTTGCTGTCCGGAAAGGAAACCAAACTGGAAAGCATTTAATGGTTGGTGAACTAGCTGGTGAGTAGGTGGGCGTGGATCATCACTTGAAAATCTGAAAGAAGCGATGCGGGCAGGTATATCTTGGTTGTCGGCCATAAGTTCTATGGCAATGCGTTGAGCCCATCTGAAATTTCGATGCCATGGAGCTGTATCCCCTTTGTCGGGTTTCGGGTGGTTTGTCCTTCATGCCAGCACTACTCGAATGTTGTCCAACTCGGAATATCCGTTCTTGACTCTTATGGTGAGAATGCCACCCTCCTGTACTCTGACCGTGAACTTCTTGGAAAGAAGGTCAGTTTGCTCTTGTGCGGTGTACTGCCAGATTGTTCTGGAATCAATCTTGATGGTGATGGTCGCGTTCTTCTGTAGCCGGTCCTTTGACTTGGCGTGCTTTTTTGCGGGAAGAAAACCGAAAAGAGTATGGTACCCTTTGGGGACTTTTCCCTTCCCTACAGTGATTCCATGGGTGTTCTGCGGTGTGGTGGAGCCATAGATGGGGATGGTAATCCACATGGTCTCGGGCTTGCTCGTGGGTGCATTCTCCATGTGCCTTGCAGTTCCTTTCTTGTATCCGTTTGCCCTGTGGAGAGATTGAATTCTCTTTGAGTAAAGGAAAGCGAATGGGAGATTGAGGAGCCAAAAGCCGAAAGAACCCGTCCATGCGCTATCCATTGCGATTCCGAGCATGGGAAGGTAGAGTAGCGCTAGGATTGCCGAGGTGAGTAAATCGCCAAGGAAAAGGGTATAAATCGGTCCTAGGAGAAAGAGTTTCCAGGAAAATCCGTCGGGAAGCACCCTTTCTTCTTCCCGATTATGGTAGAGTTGCTGTTTGTGCATGGATTCCTCTCCTGGAGTATCGCAGGTTTTGCCTTGAGATAACAGCACAACTGATTGTTTTGTAAGGTTTTCCCGAATGCTTGACATGTCTTTTGAATTACCGTATATTAGTCGACGTGCGCCCAAGGGGACGGTATGTCCGTGTGCGCATATAAGGACCAAACCGGTTATTGGTAGGCAATAAAAAGGTGGTTCCAGAATCGAAAGTTTTTTAAAGCTTTGCTATGTCGACTGAGTTGTAAAACGATGTCAACCGACCTCTGGAATCTTCTAAATTATCCTCACAAAACAGTTTGCTCCTTGTATTGGTAAAGGCCTTGCCTTTAGGTAACACTATAGAATTGTGACAGCCAAAAGGGACTGATCACAAGGAGGAAATGATGGCAAAAGAGAAGTTTGTGAGGACCAAACCGCACGTAAACGTCGGAACCATCGGCCACGTTGACCATGGTAAAACCACCCTCACTTCCGCAATCACTCTGTATTGCGCAAGAAAGTGGGGCGATGAGGGCAACAAGGCTCTTGCTTACGACAACATCGACAACGCGCCGGAGGAAAAGGCTCGCGGTATCACGATCAACACCAGACACGTTGAGTATCAAACCCCGAACCGCCACTATGCGCACGTTGACTGCCCGGGACACGCAGACTATGTCAAGAACATGGTTACCGGTGCCGCCCAGATGGACTGCGCTATCCTGGTTGTAGCCGCGACCGACGGTCCCATGGCTCAGACCAAGGAGCACATCTTGCTGGCTCACCAGGTTGGTGTTCCCTGCATGATTGTCTTTATCAACAAGTGCGACCAGGTCGATGACCCGGAGCTTATCGATCTCGTCGAGGAAGATGTCCGCGACTTGCTGGCTAAGAACGGCTATGATGGGGAGAAGACCCCGTTCGTTCGCGGTTCCGCATTCGAGGCCATGAACAATCCGGATGATGCTGAGAAGACCAAGTGCATCGGCGAGCTGCTTGAGGTGATGGATACCTACATCCCGCTTCCGAAGCGTGACGTCGACAAGCCGTTCTTGATGCCGATTGAGGACATCTTCACGATTTCTGGTCGTGGTACTGTTGTTACCGGTCGTATCGAGCGCGGTGTGGTCAAAGTCAACGACCCCGTCGAGGTCGTTGGTATCAAGGAGACCAAGGCGACGGTTGTTACCGGTGTTGAGATGTTCAACAAGACCATGGATACTGGTGAGGCTGGTGACAATGTCGGCTGCTTGCTCCGTGGTGTTGACAAGAAGGATGTTGTCCGTGGACAGGTTATCGCCAAGCCGGGCACCATCACCCCGCACTCCAAGTTCGTCGGCGCTCTCTATGTTCTGACCGCTGATGAGGGTGGAAGACACTCCCCGTTCTTCACTGGTTACCGCCCGCAGTTCTATTTCCGCACCACCGATATCACTGGCGCAGTTATCCTGCCCGAGGGTGTCCAGATGGTGAAGCCGGGTGACCACACCTCCATCACTGTCGAGTTGATCCACAAGATCGCCATGGACAAGGGTCTCCGCTTCGCTATCCGTGAGGGTGGCAAGACGGTTGCTTCCGGTCAGGTTACCGAGATTGTTGACTGATTTTTGTGATTGAATGTCTTGCCGGCATTCGTTGGTAGGCCGGCAAGACCCGTTTTTTGGAGGAATGTTTCTAAATGGCTAAAGAAAGAATTCGTGTCAGACTGAGAGGCTTTGATGTTGAGCTCGTTGAGAAGAGCGCCAAGTCTATCGTTGACACTGTAGTGAAGGCCGGTGCTACTGTTTCCGGTCCTGTACCACTTCCGACTCGTATCCAGAAATACACAGTTTTAAGATCGCCTTTTGTTAACAAGAAGTCTCGCGAACAATTTGAGATGAGAACCCACAAGAGACTGATCGACATTTTGGATCCAACATCAAAAGTCATGGATGCCCTCATGAAGCTTGAGCTCCCTGCCGGTGTTGATGTTGAGATTAAACAGTAAGAGTTGAGGTAAGAGATGTTAGGGCTTATCGGCAAAAAAGTTGGAATGACACAGGTGTTTGACGCGCAAGGCAGGCTCACACCGGTTACTGTGATCAAGATTGAGGATAACGTCGTCGTTGGGGAACGCACCGACGAGAAGAATGGATATAAAGCTGCTGTCCTCGGTTCCATTGACAAGAAAAAGAGCACCGTCACCAAGCCGTATGCCGGCCAATTCAAAGAAGTTTGCGAACCCAAGAGAGTTCTCGTTGAGTTCCGCGACTATGAAAAGGAAGTTAAGGTCGGTGAGGTTCTGGGTGTCGATTTGTTCAAGGATACAACGTACGTTGATGTTTCTGGAACTTCGAAAGGTAAAGGTTTCGCCGGTGGTATGAGGCGCTATGGTTTCAAGGGCGGGCGTGCTACTCACGGTTCTAAGTTCCACCGTGATCTTGGTGGCACCGCCATGTCATCTACCCCTGCGCGTACGTTCAAGGGTCACCGCATGGCAGGACATTTGGGTAACGACAATGTCACTGTACAGAACCTGAAAGTCGTCAAGATTGACGAGGACCTCAGGGTCATTATGGTTAAGGGTGCAATTCCCGGACCGACCCAGAGCGTCGTCATCGTGAAGAAAGCAGTGAAGAAATAAGGGCGTAAGATATGGAAACGAAAGTATTTTCTACTGATGGAAAAGAACTGAGGTCGGTCGAGCTGAACGATGAAGTGTTCGCTCACGAAGTCAGCAACGGTACGATTTATTACGCCATCAACAACGAGCTTGCAAACCGCAGAGTCGGTACTGCTTGCACAAAGACTCGTGCTGAGGTCAACTACAGCAACACGAAGCCTTTCAAGCAGAAGGGAACCGGAAATGCCCGTCAGGGTGACAAGAAGTCTCCGCTCATGGTGGGCGGTGGAACCATTTTCGGACCGAAGCCGCGCGAGTATGGCTGGGTGCTTCCCAAGAAGATGAAGCGGCTTGCCATGAAGAGTCTTCTGACGCTTGGCGTTCAGGAGAACCGCTTGGTTGTTGTCGAGGATTTCACTGTGGAGTCTGGCAAGACCAAAGATATCGTGAAGATCGTCAAGGCGTTCAATCCGGAAGAGACCCGCACTTTGCTGGTGCTCAAGGGTGATGATGCCATGGTTCGACGCGCTGCACGCAACATTCCCTACGTCCACGTCCAGTCCTACAACAGGCTGAGCGCGCATGAGCTGCTTTACAGCAGAAAGATCGTGGTCATGGAGACTGGTGCAAAGAACCTGAACGATTTTTACGGTGAAACGAAAGAGGCCGCAAAATGAGAGCAGATCAGATTATCATTGCCCCGATTTTGAGCGAGAAGAGCAATTTCGCCCGTGAGGGAGAAACCAAGAAGTACACCTTCCGTGTTCATATGGATGCCACCAAGCTCCAGATCATGGATGCCGTCAGCGAGCTGTTCAAAGTGACTGCGGTGAAGTGCAACACGATGATTGTCAAAGGAAAGCCGAAATATTCCAGAGGAAAGGGTGGATATGCCCTTGGGAACACTGGTGATTGGAAAAAGGCAATCGTGACCTTGGCCAAGGGTGATCAAATCCAGGCCATCGAAGGCGTTTGAGGAGAATAGGTATGGCACTGAAAACTTATAAACCCAATACCCCGGGCCTTCGCCAGCGGACTACCCTAGTCTTCGACGAGATTACTGCGAAGAAGCCTGAGAAGTCCCTCACCAAGTATCTTCACAGAACTGGTGGACGCGACAGCTTCGGTCACATTAGTGTCCGCCGTCGTGGTGGTGGCGTGAAGCGCAAGTATCGTTTGATTGATTTCAGGCGTGACAAGCATGGCGTTGAGGGTACTGTGAAGAGTATCGAGTATGATCCCAACCGCTCAGCGAATATCGCTCTTGTGTTCTACTCTGATGGAGACAAGCGCTATA